>CAYOGM010000006.1:15184-40158 GCA_964403595.1 uncultured Acetatifactor sp. | reverse complement strand
TGGCTGTCTCGTAAATGGGTGCCAGCTCGTGCTGTGCAGGTGCCACCTCATTGTGCTGTGTCTTGGCAGTTACGCCGAGCTTCCACAACTCCACATTCAAATCCTTCATATAGGAACCGACTCTCTCACGAATGGTACCAAAATAATGGTCGTCCATCTCCTGACCCTTAGGTCCGGGAACACCAAACAGAGTTCGGCCTGTAAAAATCAAATCATCTCTCTGCAAATATTTCTGTCTGTCAATCAGGAAATACTCCTGCTCTGCACCTACACTGGGAGTAACCTTGGTGGCAGTAGCGTCACCGAAAAGTCTCACAATTCTCAGTGCCTGATGGCTTACAGCCTCCATAGAACGAAGAAGAGGTGTCTTCTTATCAAGCGCCTCACCCTTATAAGAGCAAAACGCAGTAGGAATGCACAGAATCACACCTGTTGCATCCTCCTTTAAGAAAGCGGGAGAAGTAATATCCCACACTGTATATCCTCTTGCCTCGAAGGTTGCACGAATTCCACCGGAAGGGAAGGAGGAAGCATCGGGCTCACCCTTAATCAACTCCTTGCCGGAGAACTCCAAAAGCATTCTACCCTCCGCATCGGGATGGGTCACAAATGCATCATGCTTCTCAGCAGTAATTCCTGTCAGTGGTTGGAACCAATGAGTGAAATGGGTTGCGCCGTTCTCAACAGCCCAATCCTTCATAGCCTTGGCTACAACATCTGCTGTTGCCAGAGACAACTCGCCGCCCTGGTCCATAATTCTCTTTAATTCCTTGTAGACGTTCTTGGGCAGTCTCTCCTTCATTTTGCCAAGAGTGAATACTTTACTGGCAAAAATCTCTTCCACATTCAAAATGTCACTCATCTTAATTCTTCCTTTCTTGTCCCATAAGCCTTGGCCGGGGACTGAAGTAACCACTTTTCCTATAATATGGTACTCTAAATTAATTTTGAACAAATTGCAATACTTATTTTAAAAATCGTTTACTATTTATTGTGAACACGTAGCAAATCGTACTGGGATATCTCTACCTTTCCACCATTCTCAGCATCTTCCAAGTCCACATAAAGCTTCTGTTGAGGATGAGGTGCACTCTCCACGGCATTATGCTCGCCGTCATACAACGCTGCTACCTTGGCTGATACATTGCTTCCGTCCGGCTTCATCACCTCAATCACATCCCCTACGCTAAACTTGTTGCGTTGGGTAATCTGCGCCATACCATCCTCTACCTGCTCCACAATCCCCAGATAAATGTATTCATTCACATAGGTATTGCTGTCGTAAATCTGGGTCTCTTCATTGGGCTTACCAAAATAAAATCCGGTGGTAAACTGACGATAGGTACACTTGGCAATCTCCGCCTTGTACCAGTCCATATTGGCACGATATTTTTCCGGGCTCTCCAAATAATCGTCAATTGCCTTACGGTAGGTTCTTGCCACCGTTGCCACATAAAGAGCCGTCTTCATACGTCCCTCAATCTTGAGACTGTCGATTCCTGCCTCCAGAATCTCAGGGATATACTCAATCATGCACAAATCCTTGGAATTAAAAATATAAGTGCCTCGCTCGTTCTCATAAACCGGCAGATATTCTCCGGGTCTGGACTCCTCCATCACCGCATATTTCCAACGACAGGGATGGGTACAGGCTCCCTGATTAGCATCGCGACCGGTAAAATAATTGCTGAGAAGGCAACGTCCGGAATAGGAGATACACATGGCACCATGAATAAAGCTCTCAATCTCCATCTCCTCAGGGATGCGCTCACGAATTTCCTTGATTTCCTTCAAGGAAAGCTCCCTTGCGGAAACTACACGCTTGGCTCCCATCTTCCACCAGAACTGATAGGTCTGATAATTGGTGTTGTTGGCCTGAGTGGAAATGTGAACCTCCACCTCGGGCCATACCTCCTTGGCAATGGTAAACATGCCGGGGTCTGATATAATTAACGCATCGGGAGGCTCAGGCTTCATATTTTTCAGCTCTGCAAAGTAAGCAGCAGCCCCCTCCAAGTCATCATTATGAGCCAGAATATTGGCGGTCACATAGACCTTTACATCATGGGCATGAGCAAAAGCAATACCCTCTGCCATCTCCTCCATGGAGAAATTTTTGGCCTTGGCGCGCAGTCCAAAAGCCTCACCACCGATATATACAGCATCTGCTCCGAACATTACCGCAGTCCTTAACACCTCAAGGCTGCTGGCGGGGATTAAGAGTTCAACTTTTCTTGATAAAACGGAACCCATTGTCTGTCTCTCCTATCTATTATTTCTGGAATTTATTTTCTACGTTTTCTCACATTTCTACTTCTTATCAATTACTTCTTCACACTCAATGTCACGCCATCCCCCACGGGCAAAATCGTGGTCTCAAGCTCAGAATGATGGGTCAGCTCATACAAATAATCCCTCATACGGGTATGTATGGTTCTGTTCCTTCTAGTCACAGCAAACCGGGATTCAATGATATCTCCGTCCTGCAACACATTATCAGATATTAACAAGCCCCCCGGTGCCAGAAGTCTTAAAATATCCGGCATAAAATGAATATATTGTCCTTTGGCAGCATCCATAAAAATCAAGTCAAAACTGCCTTCCAGCTCCTTCAAAACATCCGCAGCATCTCCCTCCAACAAGGTAATCTGTTCTGCCTTGCCTGCCTTTTCAAAATTGGCACGGGCTTGCGGAATCCTTTTCTCGTATTTTTCAATAGTTGTGATATGGCAATCCTTCGGCGCATATTCACTCATCAATAACGCAGAAAAGCCGATGGCAGTCCCGACCTCCAGGATGTTCTTCGGCTTTGAAAAGGTAAGCAGAAAGCGCAGGAGCTGCTGCATAGATTTACGAATGACAGGCACCTGCGTCTGCAAAGCATATTCTTCTATCTCGTCCAAAAAGGGAGTGTTGCCCCTATCCATTGAATCGATAAAGGCTGACATTCTCTCATCAATAATCATCTGTTTACTCCCCTACATTCGTCTCTTCAGTCTGGGCAGGCACCATGGCTGCCATAATTTCCTCAGCAGTCATAGAAGTACTTACCTCATAGGTTCCGGGCTTCACCTCTTCTTTATACTCCGAAAGCAGATACTGCAAAGCAAACAGTTTTGCATCCCTGCTAAGCCCCTTATCCTCCATCATCTGCCCTACTTCCATGGCAGACATATCCGGTTTCAAAACAACCTCTACAGTACGTCCCTCACCGGAGGACATCGCCGGCTCTGTAAAAATACGGTATCCGTAATCATAACCCATAGTGGCTCCGCGATAAATGATATACACCACGGCTACAACCACAACCACCTTCAGGATTGCTCCTAAAACAGCTGTCACTAATTTTCCGGTTTTCATGGCATTTCCCTTCCTACTACAAACACAATTACTCAAAATCAATAGCTTCTACCAAAAGCCGGTTCACCTTCTGCAACATTCTGCATAATGCAAGCTCTGCTGCCAAAAAATCATCCACCAGCGGATTTTCCCGAAAGTCTTCATACTCTCTCTCAAAACATTCTAACTGTTCAAAGGTTGTATGTTCTCCGGTCTGAAGCGCCAAATTTCGAGTGCGAAATTCATCAATTTTTTCTTTTAAGCCCTCTTGCTCTTTCACAAGCGCAAGCTGCTTTTGATATGCTACATAAATCTCTGAGTCAAGGATATCTGCAATCAGCCCCTGCAGGGACTTTTCCACTTTATTATCCATCAGGCTCCCCCCACACAAATGTTTTATCTTTAGACTTCCATGATAATCGGAAGAATCATAGGTCTTCTCTTGGTCTTCTTCCATACATAATCACTGAGTACATCCTTAGTAACAGATTTCAGCTTACCCCAGTCTGTAATACCCTTGTCCAAACAGTTCTGAAGCGCTTCATCTACCGTCATGCGAGCCTCCTCAATCAGCTCGTCCGACTCCCTCACATAGACAAAACCACGGGATACGATATCCGGTCCTGCCACCAGCTCACCGCTGGCTCTCTCCAGACTCATCACCACAATCATAATACCGTCCTCTGCCAGATGCTGACGGTCTCTCAAAACTACGTTTCCTACATCACCCACACCAAGACCATCCACAAGAATTGCGCCGGTAGGAACCTTTCCGGCAACCTTGGCCTTCTCATTTGTGAGCTCCAATACATCACCTGAGGACAGAATAAAAATATTATCCTTTTCAATACCCAGACTCTCCGCAATCTTTGCCTGTGCCTTGAGATGCTTGTACTCACCATGTACAGGAATTGCATACTTGGGATGTGTCAGAGTATAAATCAGCTTGATTTCCTCCTGGCAGGCATGTCCGGATACATGAGTATCCTGGAACACAACATCCGCTCCCTTACGCTGCAACTCATTAATTATCTTGGTTACAGCCTTCTCATTACCCGGAATGGGACTGGATGAGAAAATAACCGTATCACCTGCACCAATCGTAATCTTACGGTGCATATTATTGGCCATACGTGACAACGCTGCCATGCTCTCCCCCTGACTTCCGGTGGTGATAATCACCTGCTGTTCGGGAGGGAAATTTTTCATCTGATCAATATCTATCAATGTATTCTCCGGAATGCTGATACAATCCAGATTCCGCGCAGTCTCGATAATATTTACCATACTGCGGCCTTCCACACTGACCTTGCGCCCGAATTTGTATGCGGTATTAATAATCTGCTGTACTCTGTCCACATTGGAAGCAAAAGTCGCAACAAAGATACGGGTATTCTTGTGCTCGTTAAACAAGGTGTCAAAGGCCTTACCCACCGTCTTCTCAGACGCGGTATAGCCGGGACGCTCCGCATTGGTGGAGTCGCACATCAGTGCCAGTACACCCTTTTTACCCAACTCTGCAAAACGCTGCAAATCAATAGCATCACCATATACAGGCGTATAATCCACCTTAAAATCACCGGTATGAACTACAATACCCGCAGGGGAATAAATCGCCAACGCAGCCGCATCTACAATACTATGATTGGTCTTAATGAATTCTACACGGAACTGTCCCAGATTGATGGATTGTCCGAATTTCACCACCTTACGCTTGGTAGTCTTCATCATACCATGTTCATTCAACTTATTCTCGATGATACCCATAGTCAGACGCGTAGCATAAATAGGTACATTGATATCTCTCAACACATAAGCCAACGCACCAATATGATCCTCATGTCCGTGAGTAATCACAAAGCCTTTAACCTTCTCGATATTATTCTTCAAATAAGTTACATCGGGGATTACCAGGTCAATTCCCAGCATGTCGTCCGCAGGGAATGACAGACCGCAGTCCACCACAATAATACTGTCCTCATACTCGAAGGCAGTAATATTCATACCGATTTGCTCCAGACCCCCCAAAGGAATTACCTTCAGACCCGAAGTCGCAATATTCTCTTTTTTCTTCACAAAATTTCCTCCAAATTCATTTTACATAAAAATATAAATATTATAAATAACCGCCTCTCTGCGGCAAATCATTCGTGGTCCATAGGAACTTCACCTGCCGAAAGAACCAATTAGTCCTCATCCTGTACAAATTCAACATCCTCCAGCATGTCCGCAAACACACCGGAAACTGCCAGAAGCTCCTGTTCATCAGAAACAATGGTAAAAAGACTCTCCTCGTCACCATCCTGAGACATATCCTTCAAAATCAATGCCTCTCCGTCTCCCTCTTCAAAATCCGTTACCAAAATATAATTGTAGCCACCAATTCTGGTCTGCTCCAATACATAAAATTCTACAGCGTCTTCGCCGTCTCCGTTAAAAGTAATCTTTTCTAATTTACTCATCCTGACTCCCTGAAGCCTCTACGGCCTTTTTCTCATTGCTGCGTCTATCCAGATATCCCTGCAATATAAAAGTAGCCGCAAGCATGTCCACATAATCCTTGCGATTCTCTCTTCGGATACCTGCCTCCATCATAGTTCTGTCTGCCGAAACTGTGGTCAGTCTCTCATCCCAAAAGGTAACCGGAAGCCCCGTTCTGCGCTCCAGCTTCTCCTTAAATTCTTCCGTAAGCTCCACACGCACGCCCTCAGTACCATTCATGTGCTTAGGCAGACCCAACACGATTTCCTCAACCTCGTACTCTACAATCAATTCCTCAATCCTTGCCAAGGTCTGACGAAGTTTATTTTCCTCCTTGCGACGGATAATCTCCACACCTTGAGCCGTCATAAGTAAGGCATCGCTTACAGCAACGCCTACGGTCTTTGAGCCAAAATCCAAGCCCATTATACGCATGGATATTTCCTCCTACTTCCAGTTATTGTTCTTAATGTACTCTGCCAGAAGCTCCTCCACCAGCTCATCACGCTCCACCTTCATAATCAGGCTTCTTGCACTCTTGTGGCTGGTAATATAGGTCGGATCGCCACTCATAATATAACCAACAATCTGATTTACCGGATTGTAGCCCTTCTCTGTCAATGCCTCATACACGGTGGCCAAAACTACCTTTACACCTGTCTCGGGTTCTGTTTCTACTTTAAAATACTGTGTACTTTCCAAATCTCGCATAGTCTCATCCTTCTTATATCCGTTCGGACATACCTCGTCCAATTTAACCTATTTCTTTACATCTTACCTCATTATAACGAAAAATTCAATCCTCTTTCACTGTTTTCGCACTATTTTCTATGCCCCAGCAATATTTCCTCCGTCAGAAAGTCGGTAATACACACTGTAGAAATCCGGTTCGACAGATTCTCCTCACCTGCTGCCACAGCCACCTTCACATAGTCTGCTGTATGTCCAACCCAATAATTTGCGCCTGCAATCTCTCGCTTATCTTCCCAAAGAATCTCTGCATTTTTGCCGATGTAATCTGCCCGAAACTCATGTGAATGCTTAGCTTCCATTACAAAAAGCACTTCACTCCTGACTCCTTTTTGCTTCTCTGTAAGCTGATTAGGCATTTTATCCGCTCTGGTACCCGCACGTCTGGAATATTTGAAAATATGTGTCTCAAAGAATTTTATCTGCTCCAAAAACGCCTTGGTCTCAGCAAATTCCTCCTCGGTCTCGCCCGGAAAGCCCACAATCACATCTGTGGTAATGGCAGGATGTTCAAAATATTTTCTAAGATATTCCACCCCCTGCAAGTATTCCCCGGTGGTGTACTGTCTATTCATTCGCTTCAAGGTCTCATCGCATCCACTCTGCAAAGAAAGATGGAAATGCGGACACAACTTGGGCATTGCCGCAAGACGTTTTGCAGCTTCTTCCGTGACAATACGAGGCTCCAGCGAGCCCAGGCGAATGCGGTCCAACCCCTCTATCTCATGAATCTGTTCCAGCAAATCAATCAAATAACTGTCTCCGGAATAATGTTTACTGCCATCAAAATCAATACCATAAGAGCTGATGTGTATACCGGTAATAACCACCTCCCGATAGCCATTCGCCACCAAACCTTTGATTTCCGCCAGAATATCCTCCGCCTGTCTGCTGCGCACTCTTCCTCTGGCATAAGGAATCACACAGTAAGAACAGAACTGATTGCATCCGTCCTGAATCTTAATATAAGCGCGGGTATGCTCCGCAGTCTTGGTCAATGTCATCTCCTCATAATCACAAGATGCATTGATATCGATAATGGTTGTTCCATGCAGGGTCTTGTCCACAACCCTTTTCCCCTCTCTTCCGGAGTTCCCCGGCTCAGCAGATTGCGCATCCTGCAGTCCCCGTTCCTCCAAAAAAGCCTCCAAAATAGGCACCAAATCCTTTTTACGATTGTTGCCGATGGCCAGATCGATACTCTCATCCATCTGCACACCCTCGCTGTCCGTCTGGACATAACAGCCCACGGCCACCACAACAGCCTCAGGGTTGCGCTGTTTGGCTCGATGGAGCATCTGACGACTTTTTCTGTCAGCAATATTGGTCACTGTACAAGTATTTATGATATAAATATCGGCAATTTGATCAAAAGGTACAATTTTGTACCCTTTTTCTTCCAGCATTTGTTGCATTACATCCAATTCATATGAGTTAACCTTGCATCCAAGGTTGTGAAAGGCTACACTTTTCATGCGAAAATCCTCGATTTTTTTGTATTGTTTGGGCATTGACTTTTAGTGTCTTTGCAATTATTATGAATCATGAAGGTATGACACACATTTATTTTAGGAGGTAACTATTATGAAAACAGTTCAGATTTCTTTAAACTCTATCGACAAGGTAAAGTCTTTTGTAAACGATATCACTAAGTTTGATTACGATTTTGATTTGGTATCCGGCAGATACGTTATCGATGCTAAGTCCATCATGGGCATCTTCAGCCTGGATCTTTCCAAGACCATCGACCTCAACATCCATGCTGAGGATAACATCGATGCGGTTTTGGCTGTTTTGAAGCCTTACATGGTTTAATCCGAATCAAATAACCAATTTACATGAAAACAATAGGAATGCCTTAGGGAACGCAATCTCCCTGAGGCATTCTTTTTGTGTCAAACCCCAATGTGCGCGATAAAATTGGGATTCCTCATTTACTCGCTCACAATAATCAATTCATCGGTCTCCAAAGCTGTCTTCACCAGCTCATCAATCTTCTCATCCAAGTAACGCTCATGCTTGCGGATGACATTCACATTGGGCTTGGTTACGGGATGCTTTGCCACAAAGATGGTACAGCAGTCCTCGAAGGGCTGGATTGAAGTCTCGAAGGTGCCGATTTTCTCAGAAACCTCCACGATTTCCTGCTTATCAAAACCAATCAACGGACGATATACAGGAAGCTCACACACCTCATTGGTAGCAATGAGAGAGCTCATGGTCTGGGAAGCTACCTGACCGATACTCTCACCGGTAATCAGTCCCTGACACTCAGTCTCCTTGGCAATATGTTCCGCAATACGCATCATATAGCGACGCATGATAATAGTCAGCTCCTCATGAGGGCATTTCTCATGAATATAAAGCTGAATGTCCGTAAAATTAATCACATGCAGATAAATAGGTCCGGTATAGCGGGAAACGATTCTCGCCAAATCCACCACCTTCTGCTTGGCTCTGTCGCTGGTGTAGGGCGGAGCGTGGAAATATACTGCATCAATTTTCACACCACGCTTGGCTATCATGTAACCGGCCACCGGAGAGTCAATGCCGCCGGACAAAAGAAGCATTGCCTTTCCGCCTGTACCTACGGGCATTCCTCCGGGTCCCGGAATTATTTCGGAATAAATATAAATCTTTTCGCGAATCTCAATATTCAGCATAATGTCAGGATTGTGGACATCCACCTTCATCTCAGGATACGCATTCAAAATTGCCTCACCCATATCCATGTTAATCTCCATGGACTCCTTAGGATAATTTTTGCGGGCACGGCGGGCATTCACTTTAAAGGTCTTATTGCGGTCAGTATAAACATCCGCAAGATACTGAATCACCGTATCACAAAGCTTCTCAAATCCTTCATCCTCCACATACACAACGGGACAGATGCCGGAAATACCGAATACTCTCTGCAAATGCTCCACAACCTCATCAAAATCAAACTCAGTCTGGGCATCCACATGGATACGGCCCTGAGTCTTGTGAATCAAAAACTTTCCTTCACATTTTTTCAGTGCGTACTTAATCTGCTGAATCAGTGCATCCTCAAACAGATGACGATTTCTTCCCTTGATACCGATTTCTGCATATTTTATCAAAAATGCTGTAAACATATCTTCCTCCTGTCATACTGCCCTCAGGCAGCCTGTTCCTTCTGTGCTGTTATACATTACGCCTTGCGGGTATATTTGCGCAGCATTGGAATTTTATCATATAAAATCTGTAGTGTATAGTCCAATTCTTCTATTGTGGTAAAAACAGAAAAACTAAACCGGATGGTGGATTCCAAAGTAGATTTATCCGCGCCCATAGCCTTCAGTGTTGCAGAAGGCTGAGGCTTGTGGGCCGAGCAGGCACTTCCGGCAGACACATAAACGCCTGCATCCTCCAGTGTATGCAGCAGCACTTCACTTCTCACCCCTGCAAAAGACGCACTGACCACATGAGGTGCCGTACCCTCGGTATATCCTCCATCAGGCAACAAACCATTCACCGTCACACCCTCAAGCTGTTTCAAGCCCTCTATAAAATGGTGCTTACATTGGTAAAGCCGCTCCACATCCTCATCCAATTTACTGTAAAGTATCTGTGCTGCCCTGGCCATCCCTGCAATTCCCGGTACATTCTCCGTACCGGAACGAAGCCCGGTCTGCTGACCGCCTCCATGATTAATCGGATTGATTTTCACCTTTTCTCCTACATATAAGAACCCAATTCCCTTAGGACCATGAATCTTGTGTCCGCTGACAGACAGTAGGTCAATATTCATTTTCTTGGGGAGAATTTTGGCCTTGCCAAAACCCTGCACTGCATCCACATGAAACAGGGTGTCCGGATTGATGCGCTTAATCAGCGCACCGGCCTCTGCTATGGGCTGCTGTGCACCTACTTCATTATTGGTGTGCATGATAGACACCAAAATGGTCTCCGAGGTTATGGTACTTTCCAAATCCTCTAAGCGGATTCGCCCACTTTTATCTACCGGCAGATAGCTTACAACAAATCCAAGGCTCTCCAGATATTTCATGGTCTGCAAAATGGCCGGATGCTCAATCCGCGTTGTAATTAAATGCTTACCGCGCCTCTGATTGGCCATCGCGCAACCAATTAATGCAAGATTATCTGACTCCGTTCCGCCGGAGGTAAAAAAGATTTCCTTCTCATTTACCTTCAGGATTCCCGCCAGAATTTCTTTTGCATAACGAACATGGGTCTCTGCCTTCATACCCTTTCTATGCAGGCTTGAGGGATTACCATAATCCTCACACATCAACACCTTCATCAATTCAGCTACTTCGTCAAAGACACGGGTAGTGGCTGAATTGTCCAAATACACTTCCATTGATGATTCTCCTTCATCTGTTTCTTATCTATATCATATGCCCCCGAATCGGGAATGGTCCGTTATAGGACAAATTAATGCTCCATCAAATATCCAATCCATGCAAGCACGGTCATTCCGGCAGTCTCCGTGCGCAGAATCCGTTTCCCCAACGTAATTGATTCTACACCATTTTCCCCTGCCAGCGCAATCTCACTTTCCTCAAATCCACCCTCAGGTCCAATAAAAACTGCCACACTCTGTCCCGGCTTAAGACTTCCCAAAAGTTCTCTGGTGTGCTCCATGCCACTTGCCAGCTCATAAGGAATCAGTCGCACATCCATTTCTGCCGCCTGCTGCAGTGCCAATTTAAAACTCTGCACCGGTAGCACCTGCGGGATAATTCCACGCTTACTCTGCTTGGCTGCCGCCTCGGCAATACTCTGCCAACGGGCAACCTTGGACACAGCCTTCTTATCATCCAGTTTCACTACGCAACGCTTGGTAGCCACAGGCACAATCTCTGTGACTCCCAACTCCACTGCCTTCTGAATAATCAGCTCCATCTTGTCCGCTTTAGGCAAGCCCTGAAACAGCGTCACCTTCACAGGCAATTCCACTGCATCCTCCTTGATAAAACGAAGCTCACATTCCACCGCATCCTCTCCCAAAGAGATGATTCCGCAGCGATACTCTCTGCCATCAATACCATTGCTCACGGCAAGCTCCTCGCCCACCTTCATGCGCAGGACGTTTTTGATATGGTTCACATCCGCACCGGTAATAACGACTCGCTTGTCATTTTCATTGATCTGATTGGGCTCTACAAAAAACTGGTACATATTTTATACTTTCACCGTCCTTATTTCTTCTGCGCAGTGACGCTTACCCACTCGCCCTGGTAAGTAACCTCCAGCACTTCCAGACCTGCTGCCTTCACGGCATCCACAACGGTCTGCTCTTTATCATCAATAATACCGGAAGTAATGTAGATTCCACCGGGCTTTAACTGATTCACAATCACAGGCGTCAGAGGCACCAGCACATCTGCCAGAATATTTGCTACCACAATATCATAGCACTCGTAACCTACCTTGTCCTGTACTGCCTTGTCAGTGATGATATTACCAATCATCATTTCAAACTGCTCAGGAGCAATTCCATTGGTTGCACAATTCTCTGCCACAGCCTCCACCGCACAGGGGTCCAAATCCGTACCCACCGCATGCTTTGCCCCGAACATAAGGGACAAAATAGCCAGAATACCACTACCTGTTCCCACATCCAAAAGCTCCGTCTCTGGAGTAATGAACTTGCGCAGCTGACGGATACACAGCTGGGTAGTCTCATGCATACCCGTACCGAATGCTGTACCGGGGTCGATATGCAGCACCATTTTCTCGGAATCTTCCGGCTTGATATCCTCCCATGAGGGAATCACCAGGATGTCATCAATATAAAACTGATGGAAATACTGCTTCCAGTTGTTAATCCAGTCTATATCCTCTGTCTCGTCCACAGTGACCGTACCCTCGCCGATATCACAGAACATCTTCAAATCTTCCAATTCACTCTCAATGCGGCCCAGAAGGGTGTCCACATCCACTTCCTCGCCCTGTACAATCAGACTTCCGTCCTCCTGCTTCTCCACAAAGAAATTCAGATAAGCTATACCGTCATCCTCGGGCCCGTCGGGCAGGATATCCACAAACATCTGCTCCTTCTCCAGTGCGGTCAAGGGAATCTTGTCCTCAATCTGCGCACCCTCAAGACCAATTTCATAAAGGGTACTGATGATGATGTCCTCCATGTCAGTAACCGTCTTTAATCGAAATTTTACCCATTTCATAATTTATTTCTCCTTTTTCTATCTGCGCTTTGTCTTTTTCCTACCTTTTCTTCCGGCTTCCTCTTTCGCTTGGCCCCAAGCATTTTCCCTATTTTTCTCAATCCATGCAAGAATCTCATATGCCCCAAAACCTACCATACCAATACAACCCCAGATTGCCAGTGTATTGGCTGCATTCAAAGGCTTATTGGTGGTAATGCGGGTGAGAAACTCTCCCTGAACCGTCTCGCCTGCAATTTCAAGAGAACCCCTTTTTAAACAATACAAAGGCTCCTTTACAATATAAACCACACAGGGCATATTCTCCGTTACATTCAGATTGGTAATGCGATATGCATACTGCTTTCCCTTTTTCAGACGAACATTGATAACCGGCCCATTGTATTTATAATCCGGCATCGTTCCATAATCCAAGGTTTCCGCAAACACTGTCTCTCCCTCAGAATCCAACAATTCAAAATACAACTGTCCTTCCTTGGGATACCTCTCATCAAAATCCACCGCAAACTCCAGCTGAATCAGATTGTTGTCCGGTGCCTTAAAATACTGAACCGCACTTTCATTTACTAAAAGAGGTTTTGAAATCTCATGCCCCTCATTGCCCGAATTTACTGACACTACTTCCCGAAACGGATGTACCGGCCACACCCAGAGCATGCATGCAACAATTAATGCAATCAACAACCTTTTAATTATCTTCATTCTGCACCCCTTATCTCAACCCGCAGAATATCAAAATCCGTGAAGTTCTGAATAATCTGAAATCCATAATGTCCCATATTTTCTTCCGTGATTCCATACTTATCAATAACTTCCTGCGAAAAATATTTGTTATAATCCGTCTGGAAGAACCATACTCTTTTACCCTCTAAGGCCTCAAAGTCTTCCTCCTCCAAATCCCTCCAGGAAATTATTTCCTGCTCCGGCATATAGCAGCTGTACAATGTAGCGTACATACCCACGGTATGAATGACAACATCCCCCGGCTCCATCTCCTGAGCAATAAATTCCTTGGTACTCTCCAGATAAGGCGTATCGCGGTAAGCCAGTTCATACTCATCCAGATAGTTGACATAACACACGCTGACTAAAACCGCCAGACCTGCAGTATAAGTCTGCCAGTTAATACGGGGCAAAATAATGGCAATTCCCAGCCACATAACCGCCGTAGAGTGCATAACATGCCTTGCCGTAAAGAAATGATCCGCAAATGAAGAGACAAAAAGTGCCAACAAATAAATGGCAAAAACAGACACTACATTTGTAAGGGCAAATCCTTTTTCTGACCTGTAATCCTCTCTGTTTTTCATAAAGAAGATACCACCCAAAAGAGCTACAATCACAGGCAGCACACCGATAATCAGCGCAAATTGCATATCTGTCTCAAAAAGATATTCCAACAGTCCCATCAAGGACATGGTCTTTATCTCTACCTCGCTTCCATCTCCCTCCACAAAATGAAAGAAGCCGGAAACAACCATCCACACAAATAAAGGCACAAGAACTGCAAAACCACAGCAAAACACCTTCCATACCTGTTTTCTTTCATACTTAAAAAGTGATACCAATAAGTACAAGTAAATCGGCAGATAAGAAAACGCTGTGAAATAATGGCTGAACAACGCCACTATAGTGCATAATACCAATCCAATCCACAACCTTTTGCGTCTCGGATTCTGTACAATGCAATAAGCCAAAAGTGCGCTGGCGGTTATCAGAAAATTAGTCCAGGAATACATGCGGATATTAATACTCACGTGAAGCAACGCAGGAGCCATTCCCACTGCAATCATGTAATACAGCGCTGTACCATTTCCCCACAGCTTTCGGATGATGGTAATTCCCAAAAGCATGGATGCCACGGCACCCGCCACCGAGAAAAGCCTTGCCGCATAGAATCTGTGTCCGATACCGCCAAACAATGCAATCCAGAAACGAAGAACATTATAATACAGAGGCACATCCGTATCAAAGTCGCCAATAATTTTCTGTACAATACCTATATGAGTGTAATCTCTGGCTGTTTTGAAACTATAGGCTTCATCATAATCAATTCCCTCATCACCACAGATTGTCAGCATCAGTGCCACACTGACAACCATGATCATACACAGCCCTATGGTCCATAATCTGCTTTTCCATTTATCGTCTAATTTAACAAATTTCATTCTCGTCCTCGTTTTCCAAATATCCTATAGGATATAGTAAACTATCCTTGTTTTGGTGTCAAATAATTACTGATATTTAAATATAAACCTTGCCGTTTTTGCGTTTTCCAACTATAATCGAACTGGAATATTTTTATTTACCAAACAAAGACAGGAGTGTACATATGAAAAGAATATTGAAACATCTGCTCTCTGTACTCATCACAGTTCTTGCGCTGGCCACACTCACCGGCTGTAGCAAGGAAGGCAAACTGGATGAGGGCAACTGCCAATGCATCATCTCCTTTGTGGATATTCCCAAGGAACTAAGCATGCTAGAGGAAAATTTGCAGGAAAACTTTGCAGTTACTGTAACTCTGAAAAACATTGCCAACGAGAAACTCTACGAAGTTGTGTTGAACGAAGATAACTCCTTCAAAAAGGAAATATTCTTAAATCCCGGTGTGTATCAGGTATATGGTGTTCATGCCACCAATGCCAGCAATATTGGTCTTTCGCTGACAACCGACAGAGAAAGTGCAACCCTCTCCGCAGATGCGCCGGTCTCCATCCGCGTAAAGGTGGAAGACACAGAAGCATTTACTCAGCACTGGATGTCTGTACAGCCCATGCCCGAAATGATTCTGGCTGAGAAATTTGACGGAATCATACAGTTAAATCGCAAGATATTGAATCTTCGCACCGACAGCTCTGCCATTATTTCAGAGCTTAATTTAAGCCACGAGGGTCAGGTTGCTGCTTATGACAAGATTGAAGTTTCCGATACTGACATGGGTATCACTTTAACTCTGCAGAACCAGACCGATACTCCTGCTGACTGGCAAAATTGTACTGTGGTAGGAATCTATGTCTATAAAAATAATGTGGTATTCCCTCAGGGTGTCACCTTGGGCATGGCACCCAAGACTGTCTGTAACGCTACAGATGGCGTTTATGGCGAACCCGACTCCTTTACCGGAAGCCTTCTCTATGGCATGGGCTTTGATGACACAAGTGCCATCTATCATGACCCCGAATCCGGCGATAAGCTGACCATTAACTTAGGTGCCGGTGATTCATCCATTCGAAGCATCCGTTATGAACTGGCATTATTTGAAGAAGAATAGGAGGGAAGACAATGGAAAAAGCATTTAAAATACTGAAGATTAATCTTCTCTCAATTATAGCATTACCCCTTCTTTTGCTGGCAACAGCAAGCAAACTGACTGCCAAAGCATTGGAAAAGGTTGCTGTCATTTTGAGTATGTTATTTCTGACACTGATGTTGGTGTTAGGATTTGAATTTTTCAAAAATCCCTCCGGCGGCTTCCAGGCAATTGTATATTTGATTGTATTTTTGGTTATCTGCTCCTTTATTATTTTTATTATTATTCTGCTAATGAAAGTGGCAGCTGCTATTATCTCCGCTATTTGGAGTGCCATCATCGGATTTTTTGAAATCATTTACGACCTCACTTATACAGGCTTTTTGAGACTGTTCGCAATCTGTGAAAATGATTATCAGTACATCAGTTTAAACGGCAAGCGCGTACCCAACGCAATTTTTTGCCTATTTTACACTATTTTGCGTTTCTTTAACAAGCTGATTATTACCATCATTTCCTTTGCCCTGCCCGCTTCCATTATCCTTTCCGTATTACTTGTAGCCGGCAGTCTTCTCAGTGCTCACAACCATTTGAAGAGCACCTTTGGCATTGGGTTATTCGACTTTATCGGTAAATTTGATACCTTCTCCATTGTGTATGGAATTGTCATGTACCTTGCCATGATTGGTATGGTTGTTCTGGTTCTGATGTCTTTAGGTATCGAATGGTATGAGTGGGCTCAGGAACTTAAAATGACTAGCGAGGAACTGGCTGAGGACATTGCCGAGCTTCGTGAAAACGAGCTTCGTCTGGAGCAGAAGGATGATGATTTTGCGGAAACAGGCGATGCCTATATGCGCAATCTTGAAGAGCATATTGCAAGCATAGAAACCTTGGGTGACATGGTAGAGGATGTGCTTAACAACAAGGACAACGCCCTGCTTCGCAGCACCTGGGGCAGCTACTTCCGCAATCTCTCCGATATTGTAGAAGAATGCTCCAGCTACAAAAACGGTATTCCCTATGACCGTTTCAAGCGCATGATTCCCCGCATTCAACAGCTGGAAAAGCAGCGTGAGGACGTAAAAGAAATGGCCGAAAAATTGCTGGAAATCAACAGCAATCCGGTAAAATCCTCCGTATTTTTCTCCGGCTGCACCACCCCGGAAAAGCTGGAAAAACGCTACAAATCTCTGTGCAAAGCCTACCATCCCGATGCGGAGGGAGGCGACACCGAAACCTTCCAGCGCATGCAGGAAGAATATGCGATGTTGAAGGAATATTTTGAATAAAGTGTGATTTTATTTCTTGTGGCATAGGAAATCCTACAGCCTACTCACAAAAGTCCGGAATCTTATGTCCCCATGGGCATATACAGAAAAATTCACTTGCTATGCCCAAAGAAAACGAATTTGCATTACAAATCAGACGCTATGACGATAGATGTTCGTCATAGCGTTCATTCTTACATTTTTGTTACTGTTATTTTGATAATTACGCAAAAATTTGGGCATAGGAGTGAATCTCCTCTCCATATGCCCAAATGATTATTTCACAACTATGAAACAGGGAAGCGCGAATTGCCCTTTGAATTAGCTATTACTTTAGCGAAGTTCTATAACGTTTCTCTTGATTATATTGCTGGATTAACAAATGACTGTAGCCCACCCGACAATCATAAATAGCAAGAAGGAGTATTACTTCATAACTAAATTTTAGTTGTGAAGCAACACTCCTTTTCTTACATACTCTGTAACAGATGTAATACCGCCTGTTGCGTTGTATTAGTCTGTGCAAGCATGGCTTGGCCGGCCTGCTGTAAAATATTAAGACCGGAATACTCTACCATCGCCTTTGCCATATCGGTATCTCTTATTTGCGACTCCGCATATTGTGTGTTCTCTTCCACATTTTTGTCATTGTTATACGTGTGTTCCAAACGATTCTGATATGCGCCAAAATCCGCTCTCTGCTGACTAACAATAGTCATAGCATTCTTTATGGATTCGATAGCTTTATCACAATCATCAGGGGTCTGTACATTCAAGTCATCAAGCTTCAAATAAATTGTGCTTAATGAGTCGTAAATAATAGGAATATCATCCTCTGACTCCGGCCCGGCTTGAATAACCAATTTACATTTTCCCGCATAGATAGGAACATCTATCTCATGCGTCTTGGCGGTCGCACTATAAATATATCCGGAATCATTATTTGCCGAACTCGAATACAGGTCATACACAGTAGTCGAACTCAATGCATCTGATATACGGTCCAATACCGACTGCTCCGTGTCAGAAGAACTAACTGAAAAACTTAAAACAAATGAACCCACTTGCGAAGATGTTCTACCATCACCGTATGTATATGGATTCTCAGATTCCAACTTAAAACTAAGTCGAATTACACCACCGCCATCTGCATCTCCGCCATTGGTACTGGTTAATAATCCCGGCGTTGTCGTATCCTTCGAACCGGTTAACGCCGCCATTACTGACCCCAGCGTTCCTGCTCCGTACTCATTTGAAGAATGTAAAATCGCTGTCTGATATTTATCCACAACCTGACCGTTCTGGTATATATACCTCCATTCCCACCAATGTTCGTAATCATCCGCCGCTAAATCAGAGCCTGCATAATAACTTACTGCACTGGAAGTGGCTGTCACTTTGCCAATACCATCCATGTAAAAAGACATTTCCCACTTATCTGTACTGGTTTGTGCAGCTGCGACATCCTTACTTACGGCTGCACTGGGAATACTTGTTATATTACCGCTCGTACTGGAAGCACTAATAACATTTCCATTTTCATCCATTGGTTCCAAAAAAGCATCATCAGCAGCATTAAAGTCTCTTACGTTGACGGAGCTACTTACTTCACCTGTATTATGATTCGATGCATACGCTGCTTCATACTCTAAATACATGGAATACGTTCCAAATGCGTTAGAAGCACTGCTACCATCTGTATTTTCAAAACGCCCCTGCATACTGGCATAAGAATAGGACGACATAACTCTTCCGTCAATGCAGGTAATAATATCATCAATCGTGGCTGATTCTACCACAGAAAGGGAAATTTTATTCTTAAAAACAGGATTACCATTTGCATCATATAATTTATTGGTTCCATCATTGCTTCCAAAATAATCACTCATCTCAAAAGTGTAATTATTAGCTTCAAGAGTATCCCAATCGATAGTCTCTGTCTGATAATTTGTGCCATCCCATCCTATCCACGAAACATTCACACCATTTTCATCGGCAGTAATCTTATATCCGGAGCTTGCCAAAACTCCACAGTTATCATTCGTAACATCAAAACTATTATAGTTATACTTAAAAGTTACAGCCTGTTTTCTCTCATAGGCAATTGGAACCTTTTCATTTGGATCCGGTTCCCAAATTCTTCTTTCATTAAAAGTAGTCGTATCAAAAATTCGATCCAACTCAGATTTCAGATGCTGTACTTCGCCATCAATATACTCTCTGTCTTCTTCCTGCAATGTTCCATTTGCGGATTTGACTGCCAGTTCATTCATTCGCTGCATAATATCATGCACCTCATTCAACGCACCATCCGCCACTTGAATATAGCTGATACCTTCCTGCACATTATCTGCAGCCTGACGCAAGCCTCGTATCTGACGACGCATTTTCTCAGAGATAGCCAATCCTGCTGCATCATCTGCAGCACGGTTTACCCGATAACCGGAAGAAAGCTTCTCCGTCACACTACTTTTGCGCTTATTGGTTATATTAAATTGCCTGTTCGCATTCATTGCTGCCAAATTATGAGAAATTACCATTCGCAATCCTCCAACCAAATGATAGACCTACATTGATTATATCGGACAGCTTCGCTCAACACTTTAGAACCACACAAAAACAGTTAGATTATCCTCAAGACAACCTAACTGTTCATATACCTTTTACATTACTTATTCCAGAATTTTTTCTTTTTGCCATCCTTACCGTCTTTATCAGCATCCTCACCGGACTTGGTGGCATTCAAGGTATCTCCGGTCAAAGCATCAAACTGCTTCAACAACTCCTTGGCCTCGTTTTTCAGCTTATCAGGCACAGTTACCACAAGTGTTACATAGTGATCACCGCGGACATCCTTATTTCTCCAGGAGGGAACACCTTTACCCTTCAGACGCACCTTGGTATCCGTCTGGGTTCCGGCCTTCACGTCGTAAATCACCTTGCCATCCACAGTATCGATATAGATTTCACCACCCAATGCAGCTACTGCAAAGGATACCGGTACAGTGGAGTAGATGTTGAAGTCCTGTCTCTGGAAAATGGGGTGTCTTCCCACAATAACCTCAACCAGCACATCTCCTCTGGGACCACCATTAGTACCGGGCTCGCCAAGACCGGGCTGACGCACGGACTGACCATGGTCAATACCTGCAGGAATCTGCACTGCATAACGCTTCTTCATAGGGATATAGCCGGTTCCGTGACAATCAGGACACTTTTCTTTGATGACTTTACCACTTCCCTGACAGTCAGGACATGCCTGTACATTTCGAACAGTACCAAAGAAGGACTGTTGGGTGTAAACCACCTGTCCCTTACCACCACATTTACTACAGGTCTCAGGGTTCGTTCCGGGCTTTGCTCCATTGCCATTACAGGTCTTACAGGTTTCCTTAACCGTCAAATCAATTTCCTTGGTACAGCCAAACACTGCCTCCTCAAAGGTAATCCGCACGCTGGTACGAATATTTGCACCCTTCATGGGACCATTATTGCGGGCACTGCTTCTGCGCCCACCACCAAAGAAATCACCAAAAATATCACCGAAAATATCGCTGAAATCTGCGCCACTAAAGTCAAATCCGCCTGCGCCTCCGGCACCACCGTCGAAGGCAGCATGACCAAACTGGTCATACTGCCGTTTCTTGTCGGGGTCGCTCAATACTGCCTAGGCCTCTGAAGCCTCTTTGAACTTTTTCTCCGCCTCAGCATCGCCGGGATTCATATCGGGATGATATTTCTTTGCAAGAACACGGTATGCTTTTTTAATTGCCGCCTCATCGGCGCTTTTATCCACACCGAGAACCTCATAATAGTCTCTCTTCTGTTCTGCCATCTCTAAACTCCTTATACTTCGCGGAAATCTCCGTCAATTACATCATCTTCGGGAGCGGAAGCACCTGCACTTGCACCCATGTCACCCATATTGCTCATGTCGGGGCCTGCACCACCCTGTGCCTGCTGCATGTTTTCATACATCTTGGTAAACAGGGACTGTGCAGAATTGGTAAGTTTTTCCTTAGCTGCTCTCAGCTCATCCATATCGCTGTCGCTCATCTCAGCGTCCTTGGTGCGCTCCAAAATTGCCTTTACAGCATCCAGATCAGCCTGTACCTGAGACTTATCGCTCTCAGAAATCTTGTCGCCCACATCGTTCATAGCCTTCTCGGTCTGGAATACGAAGGAGTCTGTCTCGTTTCTAAGCTCTACAGCCTCTTTACGCTTCTTATCCTGTGCCTCGAACTCAGCAGCTTCCTTAACTGCCTTCTCAATATCTGCATCGGACATATTGGAACCTGCGGTGATGGTGATGCGCTGCTCCTTGCCGGTGCCCAAATCCTTAGCGGATACATTTACAATACCATTTGCATCGATATCAAAGGTAACCTCAATCTGAGGGATTCCTCTGGGTGCAGGGGGAATACCATCCAGTCTGAACTGTCCAAGGGACTTGTTGTCTCTTGCAAACTGTCTCTCACCCTGTACTACATTGATATCTACAGCTGTCTGATTGTCAGAGTAGGTAGAGAATACCTGGCTCTTCTTGGTAGGAATAGTTGTATTTCTCTCAATCAGTCTGGTTGCAATACCACCTGCAGTCTCGATGGACAGAGACAGAGGAGTAACATCCAGAAGCAGAATCTCGCCTGCTCCTGCATCACCAGCCAGCTTACCACCCTGTACGGAAGCACCAAGTGCTACACACTCATCAGGGTTCAATGCCTTGGAAGGCTCCTTGCCGGTGAGCTGCTTAACCTTATCCTGTACGGCAGGGATACGTGTGGAACCACCTACCAAAAGTACCTGACCCAAATCAGAATTGTTCAAACCTGCATCCTTCATTGCATTCTGTACAGGAATTGCAGTTCTCTCAACCAAATCTCTGGTCAGCTCGTCGAACTGTGCACGGCTCAGGTTCATATCAAAGTGAAGAGGACCGCTCTCATTCATGCTGATGAAGGGAAGGTTAATATTGGTAGTCATTGCACTGGAAAGCTCCTTCTTAGCCTTCTCAGCTGCCTCTTTCAGACGCTGCATAGCCATCTTGTCGTTGCTAAGGTCAACGCCCTGAGACTTCTTGAACTCTGCTACCATCCAGTCAATAATCTTGTTGTCAAAATCATCACCACCAAGGTGAGTATCACCATTGGTAGCCAGAACCTCGATTACGCCGTCACCAATCTCGATGATGGATACGTCGAAGGTACCACC
The DNA here is from genome assembly GCA_964403595.1 of uncultured Acetatifactor sp. Lineage (GTDB taxonomy): Bacteria > Bacillota > Clostridia > Lachnospirales > Lachnospiraceae > Acetatifactor. Next base: position 17,680 of record CAYOGM010000006.1, on the reverse strand, counting down.
ACCCAGGTCGTATACCATAATCTTCTGCTCTTTCTCATTGTCAAGACCATAAGCAAGTGCTGCTGCGGTAGGCTCGTTGATGATACGTCTTACATCCAGACCTGCAATCTTACCTGCATCCTTGGTTGCCTGACGCTGTGCATCATTGAAGTATGCGGGAACGGTAATAACTGCCTCCGTTACCTTCTCGCCCAGATAGCTCTCAGCATCTGCCTTAAGCTTCTGCAGAATCATAGCAGAAATCTGCTGGGGAGAATACTTCTTGTCATCGATGGTACGACCATTGTCAGTACCCATATCTCTCTTAATAGACGCGATGGTCTTCTCTGCGTTGGTAACTGCCTGACGCTTTGCAGGCTCACCTACCAGACGCTCTCCGTTCTTGGTAAAAGCTACTACGGAAGGTGTAGTTCTTGCACCTTCTGCATTTGCGATAACGGTGGGCTTTCCACCTTCCATAACCGCTACGCAGCTATTGGTTGTTCCTAAGTCAATACCGATAATTTTGCTCATTTTATTTCCTCCTGATTTTATAATATATTGATGATGTCACCCCTCGCGTTTCACGCGAGCCCCATTCGCTACGGGCTACGCCCATGTTGCGTCGTTCGTCAAATCCATGTGTCATTGTGCAAGCACATTTCACATGGTCTTGACTCACTGGGTGACCGCTACCATACTGTGTCTTACGACCGAGTCACGGTAGGTATAACCTTTTTGCAACTCTTGAGCCACTACACCGGACTCATACTCCTCACTCTCCACCTGCATCACTGCGTTGTGAAGGTTGGGGTCAAACTCACATCCCACAGCCTCGATGGGCTTCACGCCGATATTTTCAAGCTCTGTAAGGAACTGTTTGTAAATACGGTTCATTCCATCCACGAAGGGGTCTTCCATTTTGTCCTCGGGAACGGTTGCCAGACCTCTCTCAAAGTTATCAACCACGGGAAGAATCTTCTCCACTACGCTCTTGGCACCGGTCTCAAACATGGCCTGCTTTTCTTTCTCTGTACGCTTACGGAAGTTTTCGAACTCAGCCATCTGACGTTTTACCCTGTCCTCAAGCTGCTCAATCTGCTCCTTATAAGCATCTGTCTTATCTTTCTTTTCCTTTTTCTCCTGTTTCTTGGCAGCCTTTTTCTCTGCCCAGCTCATCTTGCCTTCGCCTTCTGCATTTTCGCTTTCTGCGGTTTCTTCTTCAGCGTTTTCTGCATCAGTCTCTTCTATGTCCGCATCCTGCATGGTCTCCTGCAGCTCTTCCTGCAAATCCTTTTCCTGATTCTCCATGCCGCACCTGCCTTTCTGTTATTTTCTTTCATAAACGTGTGTTTATCTACATTTATTAATCGGCTGTTTATCTGCCGTTTATTCCAAACCTTGCATTTAATCGTTATCCCGATAAAGTTCATCCAACTTATTCTGCAAAGTTTTTAGCGTTCCTACCACCTTGTCATAATCCATACGCTTAGGTCCTACTATTCCGATAGTACCTCGCATACCCTCACCCAATTCGTAGGTAGCCGTCACCACACTACAGTCCTTCATGCTCTTTACCGGTGTCTCATCACCAATGTAAACCTGAATTCCGGTGTTATTTTCTTCAGACAAGGTATCCTGAATCAATTCATTCAATAGTTCCTTTTCCTCAAAGGTATTAATCAGTTCGCTGGCCTTCTGATGATCTGCAAGCTCAGGATACCGGAAAATATTGTTGGTACCGCTGGTATAAATCTCCAAATCATCCTCAGCCTTGATGGCCTCTGCCACCGCATCAATCACTTCGCTGACGATATCACTGTGAATACCCGCCTGCTGCTTCATGGCTGCTATCATTCCCAGATTAATCTCTGCAATTGACAGTCCTGTCAGATTAGTGTTCAGCAAAATATTAAGCTTCAAAAGGGTTTCATCAGAAAGCTCCTCTCTTACGGAAAGAATATTATTCTTAATCACATTGCCTTCTACCACAATAACCGCCAGAATCTGTCCCTGTGCCACTCTGGACAGCTGTACAAACTTGACCTTACTTCCCTTGGTCTGAGGAGTCGTTATCAGAGTCGCATACTGCGTATCCTTGGCAAGCACCTTGGCCATTTGCTGAAGCATCTGCTCCATTCTGTCCTGACGCTCAATAAGCATCTCTTTCATCTCGGTAACTTCCCGCTCCTTGGCCTCCATCATAGTGTCCACATAAAAGCGATAGCCCTTGTCGGAAGGAATGCGTCCTGCGGAGGTGTGAGGCTGTAAAATATAGCCCATCTCCTCCAAATCAGCCATTTCATTGCGAATGGTTGCGGAGCTCAGGTTCAGGTCAGTGTACTTGGAAATGGTTCTGCTACCCACCGGTTCGCCGGTCTCAAGGTAATTGCGAATGATTGCCTGCAATATCTTGGTTTTTCTCTCATCCAACTGCATCCCCTCACTCCTTTCTTCGTTTGTTAGCACTCAATTGAAGGGAGTGCTAACACCCTCCTTACATAAAATATCACCTAG
>CAYOGM010000006.1:0-15174 GCA_964403595.1 uncultured Acetatifactor sp. | reverse complement strand
TTGTCAACAGATTTTACCCAAAATAAATCTAAAATAATTATGAAGTCGATATTTAAGAAAAAGAATGCAGATTATATGAATCAATGGTATACTGTATTTCAAGGAAAGCCCCTTTTCGGAAAAGCTTTTTCAGCTTCATTTGGGTCCACACAGAGAAAAAAGCTTTCTGAGACCCAGATTTTATGAAGTTCTCGGGTCCCACAAGATGATTTTCCTCTCTAAGACCCAAATCAAGCTGAATATCAGATGAATTTCATTGATTTTGGGTCTCAGGGAACGAAATCACTTACCCAGACCCAACCTTCATCTCTAATAAATTTATATAGACAAACAATATTCCGAAAAAACCATAAATTATTCTTGAGGTAAAAATGAGTAGAAATAAAATGAAAGTTGGAATCGTTGGTTGCTCTAACGGGCAGAAAAAAACGACTACCGGAAAACTTTGGCAGTTAGAAGATACCTTATTAAGTATGGGGATTGAGCCTGTTTTTAGTGATTGCATTTATGAAAAGGAATCCGTGTTCAGCGGAACTGCCAGCGAGCGGGCCGATGCCCTGATGAATTTCTATAAAGATGATGACATTGCAGAAATATTTGACATTTCCGGCGGAGATGTGGCAAACGGAGTGCTGCCCTATCTGGATTATGAAGTAATTGCTAGCAGTTCCAAAAGGTTTTGGGGATACAGCGATTTAACCACGGTGATTAATGCGATTTATGCCCAAACAGGCACGCCTTCTGTTTTGTATCAGATTCGGAATTTAATTTATGATTATCGGGAACTGCAGGTGCAAAATTTCCAAAACACGGTTCTGGAGAGCGGAACGGATTTGTTTCAAATAGATTACCGCTTTGTTCAACAAAAGGAGATGCAGGGAATTGTAGTGGGTGGAAACATACGCTGTTTTCTGAAGCTGGCGGGCACGCCCTACATGCCAAATTTAACCGACAAAATATTGTTATTGGAAGCTTATAGCGGAACCCCGGGACAGATAGAAACCTATCTGTGTCAGTTACAACAGCTGGGAGCTTTTGAAAGGGTAGCAGGTATCCTTCTGGGAACTTTTACCCAAATGGATGCTGAACAATGTACCCCTGATGTGGAGACGCTGCTTAAAAGAATCGCGGGAAATGAACTGCCAATTGCAGTTACAAAAGACATTGGACATGAAACAAATGCAAAAGCCATTGTCATCGGACAAGAAATGCATCTTACGGAATAAAAGAAGACTATATATAACAAGATTGTACCATCTTGTGTAAAATTCCGTCCAAATATATTGATAGGAATTAAATTTTGCTACTATATTCTATCTGCTCGGTCTATAGATAATTTTTGTTGCACCAGAATCACTTTTTAGGTAAAAAGTGGACCTGAAGAGAACATTTTTCTGTGTAGATACTTTTTTGACTGCCTTTTTGTATTTTTCATATGAAAAAGAAGAAAAAAAGGATTCTAAAACACAAGTTTTTTTGCATAGACCGAGAAAATGTTGGTAAAAGCGGAGGAATACTTATATGAACCAAGAAATGTATAAACACATCTCAGGGATTGCCCTGCTTTTTGGTTGGAAAATGCCATGTATTTACTGCTTGATATTGTAAATTATAAATTGGAGAAAATATGAGAGCTTTCATTCAATGCAACAAAAACTACATACCTTATAACAAAAACGCCTATACCGCTTTGGAGGGCTTTAACCAAATGGGTGTAGAAACCATTCTTTTCCACACCAAAGATGAATTAAGTAACAGCAACCCGGAGGACATTATCGTCGGCGGTGTGGGTAGAGTAAAAGAACGGCTCGAACAGCTGGGAATTGCTGTCAATGACATAGATTATCCTGCTGAACTGGAAAACTATACTGTTTGTTCTGCTGTAAAAAATTACGCCACTGCACCGGCGGCGTATGCCATGGATTTTGGCGTGACCGATTCAGGTGCAACCATATTGGTGGAAGTTAATGATGGATACTCTTTGGGCAATTACGGACTGGATTCCTTGCTCTATGCGAAACTACTATCCGCCAGATGGGCAGAATTGACCAACACAATAGACGAATGCAATTTCTAGAATTTAGCGGCAGGGCATTAGCCCTGCCGCCTGCGTTTTATCCAAGTATTTTTTCGATATCTTCTTCCGGCGTAGTAATTGGTGCAATGTTAAAATTTTCCACAAGGAAATTGAGCACATTGGGTGATACAAATGCCGGAAGTGAAGGTCCAAGCAAAATATTCTTGATTCCAAGATGCAGAAGCGTCAACAAAATGCAGACTGCCTTCTGCTCATACCATGACAGCACCATGGAGAGCGGCAAATCATTGACTCCACACTCAAATGCTTCCGCAAGGGCGGATGCCACCTTGATGGCACTGTACGCATCATTACACTGTCCCATATCCATAATACGGGGAAATTCACTAATAGTGCCCAGTTCAAGGTCGTTAAAACGATATTTACCACAGGCGAGCGTCAAAACCACGCTGTCAGCCGGTGTCTGCTTAACAAACTCCGTATAGTAGTTACGACCGGGCTTGGCACCATCACAGCCACCTACCAGGAAGAAATGCCTGATTGCCCCTGCCTTAACAGCTTCGATAATCTTATCCGCCGCAGACAAAACACTGTTGTGGGCAAATCCTGTCATAACCTTCTCCCCACCGTTTATGCCACCAAAATGCATGTCCGTGGAATAACCGCCAAGCTCCAACGCTTTCTCAATAACCGCTGTAAAATCCTTGTCTTCTCCAATATGAGGAATATTGGGAAATGATACTACTTCTGTAGTAAACACGCGATCTGCATAACCATCCCTCGGCGGCATTAAGCAATTAGTGGTAAAGAGAATGGGCGCAGGAATCTGAGCAAATTCCCTCTGCTGATTCTGCCATGCCGTACCGAAATTACCTTTTAAGTGAGGATATTTTTTCAGCTCCGGATAAGCATGGGCCGGCAACATTTCACCATGTGTATAAATATTGATGCCTTTATTTTGCGTCTGCTCCAAAAGCTGTTTCAAATCATACAAATCATGGCCGGTAATTACAATAAACGGACCTTTTTCTATTGTTAATGTTACCTCAGTAGGAACAGGATTACCATAAGTCTCTGTATTCGCTCTATCAAGCAAAGCCATACATTTCAAATTGACCTCGCCCACTTCCATCACCACAGGCAACAGCTCTTCCATGCCCCAATCCATACCAATAACCATAAGGGCTTTATAGAAAAATTTGTTCACTTCTTCATCCGAGTAACCAAGCACCATTGCATGATAAGCATAGGCTGCCATACCTCTGATTCCAAACAGAGTCAGCGACTTTAGCGAACGAATATCTTCATCCGCATCCCACAATTTCTGCATATCGTAGTTATCCACTTTCTCCCTATTTGAAGCACAAACAGAACAGTTTGAAACCAGCTTATGTTTCTCTTCTTCCACCTGATTAATCAGCGCTATAATTTTCTCATCATTAAAATTTACGTTTGTAATCGTTGTAAACAAACCCTCCAGCATCAACTTATCCGTTGACTTGGAAACTAATGTCCCACTGCCTTCCACTACACGGGAAAGTCCAATCAAGGCTCCGGTCAATTTATCCTGTAATGCTGCGGTATCTGCCTTCTTGCCACAGACACCGGCAGCTCCGGTGCAGGCATTACAGCCTGCAGTTTGTTCACATTGAAAACAAAACATCTTATTATCCATTGATTAAATCCTCCTATAATTGTGTATACTTCATTGACTTACTGTAAGGATTATATTATGATAACAAAAACAATTCTGTTGTTTTTACAACAAAGTGGTGAATATTATGAAGCAATATATTCCAGTTTTGCAAAAAACACAACTATTTGCCGGAGTGGGCGAAGCCGAAATTGCAACCATGCTCAATTGCCTGCAAGCCAGACTTTGTACCTACAATAAGGGAGAATATGTATTTCGTCATGGAGAACATATCAACTCTATCACTGTTCTGGTAGAGGGGAGCCTCCACATCCAGCGGGATGACTATTGGGGAAATCGTAGCATTATCAACATTATCGGAATCGGCGAGATGTTTGGCGAAGCATATGTTGCGCCGGAAAGTGGCGCACTCCTAAACGATGTGGTTGCCGTTGAAGATAGCGCAGTAATCTTTTTTGATGTCAAAAGGATTTTGACCGTTTGCTCTTCTGCTTGTCGTTTCCACACAACTGTGGTGCAAAACTTGTTTTTTGCCATATCCGAGAAAAACAGAAAGCTTGTTCAAAAACTTGGACACATGGCCAAACGAAGCACCCGCGAAAAATTAATTTCTTATTTATCCGAACAGGCCCGAAAACAGAATAGTTCGACATTCCACATCCCTTTTAATCGCCAGCAGCTTGCCGACTTTCTGTCTGTGGACCGCAGTGCGATGTCTAATGAACTATGTAAAATGCGTAAGGAAGGATTGCTTACTTTCGAAAAAAATAGATTTACATTACTACAATAAGCTTTATGGAGGCATTATGAAAAAGAACATCGAGAAAACCAATGTCATGCGTACATTGGACCAGAAGAAAATTAACTACATCAGTCACGACTACACCGCCACGGAAGCCATCAGCGGTGTGGAAGTTGCCACAGCTCTGGGACAGGACCCCAACCGGGTATTCAAGACTTTGGTGACCATAGGAGCCACGAAAAACAATTATGTATTCATGATTCCTGTTGAGCAGGAACTGGATTTAAAAAAGGCAGCCAAAGCCGTAGGCGAGAAAAGTATCAGCATGATTAAATCCAAGGAGCTTTTGCCCCTGACCGGATATATCCATGGCGGATGCTCGCCTATTGGTATGAAGAAACAATTCAAAACAGTAATTCATTTGACTGCTGCCGATTTTGACACTTTTATTTTCAGTGCCGGCAAAATCGGTTACCAGGTAGAGCTTCCTTTGGAGGAATTAAAAAAAGTAATTCGATTTGAATTGGCAGATATCATAATCCATCCTTACAAATCCCACAGGCTCAACTGCTCCGCTCGCTCCTTCTCCTCAAATGCATGAAGATACCGGAAAATCTGTTTATTATCGTGAACTATTCCATGCTCATCACACCTTTGATGAAAAAGACGCATCAGCTCAGCATTATTGGGACTGTTCACCTCATATTGATTGCCATAAGTATGTATATATTTTTCCTTCATTCCGGGGAACAGCTTATCCAGCTGCTTATAAAAATACTCTCTGTTCCCTTCGCGCAAGGTGAGTCCCATACCAAAACAGATAATTCCGTAAACCTTTGCCTCAACACACATATCCAGAAGCCCCGAAATATTCTCCTCCGTATCGTTAATAAAGGGCAATATTGGGTCAAGCCACACAACTGTAGGTACATTTACGTCGCGTAGCTTTTTTAGCACTTCAAAGCGTTTCTGCGTGGTGCAAACATTGGGCTCCAGCTTTGCACACAACTCCTCATCTGCAGTTGTCAAAGTCATCTGAACTACACACTTTGTCTTCTGATTAATTTTCTGTAGCAAATCTATATCTCGCAAAATCCGGTCTGACTTCGTTTGCACAGCAAAACCAAAGCCATATTTATCAATCAACTCCAATGTCTTTCTAACATATCCAAGCTCCATCTCCAAAGGAATGTATGGGTCTGTCATGGAACCGGTTCCTATCATACATTTCTGGCGCTTGTGCTTCAGTGCATGCTCCAAAAGTTCCAAAGCGTTTTCCTTGACCTCGATATCCTCAAAGGCGTGTTCTATGTGATAGCACTTACTTCTGGAATCACAGTAAATGCAACCATGGGAACAGCCCCGATATAAATTCATTCCATTTTGGGCAGATAAAATTCCTTTTGCCTTTACATAGTGCATATCCTTTTGCCTCCCACAAACCTCAAAGTCACTCCGTTATATGCAGCTCTCAAATTGACTATACAAAATCCAAATACCCCAGATATAGCTCCTCAAATTCCGGTCTCTGTGCCAGATTCAGCACCCGCACCTTCTCCCGGTCATATTCCTCAAAACATACTTCTCCCCGATGCAGATAATCACAGCCAAGCTTCGAAGCCCCTGCCAGTGCCGTATTTCCTCCGGCAACTGTCTTCCCTGCAAGCTCCTGTGGCAACAAACCGATCGTAGCCGCCGAAGAAGGATTCAAATAATATCCAAAACCACCAGCCAGCACCACCTTATCAATATCACCAAAGGAAATGCCATATTCCCCTACAAGAATCTCAATTCCGGCACGAATCGCTCCCTTGGCAAGCTGCACTGCACGGATAGACTGCTGTGTTACACATACATCTCCCACACGCACTCCATTGTCAAAATAGGAATCTTCCAACAGTCCTGTCTCATCCATAATCTCTTCCTGCAAAAGCTTCTCCAGAATACGAATCATATCCGCTCCCCAGACACCTTTATTCACACCACCCTCAAAGGCAGGACCTGCCGCAGTGGAACAGGCAAGACAGCCATAGCGGTTTCCCAGTACCATCTCACCATTCGTACCTAAATCAATTAACAGGGTCATCTCATCCTTTTTCCACATATCACAGGCTACCATACCTGCAAAAATATCTCCACCCACAAAGGCAGACAATCCGGGACAAATCAAACACTCCACTCCACAGACCGTTGCAACGGTATAATCTAAATGCTTTGCATGAAAAGGAGCTCTTCCAAGTTCCTCGGAATCATACCCCATAAGCAGGTAGGTCATGGTTGTATTGGCCGCAATCACCGCCCAAAGCTTTTCTTCCTTTTTTAGCCTGCCCTGAAATTGCTCAAACCCACGCTGTAACACTTCCTGAACCATTGCCTGCAACTCTGTCGCTACCTTCGAATCAGTCGCTGCCTCAATGCGTGACAACACATCTGCACCATATTTTGTCTGAGGATTCACCTGCGCATAACAATCCTCCACCGTTCCATCTATTCTGTGAAGCTGCATGGCAATAGTGGTAGTGCCGATATCCACTGTCACAAGTCTTTTTCCTTGATGATATGCACAAACATCCGTGAAGCTTTGCATACCCACGCTATTTTGCATCACAAAAGAAATACCCTGTCGCGCATTCTCTTCTTCGATAAAACAGCGCCCACATCCTATACAGATATGACATCTCGTCCCCTTTTTACACAAATTGATTCCGCTCCTTATCATAATGATAATCTATGGTATGAAGTTTTTCCTCCAAAGCCTCTCTGTCCACATCCAAATCCTCACACAGACTCTCCAGATTCCCATAATAATCACGTAATTTCAGATTTATAAAACTCAAAAGCATTACCGGGTCCTTCGGTATCATAATTTCCTCTTTTCTGCGCAATTTAGCACAAATCTAAGCTTGTTTCTAATCGCTATGGTATCATATTTTGTATATTTTGCCAAATATTCTGACCAACATTTATAAAAAAGCACATTGCCTGTTTCCCCCAATTTTGATATAATTAAAAATACTTTAGTGTGATACAACTAAAAAGTATACAGGATAAACATATGACAAAAATCAAAGAAAAATTTAACAACTTCATAGAATGGGCAACAGACAATCGAAATCAGCTCTTTTTATTGCTTTGTCTTTTAGTTCACTCACTATATTTTTGTGTTTTTTGTTTATTGGCTACCGAAACGTTGGCATTAATCAATTTTCTTAGCACCAGCTTTTACGCTTTCTTTTTATTTATTAGAAAAGATACCTCTGAGAAAACAATGGCAATCTCCTTTTTCGAGATTCTGTTCTTTTCTATTATAAGTAACATTGCCGTGGGTTCCGACTCCGGATTTTTCCTTTATGCAGTTGGCATGTCAGCTTCCATATTCTATCTGGTCCCTTCCGCAGGCAACAAACGATTTATTTATCAGGCTATGGGAATAGCGGCTGCCTTTGCATCAGAAGGTTTTGTCCGCATCACCGGTTTTAACCTTGCTGACATTCATACCCGTGTTGAACCCTATCAAACCATCTTTTACCTGATTAACCTTGCCATCACCTCCGGAATCAGTCTGGCAGCAACCATTCTCTATTCCAAGCGTAAGGACACCATGGAGGAATTCATGCGATACAACATGTATCATGACGCGCTTACAGGTCTTTACAACCGCCGTTTTCTAGAGCGTCAAATGGAACAAAACGCTAACACCTCCAAGACAGACTACATTGTATGCCTTTTAGACATTGATTATTTCAAAAAAGTTAATGATACCTACGGACATGCTGTGGGAGATGTTGTTTTATCTAAACTGGCTGAATTTATGAAGGAAACTGTTGGTCCGGACAATCTGGCTGTACGTTGGGGCGGCGAAGAATTTATCTTATACTTTCCGAATGCAACCATTGAAACAGTCCAGCCCTTGATGGAAAGCCTTAGAAAACGTGTAGAAGAAACCGTAATCGAAACCGCCGAACATCAGATTAAAGTCACCATTACTGTAGGCGTAGCCATTGGACGTGCCGGCAGAAATTATCAAAAGGTAATACGAATTGCGGACGAAAAACTCTATTACGGCAAACAGCACGGAAGAAACAAGATAGTCTTGTAAAAGAATAAATCAAACAAATACATGAGAAGAAAAAGAGCATCCGACACTGTCGAATGCTCTTTATATGTTCTTTATTAGATAGCAAAGCTACCGGTGAACTCCTTGTTCATTACGTAGTATACTGCCTGCTCCTCAGGCTTTACATACAGCTCAACACTGTTCAGGTCAGAAACCTTCTGATTCAAATCATACTGCCATACATCCTGAGCAATCTTAACCAGATCCTCCTGAGTATAGGACTTACCTGCAAACTGAATCTGCAGTTCTGCCTTAACTGCTGCCTTCTTAGCTGCAGTCTTAGTTGCTGCAGTCTTGGTCTCCTTCTTAGCAGGAGTCTTCTTAGCAGGCGCCTTCTTAGCGGTTTCCTTCTTTACAGTCTCCTTCTTTGCAGTTTCCTTCTTTGCAGTCTCTTTCTTTGCTTCCTTAACTTCTGCCTTAACTTCGGTCTTAACTTCTGCTGCGGGGGTTTCTACCTTCTTTGCTTCTGCCTTGGACTCTGTAGCAGGAGTTGCTACTGCCACAGGCTTAGCGGTCTTCTTTGCTGCTGCCATATTGACAATCTCCCTTCTTAAACTCAAGTTACTTAAACTCCTCACGGTTACTTTGCTACACTAATTCACAAAATAACCTGACAAGACACAGTTTATATCTTTTGTCGAGTGTTGTCAACCGTATTTATAACAAAAAACGGCGATTTTATCGCGAAAAACTATACTTTTTGACGTAAAAACGGTTCATAAGAACTTTTTTTGACAAAAAACTAATATTGAGCATCTCCTGTATATGCAATCAAAGTAGCTTTGCGCACACCCTCTACCTTCAACATTTCTGCCAAGGTCTTCTCTGCATCCTTACGAATCAACCATGTCATTTCCACTCTCTTGCCATCCATTGCTTTGGATTTTAACTTTCCCTTTGTTCCATTCAAAAGAGTAGAAACCGCATCCTCCGCAGTATTTTCATACTCTGTTACAAGAAGATATGTAGTGCGCCCTCTTCCTATCTGACGCAAAACTACAAACACCGCACAGATTGCCACTGTTCCAAGACCTGCAATAAAGAACAGACCGGCCCCCGCTGTCAGACCGGCAGCAATCGCCAAAAATAAAAAACCCACATCCAAAGGATCTTTTACGGCTGTACGGAAACGCACAATAGACAATGCACCCACCATACCCAGTGACAAAACGATATTAGAAGAAATAGTCATGATAATAAATGCCACTGTCAATGTGGTCATCACAATCAGCAAACCAAAATTCTCAGAATACACTGCTCCCTGATAAAACAGCTTGTACACAATATAAAGTATCAAACCACATATCAGAGCTGTCCCCAACACCAGAACAATATATTCCAAAGACAAAGTCTCCACCAAACCCATCTGGGTAATATTTTCCTTCAATATTCCTTTTAATGTATTCATGTCCACTCCTTTTCTGCACCTTACGACGCACTTATCCTCTCTTCGAATTAATAACCTCTGGCAGCCATCTGCGCTTCCATACAGGCCACATATTTCGATGCTGCCGTCTGCACCAGACCTGCCCCGGAAAGAATCGCTCTAATATGTTCGGGCAAATATTCATTATATTTCACTTCAAGAATCACATGCTCTCCAAAAATGTTGGGCAAATAGCGCTCCCTCTCCAAACATTCCTTAACCGGCCCCCATGCAAGCTGTTTGTCAAAAGTAATTCGCAAATCCGAGAGTGGCAACACATATGCCTCTCTCACATAATCCACAGTTACCACAGGTTCATACCCTTCACTGTTGATAAGCAACCTCATCTGTCTATAAAGCGCATCATCCTCCCAAGTATCATGTGCAACTGATTTATTTAAGTCTGTTCCACTTTCTTCTTGTCCAAGCAGCACCTTCGTCTGATACTCTGTCAGTCTGCATGAGATTTTGTTGATTCTGCTTCCGGTTTTCTCCTTGCATTCCAACCGGCAAAGGGACGTATCGTTATTATAAAACCGAATTCGATACTTGCAACGCCGATTGATTCCGCTCAACTTCTCTTTTAGTGCAATTCTGTCGGGGGAGTCAAAATAGATACTCCGTATAAAATAATCTCCCTCTTCCGAAGCATTCTCATCCGGTTTAAGCACCCACTTCAACTGACTGCGGAGAATCTCATATTGAATAGGCGTAAGCATATATTTTAATTCATGTCTCATTCCGTAGTCTGCTCCCTCTTCTGTTCTGTATAAACGCCTCTCACAAAATCTTTGATATACACTCCATCCTCTGACATCTGTGGTAACTCCACACTGTCTATGAGTTGATTCTTATAAAAAAGCCGAAGATTCTCACCGGTCTTTAAATTAAAGTTCAATCCATACTGACCAAGACTTTCGATGCTATTGTTGTTTTCGCCTACAAGGCGCAGACTCTCACCGGGTTCAAGCACTAATGCAGGCAACTGATACTTCCAAGGTTCCTCCGAATCCGTGAGATAATAACCGGAGGTACTTACAGGGCTGACAGAACAATTCACAAGCTCCACATAATCCTGTTGCCCTCTGGTAGCCACTGCTACAATTTGCAAACGAGGCTCTGCCACCTCTTCAGTTACCAACTGCACTGTTATCTCTTCACCGCCGACATCCTCTCCCGCCAACACCAAAGTAGTCTCCTCTACCGTCTCTCCATTTACCAGCCAATGACTAAATACCTCATTCGGTCCAAGACAGGGCGTCAGGGTTACCGGAATCTCCTTCAAATAAGTGCCTCTGAATTCTGTGCCCTCACAATACACTCCATTTACCTTTACTCCACTGTAGGACACCCCATTCAGCACTGTCAATTTATACGGCTGACGATAGTCAAATTTATCCTTAATATCCTCAAGCACATATATGGGTCTCGCCTCTGCAAAGGATTTGATTTGTTGAAGATTCCGGTCCACGGTAGCCATATTCATGGCATCCTGCTCCAGAATCAGTCCGCCCACCAGACCTTCCACCTGCAACATGCGCGCCAGCTCCTGCACTCGCGAAAGATGCATCTTGTCCACCTGTGCAGCGACATTTTCTGCGCTCATGGCACCATTCATCAAATCCAGTGTGTAAGAAACAAAATACTGTCTGCAATCCTCCCTCTTCATCAATGCAGCAAACAAAGGAGAATATTCGTACATAATTTTATCCAAAGTCATTTCATTTACAAGAGTTCCTATGGTATCATGATAAAACATAAGACCAAAACCATAATCTGCATCATACAGAAGCATGCGATAGCGCCCGTCAAAAACACTGTCTTCTATATAGCCCGTTTCCCCTGCTACATACCGATAGGTCTTTACATTGTTTTCCGGCCAGTCAAAATTACCTACATAATTCTCTATGGCAAAATATTGCAGATAATTTTCCACATCCATGAATTCCTGTAATTTCTTATAGTTTTCCTCCACGGTCAAATCCATTGACGCAAAAAGTTCATATTGTCTGTTATATTCTTCCACCGCAACATTTTCTGTCTCACTACTATCATCAGAGGGAGTTTTGGCCCTGTCTGTACGTTCCAAAATTACAAACTCACCATCGTAAGCACCATATCTGGTCTCAAAATACTCACTGTCATAATGATTACTCAGCCAGTAACATCCATAATATTCACCATTGATATAGACACATACCGGGGTTACATGCTGTACATCAGGAAACCCTGCCTGTGAAGCCAGCGCATTCACCAGTTCATTTCGAAGAAATGCATAGCCATAATCCTGTCCGGAATTCTTGAGAACCAATCTCTTATACTCCTGCCCCATGGTTCCATCCGCTTCTGTTGTTAGCCCCTCAAAGAAATCGTATCGGAACTTGTTATTTTCCTCATCATATTCTTTGCGGGCATATAAGCGTAAAGACTTGTGGTTGTTGATACGGGACAGCTGACCTGTCACACGCACGCCACCCTTTTGAGAAAAAATCGTTTGTCCGTCTGCATCAAACATTTCAAGAAATACTTCTCTCTCCGCCTCATCGCCGCGCAAAGTGTAATTGGCCTCTACACCCCCACCCGGATGAACTCCGGGGTTCGCCTCCATAAACTCATCATATCGCTTGCCGGGTACTAAAATTCCTTCCTCATATCCAAAGAGATCCTCCGGCTCCCCTACAATACTAAGCACCTTTGTGGTATAGCGATTCTCAATACCTTGTCCCACAAAATAAGTCCCTGGCAGAGTATCCAGACAGGTTCCATCCTCCAAATATGCTTTAAACCGTAAAACATATACCTGCGCTCCTGTTTCGGGCGCAACCAACTCAACAGAACCCTGATAAAACTGTCCGTTCTCCGGAGTCGGGTCCTCGCAATTCATGGTATAATACACCTTTGCACCTTCAGGTACTGTTACCCGAACCTGTACTTTTGACTCATAGAATCCACTATTCGTAAGAACCGCAAACTCCTGCTTTAAAGTCTCCTTGGCAGCTCCACTACCATCATATCGGATACCTGCTGCACAAATCACTCCAAGTACTGCCATAACAGCAAGAAAAATTACTGTTTTCTTCATTCTATGTCACCTATGCCACCAGTCCAAAATACGCCAGCACCACGATGCCCAGAACAATCCGATACCAGCCAAACACCTTAAAATCATGCTTCTTAATGTAGCCCATTAAAAATCTAAGTACAAAAATGGATACCACAAAAGACACCACCGTGCCAATTAACAGCAGTACCAATTCCATAGTTGTAAAGGCAAAACCAAACTTTACAACCTTCAAAAGACTTGCCCCAAACATTACCGGAATCGCCAAAAAGAAAGTATACTCCGCTGCAACAGTTCTGGTTACCCCGATTAAGAGAGCACCTACGATGGTTGCTCCGGAACGGGAGGTTCCGGGAAAAACAGCTGCAATCAGCTGGAACAAACCAATTAAAAGAGCCGTGGTATAGGTGATATCCGCCAGAGAATTTACTTTAGTATTTTTGTTCCGGTTACTGTTTTCTATTACAATAAAAGCCACACCAAACACAATCAGCGCAATAGCCACACAAACCGGATTATAAAACAGTGCATCAAACACATCATCAAATAAAACACCGATAACCGCAGCGGGAACACAGGATACCAGAATCTTAAACCACAGAGTCATAATGTCCATCTTAATAAAAGACATAAATCCACTCTTACCTTCACGCTCCTTTGCTGACAAAGCAAAGGGCCATATCTGGCTCCAGAACAAAATAACCACTGCCATGATGGCACCCAGCTGAATAACTACCTCAAACATGTCGAAAAACCCTTCACTCACTCCGCTAAAGGGTATCAGCTCCTCCACCAGAATCAGATGTCCTGTGCTACTGACCGGCAGCCACTCCGTAATACCTTCTACAAGTCCATAAATAATTGCTTTAATAATCTCTAACATACTCTTCTCATTTCTTTCCCTAATTAATTATTTAAATACTGCATCATATCTTCGTAGAGAGACTCGGCCTCTTCATAGCCCTGGTCATAAAGAGCCTTCATACGGGCCTTGTCACGCTCAATGCGTCTCACATCATTGGAGTGCTGAGGGCGAATTACAAAGACTTCTCCCGCCTTTTCCTTACGCTCAATAAAGTCCAGACAATCATTGTACATGATATGTCTCTCTGCCATAATCTGTGCTACTTTAGGATATTTCGCATAACGTAGCTTTATGAGTGCAAGTTGCCCGGAATCAATCTGTTTTCTGCGATAACCCACTTCCTTGGTCATGACAATCACATTCTTTCGGTTGCCATCACAAATGGATTTCTGAATGGGAATCGAATCACTAAGTCCACCATCCAGATAAGGTCTTCCCTTAATATAAACCGTACGGGACACAAGAGGCAGAGAGGAAGATGCACGAACCTTGTCAACATCCTTTACTGCATCCCTCATGCGCAAATACTCCGGACGGCCTGTGACAAGATTGGTCACAACACTATACGCCTTGCCCTCATAAGAATTAAATGTCTCACTATCTATAGGATTCAAATAGTTGGGAATCAGATTATAACAGGTGTTTACATTAAACAAATCACCCGAGAGAATCATGCTCTCCACACTGCAGTAACGCTTAGAATCCAAATAGTCAATATTTACATCCAAAGCCCGACCTTTCTGTTTGGAAATATAGCTGCACATATTGCAGGCACCCGCAGAAACACCATAAACACTGCTAAATTCTATCTCTTTATCCAAAAAGAAATCCAATACACCGGCGGTATAAACACCCTTCATGCCGCCGCCCTCTAACACAAGTCCTGCCTGATACATTCTCTATACCTCACATTGATTCATTCTACACTTATCTGTTCGGATACTCGGTATTTACAAATTTGCGCAATGCCTCCAAGGAACGCTCCACCTTCTCTGTATCAATACAGTATGCCATGCGGAAGAAACCGGGAGCGCCAAAAGAATCCGCCGGCACCAATACCAAATCATATTTTAACGCCTTCTGACAAAATGCCACTGAATCCTCCTCAAGTGCCTTGGGGAAAATATAAAAGGTTCCACCGGGCTTTACACAGGTGAAGCCCAATGCACACAACTCATTGTAAATCAGATTCATATTGGTCTCATATACCTTCAAATCCGCTGTCTTATCCAGCACCTCTGTCACCGCAAGCTGAATGATGGAGGGAGGAC
>CAYOGM010000005.1:0-44252 GCA_964403595.1 uncultured Acetatifactor sp. | reverse complement strand
GTTCAGGTGCCCACCACACTTTTATCCCAAGTGGACAGCTCCATAGGCGGAAAGACCGGAGTGGATTTTGATGGATATAAGAATATGGTTGGTGCATTTAAGATGCCTCGTCTTGTATACATGAATATGCAGGTTCTTGAGACCTTGGATGAGAGACAGTATTTCTCGGGATTTGCTGAGGTTATGAAATCTGCACTTATTAAAGATGCGGCTTTTTATGAGTGGCTTATTGAGAATATGTATGAAATTTGTGAAAAGGACATGGATATTCTTGAAGAGATGGTTATGCGTTGTAATGTCATTAAAAAACTGGTGGTGGAAAAAGATCCTACGGAGCAGGGAGACAGAGCTCTTCTTAATCTGGGACATACCATCGGACACGCTATTGAGAAGGCGAAAAATTTTGAACTTTATCATGGTGAGTGTGTAGCTTTGGGAACTGTGGCGGCAGCATATATTTCATGGAAAAAGGAGATGTTGTCCATGGAAGAGTATTATGAAGTGCGTGATATGTTCGTGCCTTTTTATCTGCCGATTACCGTGGATGATATTGACCCTCAGGAGATTTTGAGGTTAACAAAGTCTGATAAGAAGATGAAGGCCGGCCAGATTCGTTTTATTCTGCTTAAGAAGATTGGCAAGGCAGTGATTGACAGCAGTGTTACCGATGAGGAAATTCTTGCTGCAATCAATGAAATTTATTTTAGTGATGAGGATGCGCATGCGTAATAAAGAACAAATTCGGAATAAGGGAAATAAAAAGACGAACCGTAAGCTTTTGCTTTTGTTGGATGCGGTGATAGTAGCAACGCTTTTGGCGTTCGACCAGTTTACCAAACATCTGGCAATTGTAAGGCTGAAGGGGAATCCTGCGTATGTGCTTATAGATGGTGTTTTGGAGCTTCAATATCTTGAAAACAGGGGTACGGCTTTTGGCATGCTTCAGAATCAGAAGGTTTTTATTTTGTTTGTAGGCTTTGTTTTTATGGCAGTGATTTTGTTCTTTTTGTTTAAGCTTCCCGAGACCCAAAAATATAATAAGCTGCATGTGCTTATGTCGGTTATTATTGCCGGAGGAATCGGCAATATGATTGACAGATTCCGCTTTGATTTTGTAGTGGATTTTATTTCTTTTGTATTGATAAATTACCCTATATTTAATGTGGCCGATATTTATATTGTTGTGGCTACGATTGTGTTGTTTATTCTGTTTTTGTTTGTATACAAGGAGCAGGATTTGGAATTTTTGAGTTTTAAACAGAACCGCTATCGGGAGATGAAATAGATGGATGAATTTGTATTTCAAATTGCGGAGGAAATGGAGAATGAGCGTATTGATAGTTGTATCAGTATGCTCATTGATTCTTTATCCAGATCTTTTATTCAAAAGTTAATTAAAGAAGGACGAGTCAGTGTAAACGGTGCGGTTGTGAAGAGCAGTTATCGCGTGAAGATGGAGGATGAGGTGCGCTTTGAGCTTCCGCAGGCAGTGGAGCCGGATATTGTGGCGGAGAATATTTCTTTAGATGTACTTTACGAGGATGGAGATGTAATTGTGGTGAATAAGCCCAAGGGAATGGTGGTTCATCCGGCGGCAGGGCATTACAGCGGCACCTTGGTAAATGCGCTGATGCATCATTGTGGCGAGGGATTGTCCGGTATTAATGGTGTGATGCGTCCGGGAATTGTGCATCGTATTGATATGGATACCACAGGTTCCATTATTGCCTGTAAGAATGATGCAGCTCATAATTCTATCGCGTCACAGCTTAAGGAGCATAGCGTAAACAGACGTTACGTAGCAATTTGTTATGGCGTTTTGAAGGATGAGGAGGGTGTGATTGACAAGCCTATTGGAAGACATCCGATAGAACGCAAGAAAATGGCCGTGAATGAACAAAATGGCAAAAGAGCCGTGACACATTACAAGGTGTTGAAGCGGTTTAGAAATTATACTTATATTGAGTGTGTGCTGGAGACGGGGCGGACTCACCAGATACGTGTGCATCTTGCAAGTATCGGACATCCGCTGTTGGGGGATGAGGTCTATGCAACCGGTAGGAAATGCCCTTTTAAGCTGCAGGGACAGACGCTTCACGCCAAAATATTGGGATTCAGACATCCGAGGACAGGAGAGTATGTGGAGACGGATGCTCCCTTGCCGGAATATTTTGAGCACTTACTGAATATTTTGGATTGATTTGTTAAAATTGTATAAAATTTAATGGGGGTCTTATTGAAATCCTTGCTAAAATGACGTATAATAAGTATGGAAAAAATTGAGTTGGAGGTGTTGCATATGAATACTGTTATTACAATTGGACGCCAATTCGGGTCTGCCGGACATGAGATTGGTGAGAAGGTTGCGGAATATTTTGGTATTAAATGCTATGACAAGGAGCTTCTTACCCGGGCTGCCAAGGAGAGTGGTTTTTGTGAGGAAATGATACAGAATCACGATGAGCGCCCCACCAATTCGTTTTTGTATAATTTGGTAATGGATACGTATTCCTTTGGTTATAATGCATCTTCTTTCGTAGATATGCCTATCAGTCACAAGGTGTTTTTGGCTCAGTTTGATACGATTAAGAAGATTGCCGCTGAGGAACCCTGTGTAATTGTTGGACGTTGTGCGGATTATGCACTGGCAGAAATGGAGAATTGCATTCATTTGTTTATTTATGCGGATGAACCTACCAAAACCAAACGCATTATGGAGAGGTATCAGCTTAGCGAAGTTAAGGCTCGCGATATGATGATTAAGAAGGATAAGCAGCGTCAGAGCTATTATAATTACTACTCCTCCAAAAAGTGGGGACGTGCGGACAGTTATGATTTATGTGTAAACAGCAGTGTTTTGGGTGTGGAAGGTACAGTAAAGCTCATTGCACAGTATGTTGAAGGTTTTGAGAAGAATAAGCAATAATTTTAACCATACCATAGGAGAAGGGTTATGGCGTATTTTAATACCGGAACGGTTACTGTTGATAAGAACTTAAAGCTGCTGAAAGGCGATAAGGGATTCTTTTCATTGATTATGTGGGAGAATTCTCAGTATTTGGAGCAGAGTGTATATAAGGATGACTTTTCTGAAGTGAAGTCCGTCTGTGCAAAGGTTTGGGAAACCGGTGAGAGGATGTTTGTTACATACCGTGTGTTCAGCAAGGATGAGACAACACATTGGGTAGTAGGTTGTGTGGAGAAGGTTAATCTCGCGGGCAAAGAGGTTCTTGAGCTTACGATTCAGTCTGTGACAGATTTGGAAATGGAAATGAGTACCCTGCAGGATGAATTGTGCGAACTTGGTACCTACATGGATATTATGGATGAACTTTTCTTCCGCTATGACATGGAGAAGGATGATTTTACCCTTTTCATGGGTGGAGAAAAGCAGAAGGTTGTTGTTTACAGTGGTGATTTGGACGGTTGGGAACAGAGTCTTGAAGAAAGAGGAGCCTTTGACGAGGAAAATTGTAGAGATATTTTTGACAATCTGTGTCAGGATTTGCAGCAGGGTTCCAGACATTTTTCACATGAGGTTATGTTGCCACATTTAGTGAGGGGCGATGAAAAAGAGCTATATCTGATTAAGGGACGCTCTGTTGTTACCACTTCAGACAGGGACTTGGTGCTTGGTTGTGTTTATACCATTTCCAAGAATTCCAGACGAAGAAAGACCAGAATGGGTGCAGATGCTGTCAGAGATGAAATGACAGGTCTTTTGAGTAAACAGACCATTATAGAATATATCCGCAATGCAATAGCATCTAAGGTTGAGTATACCTGTTATTTGTGTGTTATGGATATTGATAATTTTAAATATGTAAATGATCATTATGGACATATGTTTGGTGATGAGGTTTTGATAACGGTTGCTGATATTTTGAAAGATGCTGTAGGGGAACGTGGCGTTGTTGGCCGAATCGGCGGCGATGAGATGATGATTTTCCTTGAGCGTATTACAGACCGGGCTGATTTGAAGAGTATTCTTCGTACAATTCGCAGTAATGTGGAGTGGGCCTATAAGGGAAATAAGGAGGATTTGAATCTGAGTTGTTCCATAGGTGCAGCAGCGTGGCCGGAGAATGCCCGGGATTATGATACTCTGTTCAAGATAGCAGATAAAATGCTTTATCGTGCAAAGGAGAATGGCAAGAACCGATATATAATATATACGCCGGAGATTCATGGGGATGTGTTGAATGCGACAATGGCAGGCGCTTCTGTTATTGAGCGCAGAAAGATGCACCTCAGTGCGGAAAGCAAGGAACGTTTTATGTTGGAACTTACAGAATTTTTTGTGTTCCGTGCTATATGGAATCTGAAATTGGTAATGGAAGAGACCGGTTTAATTTTTGGTTTGAGTGAAGTAAATATTTTTTATGATGAGCCGGCTTATGAGGCGGTTCATTGGCGGGCAGATGGAAAGCCGGTTACGGATGGTTGTTTGACATATGCCGGAACCACACAGTTTAGACAGTTGTTTGATGAAAATAATCTGATGGTTGTTAATGATGTGGCAAATCTAAAGTATGTGTGTCTGGAGGCATATGAGGCTTTGAGAGAGCAACATGTTACGGCGGCACTGATTTACCGGATGGACAGCGGAGTTCCGGGGTATGTTACCTTTTATAAAACGGAGCAGGCGACCAGACTTTGGCCTGAGTCCGACAAAGCATATTTGAATATGATTGGAAAGATGATTGCCTTGTATATCAGTGGAAGATAGACAAGGCATCTTCCATGTGACAGATGGATGAATGTGTAAAGAATTCTAAAAATGTTGAATAAGGGTATTGACATTTCAAGACAACACATGCTATTATATCACAGTATGCCGCATAACGAGGTAAAAGTGTGCCCATTTAGAAGAATGATCACCACCAAAGTTAGCGAGTAAAGAACGTAGTTTTCGGACGTTCTATGAAGGAGGTGCCTTAATATGTACGCAATTATTGCAACAGGCGGAAAGCAGTACAAGGTTTCTGAGGGCGATGTAATCAAGGTTGAGAAGCTCGATGCAGAAGCTGGTAACACTGTTACTTTTGACCAGGTTATCGCAGTAAGTGACGGATCCCTCAAGGTGGGTGATGCAGTTGCTAAAGCAACCGTATCCGCAACCGTTATGGAGCAGGGTCGTGGCAAGAAGGTTATTGTATACAAGTACAAGAGAAAAACCGGTTACCACAAGAAAAACGGTCACAGACAGGCATATACTCAGGTTAAAATCGATAAAATTAATGCGTAAGCATTAGTTTGAAAGTGTGTTTATATGACCACAGTTGAGATTGTTTCAGACAAAAATGGTACATACAAAGGGATTATTTGTATGGGCCACGCAGGATATGCAAGGGAAGGCGAACCGGATATTGTCTGTGCTGCCATATCCATATTGGTGGAAAGCACGATGAATGCTCTTGAAGAGCTGGCAGGGGAAAAGATTAAAACAACCCTGAATGAAGAAACCGGTTTTGCTGAATTCGATTTTGATGAAGATGTTCCTTTGCAGGAGAATTCCGTATTTATGCTGGATTCCTTTGTTTTGGCAATGGAAAATTTAAGCAAGAAGTGCGGAAAAGAGTATCTACAAGTAAATTTCAAGGAGGTGTAGAGACCATGTTGAATATGAGCCTTCAGTTTTTTGCTCACAAAAAGGGAGTAGGTTCTACCAAGAACGGTAGAGATTCCGAGTCCAAGAGATTGGGTGCGAAGCGTGCAGACGGTCAGTTCGTAAAGGCTGGCAATATCCTTTACAGACAGCGCGGAACCAAGATTCATCCCGGTAACAATGTAGGCATTGGCGGTGATGACACCCTGTATGCATTGGTTGACGGCGTTTTGCGTTTCGAGAGAAAGGGCCGCGACAAGAAGCAGGCTTCTGTTTATCCTGTAGAGCAATAAGACCTATCGGGGCTTCAAACATACTTCGTTTGAAGCCCCCTTTTTAGCTGTTGAAGAAAGGAGTTTTCCATGTTTGCTGATAGAGCCAAAATATATGTGCGCAGCGGTAAAGGCGGCGATGGACATGTGTCATTCAGACGTGAAAAGTATGTTCCTAACGGTGGTCCCGATGGTGGTGACGGCGGACGCGGAGGAGATGTTATCTTCGAAGTGGATGAGGGACTGAATACACTGATTGATTTCAGACATATTAGAAAATACAAGGCCGGTGACGGTGAAGAGGGTGGCAAAAAGAATTGCCGTGGTAAGGATGGCAAGGATATTGTGATTAAAATTCCTCAGGGTACAGTAATCAAAGAAGCCGAAAGCGGACAGGTTATCACGGATATGTCCGGTGATAACAGAAGAGTTGTATTGTTAACGGGTGGCAAAGGCGGCAATGGTAATCAGCATTACGCTACCAGTACCATGCAGGCACCGAAGTATGCACAGCCCGGGCAGCCGGCGCAGGAGCTGGAGCTTTTGCTTGAGCTTAAGGTAATTGCAGATGTTGGACTTGTAGGCTTTCCTAATGTGGGAAAATCTACCTTTCTTTCACGTGTGACCAATGCAAAACCCAAGATTGCAAATTATCATTTTACTACCTTGAATCCTAATCTGGGTGTTGTAGATTTGGAGGGAACGGGAGGCTTTGTTATAGCAGATATTCCCGGTCTGATTGAAGGAGCATCAGAGGGTATTGGTCTTGGACATGAGTTTTTGCGACACATTGAGCGCACTAAGGTTATCATTCACATTGTGGATGCTGCCGGAACAGAGGGACGCGACCCTATAGAAGATATTTATGCCATCAATAAGGAACTGGAGGCGTATAATCCTGAGATTGCAAAGCGTCCTCAGGTGATTGCTGCCAACAAAATTGATGCAATTTACAGAGGTGAAGGGGAAGAGGACCCCGTTGAGAAGATTCGTGCCGAGTTTGAGCCTAAGGGCATTCAGGTTTTTGCTATTTCTGCCGTGAGCGGCGAGGGTGTGAAGCCTCTTTTGTATAAGGTAAATGAAATGCTTTTGGAGGTTGGTGAGGAACCTACCATATTTGAGCAGGAGTATTTCCCTGAGCTTAAGAAGGGCTATTCGGACGAGCCTTATACAGTCACCTATGATGAAGAGGAAGAAGAATATGTTGTGGAGGGACCCCGCATAGAGAAAATGCTCGGTTATACCAATCTGGAGAGCGAAAAGGGCTTCACTTTCTTCCAGAATTTCTTGAAGGAAACAGGAATCTTGGAGGAGTTGGAGGAGCTTGGCATTCAGGAGGGAGATACTGTGCGTATGTATGGTCTGTCCTTTGACTATTATAAATAGAGTTTCTTGAAAGTAAGATAGAGGAAATAGAGATGACAAGTAAGCAGAGAGCGTATTTAAAAAGCCTTGCAAGCAATTTGAATCCGGTATTCCAGATTGGTAAATCCAGTCTGACTCCTGAGGTTACAGAGGCTGTTGCAGAGTGCTTTAATAATAATGAGTTGATTAAAATAGCGGTTCTTAAGAATTGTCTGGATGATCCGAGAGTTATCGCTGAGGCTGTTGCAGAGCGTACACATTCTCAGGTTGTGCATGTAATCGGACGGAAAATCGTTCTTTATAAGCCGGATAAGAATAAGCCTAAAATTGAATTGCCCAAGTAAGGGGTTAGTGTGAAAAATGAATTTTTCACACAGAAATTTGTGCTTACGCCCCGATGTCCACGTTGTCACAAGAATGGAGATTACTATGAGTAAAATCGGTATTATGGGTGGAAGTTTTAATCCTATTCATATGGGGCATCTGATGCTGGCAGAATGCGCAAGAGAAGAAATGCAGCTTTCAGAGGTCTGGTTTGTGCCCACAGGCTGCTCATATATGAAGCAGAATGGTTCAGCGGCTTGTGGTCCCATCTCGGTAGAACGGCTGGAGATGACAAGGCTTGCTATCAGTGAGAATCCCTATTTTCGGTGTCTTGATATTGAGGTGAAAAGGGAAGGGAATACCTATACCTATGTGACCTTGCAGGAACTGAAAAAACAATATCCGGAGCATGATTTTTATTTTATCTTTGGGACAGACTGTCTTTATGGTATTGAGCATTGGAAGGAACCGGGGCAGATATTTGCTTCCTGTGAGATTATTGCTGCACTTCGTTCGGATTTTGCAGAAGATAAGATGCAGGATAAGATAAAGGAGCTTCGTGATAAATATGATGCCCGGATACATTTTATGCCTTTTCGAGAGATTGAATTGTCGTCTACAGATATTAGAGAAAGGGTGTGTCTTGGTAAAAGTATCCGTTATATGGTTCCGGACAGCGTGATTAGCTATATCGAAGAAAAGGGATTTTACAGCACATGAGAGTTATTGAGTTGAAAAAAATCAGAAGAGCAATGGAAAAAACATTGGATTCCAAACGCTATGAGCATACTCTGGGTGTGGAGTATACAGCAGCTGCGCTGGCCATGAGATATGGAGCTTCCATAAAGAATGCTCAGCTTGCAGGACTTCTGCATGATTGCGCCAAATGTATGTCCGATGATAAAAGATTGTCCATTTGTGAGAAGCATAACATCAGTATCAGTGAGTATGAACGCAGAAATCCTTCACTTTTACATGCAAAGGTGGGAAGCTTTCTTGCCATGGAAGAGTATGATGTTACGGATTTGGATGTGATTCATGCAATTTTGAATCATACTACAGGACGACCCGGAATGACGCTTTTGGAGAAGATTGTTTTTGTAGCAGATTATATTGAACCGGGAAGAGATAAGGCAGCAAATTTGAGCGAAATCAGACAGCTGGCTTTTGTTGATTTGGATGCAGCAATGTTAAGAATTTTAAAGGACACCTTAAATTATCTGGAAACCACGGGGGATGAAATGGATCCCATGACCCGTAAAACCTATGATTATTATTGTGAATTGAATGAAAAGGAGCATGAGAATGGAAAGTAGAGTTTTAGAGATGACCAAGCTTGCTTTGGATGCACTTGAGGACAAAAAGGCAGAAGAGATTCGCGTGATTGATATCAGCGAGGTCTCTGTTGTAGCGGATGTATTTATGATTGCCGGTGGTAACAACCATAGCCAGATTCAGGCTCTTTGTAATAATGTGGAAGAAAAGCTCGGACGTGCCGGTTATCATGTAAAGCAGATTGAGGGATATGATACTGCAAACTGGGTGCTGATGGATTTTGGTGATTTGATTGTTCATATTTTTGATAAAGAAAATCGTCTGCTGTATGATTTGGAGAGACTTTGGAGAGACGGCAAAATGGTTGATATTGAGAGTCTGTAATCGATTCAAAAAAATATAAACAAAGTAAAAGGATATACCCATCAATAGTTTTGGTCCGGGTATATCCTTTTTTTGATAAAGCTGTTTTCTAATCGGTAGATTTGTCTGATAATCTCATATAAAAGGTTACGAGATACAATCCACATAAGCCTACCAGAATGTAGACAATACGGGATAAAAGTGACATATCGCCGAAAAGGAAAGAGACAAGATTAAATTTGAAGAGACCAATAAGTCCCCAGTTTATTGCGCCGATAATAGCAATTGTAAGCGCAGTGCAATCAAAGTATTTCATTGCGTATCCTCCCCTTTATTCGGAAATTGATTTTACTTAATGTTGTTACACAGTTTCAGTATGCCCTTTTTTAGAAATTTTATTAATATCTTATTGACAAAAAATGAAGAATGGAGTATATTCAAGAATAATTGTATACATAAATGCAATGTATACAATTATATTCTGAAAAGGATGCGTATAAAATACGCAGACACAAGGAGGAAAATTTATGAAAAAATTTAAGAAACTCGTAAGTGTTGCTGTAGCTTCCGCAATGGTTCTGGCTATGGCAGGATGTGGTGCTACAGATGCACCTGCAACCGATAGCGTTGCTGCTGGTAATGCCGGCGTTGCTGAAGATGCTTCCGGTGAGGTGTTTAAAATTGGTGGTATCGGACCTATTACCGGCGGTGCTGCAATCTATGGTACTAATGTAATGAATGCTGCACAGATGGCAGTTGAAGAGATTAACGCTGCAGGTGGCGTAAACGGTTATCAGCTTGCACTGAACTTCCAGGATGATGAGCATGATGCTGAGAAGGCTATCAATGCATACAACACCGTTAAGGACTGGGGTGCACAGATGATTGTTGGTTGCGTAACCTCCACTCCCTGTATTGCAGTAGGTGAGAAGACTCATGAGGATAATATGTTCCAGATTACTCCTTCCGGTTCTGCTGTAAAGTGTGCTCAGTATGACAATGCATTCCAGGTATGTTTTTCCGATCCTAACCAGGGTGCAGCTTCCGCACAGTACATTGGCGAGAATAATCTTGCAACAAAGGTAGCTGTAATTTATGACAGCTCTGATGTATATTCTTCCGGTATCTATGAGAGTTTTGTAAAGGGTGCTGAGAGCCAGAGTTTTGAAATCGTTGCTGCAGAGGCGTTTACTGCTGACAACAAGACTGATTTCTCCGTACAGCTTCAGAAGGCTAAAGAGGCTGGTGCTGAATTGGTATTCCTTCCCATTTACTATCAGGAGTCTGCTTTGATTCTGACTCAGGCAAACAGCATGGGTTATGCTCCCAGATGGTTCTCTTGTGACGGTATGGATGGTATCCTTGGTGTTGAGAACTTTGACGTTGCTCTTGCAGAGGGTGTTATGCTTCTGACTCCTTTCGCTGCTGACTCTGAGGACCAGGCTAGTAAGGATTTCACTGCTGCTTATGAGGCAAAGTACGGTGAGACTCCCAACCAGTTTGCTGCTGACGGTTACGATGCAGTATATATCATCAAGACTGCTCTTGAGAGTGTAAATGCAACTCCTTCCATGAGCGTTTCCGAGCTTGGTGATGCGTTGAAGGGTGCTATGACAACAATCAGCTATGACGGTGTTACCGGTAAGGGTATGACCTGGCAGGCTACCGGCGAGGTAAACAAGGCTCCTATGGCAGTTATTATCAAGGATGGCGTTTACTCTGCTATGTAATAGTAGATGTAATCATAATACCAGAATAAATATTAAAAGTTGTCTGATGAACGAAACAGTTCTCAGGCAACTTTTTTGTTAGTTCTGAAACGGTGGATATTGTAGGTGTTAAAGAGAAATTTATCTGTTTTTTGGTAATTTGCTTGCGGGAATTGGATGCGTCTGTTATACTTAAAAGAGTGTATTTTTGAACAGATGGAGGTTTTTATGAGCTTTATAACGTATTTGATAAATGGTATCAGTCTGGGAAGTGTATATGCATTGATTGCGTTGGGCTACACCATGGTATACGGAATTGCGAAGATGTTAAATTTTGCCCATGGTGATGTAATCATGGTAGGCGGATTCACCTGTTATACAATTTGTAGCACCATGGGAATGCATCCTGTTTTAGGCGTATTGGTATCAGTGGCTGTGTGTACGCTGCTTGGTATTACCATTGAAAAAATTGCGTACAAGCCCCTGCGAAAGGCATCTTCACCCTTGGCAGTATTGATTACGGCAATAGGTGTGAGTTATTTCTTACAAAATGTTGCACTTTTGATTTTTGGTGCAAATGCAAAATCTTTTACTTCTGTTGTAGATATGGAAGCAGTGAAGCTTGCTGATGGCGAGATTGTTATTAGCGGAGTGACTGTTGTAACTATTGTATCCTGTATTGTGATTATGATTGCACTGATGCTTTTTATTAATAAGACCAAGCTTGGACAGGCGATGCTTGCAGTTTCGGAGGATAAAGGTGCAGCACAGCTTATGGGTATCAATGTGAATGGCACTATTTCCCTGACCTTTGCAATTGGCTCTGCTTTGGCAGCGATTGCGGGTGTTCTGTTATGCTCAGCATATCCTTCCCTGACACCCTACACCGGTTCCATGCCCGGTATCAAGGCGTTTGTTGCAGCTGTATTTGGTGGTATTGGTTCAATTCCGGGTGCATTTATTGGTGGTATTTTGCTGGGTGTTATTCAGATTTTCAGCCAGGCTTATATTAATTCTCAGATGGCAGATGCGATTGTGTTTGCAGTTTTGATTGTGGTGCTTCTTGTAAAACCTACCGGACTGCTGGGTAAAAATATCCAGGAAAAGGTCTGATAGATAAGACAGGAGGAAAAGACAGATATGAAGAAGACAGTTCGTAGTAATTTGATTACAATTGGCATGGTTGTTGCCGCGTACATAATTGTTCAGATTTTAGTTGGAACCGGAAATATCAGTAGCTTGATGAAGGGGTTGCTGGTTCCTATGTGTGTATATGCTATTGCAGCAGTATCTTTGAATCTTACTGTGGGTATTCTGGGAGAACTCAGTCTTGGACATGCCGGATTCATGTGTGTAGGAGCGTTTTCCAGTGCATTTTTTTCGAAATGCATGAAGATGTTTGTTCCCGGTATGCCTTCAGGCGTACGGTTTCTGATTGCCATATTGATTGGTGCTGCATTGGCAGGACTTTTTGGTTTGATAATTGGTATTCCTGTACTTCGACTGAAGGGCGATTATCTTGCGATTGTTACACTGGCATTTGGTGAGATTATTAAAAATATTGTGAATATTCTGTATCTTGGTATAGATGAGAAGGGTGTACATTTCTCTATGAAGAATTCTTTGGATTTAAATATGGAGAATTCTGATAATATCATTATTAATGGTGCCCAGGGTATTACAGGTACTCCTAATGATTCTAATTTTACTGTTGGTATGATACTTTTGGTAATTACACTTTTGATTGTGTTGAATCTGATTCATTCCAGAGATGGTCGTGCAATCATGGCTATCAGAGACAATACTATTGCAGCAGAGTCTGTAGGAATTCCTGTAACCAAATATAAGCTGATGGCATTTAGTATTTCAGCTGCTTTGGCTGGTGTGGCAGGCGTGCTTTATGCACATAATCTGTCAACTTTGACAGCATTACCTAAGAATTTTGGTTACAATCAGTCCATAATGATTCTGGTATTTGTCGTTCTGGGCGGTATGGGTAATATTCGCGGTTCCGTGATTGCAGCTGTAGTTCTCACCTTGTTGCCTGAGCTTTTGAGAGGTGTGGTAAGTGACTCACGTATGTTGATTTATGCAATTGTTTTGATTGTGATTATGCTCTTTAACTGGGCTCCTGCATGTCTTGCATGGCGTGAGAAGGTTGCAGCGACTGTCAAGTCAAAGCTTGGCAAGAAGAATGTTTCAGAGGAGGTTCAGTAAGATGGCAATGTTGGAAGTAAAGAACTTAAGCATCTCCTTTGGCGGACTTCGTGCAGTGGATGATTTTAATATTAAAATTGAAAAGGGAAGTCTTTATGGTCTGATTGGTCCCAACGGTGCAGGTAAGACTACTATATTTAATCTTCTTACAGGAGTATATAAACCCAGTGAGGGTATCATTACGCTGGATGGTCAAAATATCACCGGCAAAAAGACCATTGATATCAACCGTGCAGGTATAGCAAGAACCTTTCAGAACATTCGATTGTTTAAGGAATTAACGGTTCTTGATAATGTAAAGGTAGGTTTGCACAATCAAAAGCAGTATGGAACGCTTACCGGAATTCTTCGTCTGCCCAAGTTTCATAAGACGGAAAAGGAGATGGATAAGGAGGCGGTGGAGCTTTTGAAGGTATTTGGTCTTGAGGACGAGGCAGAGACACTTGCATCCAATCTTCCTTATGGTAAACAGCGTAAATTAGAGATTGCAAGAGCGCTGGCAACCAAACCGAAGCTTTTGCTTTTGGATGAACCTGCGGCAGGAATGAATCCCAATGAGACACAGGAGCTTATGGATACCATTCGTTTTGTGCGTAAGCATTTTGATATGACTATTTTGCTTATTGAACATGATATGAAGCTTGTTGGCGGTATCTGTGAAGAATTGACTGTATTGAACTTTGGACATGTGCTTTGTCAGGGCAAGACGGCGGAGGTTCTGAACAATCCTGAAGTAATTAAAGCCTATTTGGGTGAGTAAGAGAAACAGCCGATTCGGAGGAAATATTTTTATGATGTTAGAAGTCAAGGATATACAGGTTTATTATGGTATGATTCAGGCAATCAAGGGCGTATCCTTTCACGTTAATGAAGGAGAGGTTATTGCGCTTATCGGTGCCAATGGTGCCGGCAAGACGACTATTCTTCATACGGTTTCCGGACTGCTTGCACCCAAGAGTGGAACTGTTTTGTTTGAAGGAAAGGATATTACCAAGATTCCCGGACATAAGATTGTGTCTATGGGTATGGCTCATGTGCCTGAGGGAAGAAGAGTATTTGCACAGCTTTCCGTATTGCAAAATCTGAAAATGGGTGCGTATACCCGCAAGGATAAAGATGAGATTCAGCAGACGTTAAAGACTGTCTTTGAGCGTTTTCCGCGTCTTGAGGAGCGTCAGAATCAGATGGCAGGAACACTTAGTGGTGGAGAACAACAGATGCTTGCTATGGGTAGAGCACTTATGAGTCATCCCAAAATTATTTTGATGGATGAACCCTCTATGGGGCTTTCGCCGATTTTTGTAAATGAAATTTTTGATATTATTCAAGAAGTCAGCAAGAGTGGTACAACGGTGCTTTTGGTTGAACAGAATGCGAAGAAAGCACTTTCTATCGCAGACCGTGCGTATGTTTTAGAGACAGGTAATATTGTGCTTGAGGGTAAGGCATCTGATTTGCTGGAAAATGATGCAATTAAGAAGGCTTATCTTGGAGAATAAATAAAATTGTTTATTTTGCGAGTATTGTGCCTGCGGCCCAAAGTTCTTAGGTTATGAAAAGGCAGGGGTATTAATTTATAATAAAGGTGGGAGGCGAACATATGCAGAAGAACATTGTAATTACAATCGCAAGGCAATACGGAAGTGGCGGTAAGACTGTTGGCGAAATGCTTGCCAAGAAACTGGATATTCATTATTACGACCGGGAGTTGATGAAACTGGCCAGTGAGGAGAGCGGTATCAATGAGGCTTTGTTTGCAAATGCAGATGAGATGGTGAAAAGCAACAGTCTGTTTCGTCCTGCAAAGAATGTATACGGTGGTGAATTACTTCCGCCGGATAGTGATGATTTTACATCAAGGGATAATCTGTTTAACTATCAGGCTAAGATTATCAGACAATTGGCTGAGACAGAATCTTGTGTTATTATGGGAAGATGTGCAGACTATGTGCTGAAGGACTATGATAATGTACTTAGCGTATTTGTTCATGCCCCTCATGATTTCTGTATGGAGATGGCAGGAAAAAAACACAGCATGAGCGAGCGTGAGTTAGAGAAGTATATTGCCAAGATGGACAAGCAGCGGGCAGAGTATTATAAGTACCATACCGGTAGAGAGTGGACGGATGCACGTAACTATGATTTGTGTCTGAATAGTTCTAAACTAGGATTTGAACGTTGTGTAGAAGAAATTATAGCATACATGAAAGTAAGATTTGAGTAAAGGAGAGAAAAAAATGACAGGTGCAAGTTCTGAAAGCGAAAGAATATTTCGGGAGTGGATGAGAAATCAATTTGATGGAAATGGAGTTCGTAAATATTCCGACAATTCAATTATTTCATATTGTCATGCGTTGAGAACGACATGTAGCAAGATGAATCCTCCTGTTCCGGGAGCCGGGAATTTGTTGGAAATAAGAGATAAGGATCAGTTTGTACATCTCCATCAGCAGATTATTTGTCATCCTGATTTTCAAAGAATTGATCAGGAGAGCGAGGGGGCATTTGCTCTTTCGTTAAGATGTTATCAGACTTTTTTGGTGCAGGGAAGTTCGGCACCGGCAGTTTCCGGATTGGATGCAACTTTATATTTGAATAGAAGAACTGTCGGCGAAGAGAACAGAGAAAACGATACCTATTACAGAGAAGTTGCAATGAAACCTATACAGCGTGTTTACTATGGTGCCCCCGGTACAGGTAAGTCTCATAGTGTAAGTATGCTTTTAGAGTCGATTTATCCCAAAAGAGCAGATAGAGAAATTCATTGTAAACGTTTGATTTTCCATCCGACTTATACATATGATGATTTTGTAGGTTGTATTAAACCCATTATGTCCATAGATAAGCCGTTGGATTATATTTATACCCCCGGTCCTTTCACGACCCTTTTGAAGGAAGCATTTTTGCATCCTACACAAAAATATTTCCTTGTTATTGAAGAAATTAACCGAGGAAATACACCGGCTATTTTCGGTGATGTATTCCAGCTTTTGGACCGTGCTCCGGATGGTAAATCAGCTTATTCCATAACGAATATTGATGTAGGTAACTTTTTCTCCAGAGACCCCGGTTTGAAAAAGCTGTTTGAAGAGTGTAAAATCTGGTTGCCACCCAATTTTAATATTATAGCGACCATGAATACTGCGGACGAGAATATTTTTGTATTGGATAGTGCATTTAAGCGTCGATTTGAAATGAATTATGTAAAAATTGATTTTACAAATGTACCTGATAAATGGACTCGTGAGTATGAAACATTTGCCGGTGAAAGAGATTTATTGGAAATGTTTATAGGTACACCCATTGAGGATTTTGTCAGAAGACTTGATTCTATGGGTCAGTTAAAACGTAATTGGCCTACATTTGTTATGATGGCTAATCATATTATTGATAGAATTAATATGGATATTGCGTTGCATGAACGCAGGGATATTCCTAGAATTCCTGAAAATAAGAAATTAGGACCGTTCTTTATATCTGAGGAAGAGTTGATGGACCCTGCGAAGTTTATAAATAAGGTTGTGTTCTATCTGAAGCAGGATGTATTTGGTGAATCCAATCACTATATGCTGATTCCTTTTGAGGAGATTTATATCAGATATGTTGATATGGGAAGAGATATTTTTGAATTATTGGTATAAGAGCAGTTTACGAATGGCTGTTGCATCTCATTGATGCAACAGCCATTTCAGGTGCGAAAAATTATTTAAAGAAACGTAGTACACCAAACACTGTTCCAAGAATCTGACAATCATCAACAATGATGGGATCCATTTCATCATTTTCCGGCTGAAGACGAATGTGTCCATTCTCACGATAGAAGGTCTTAACAGTAGCGGAATCATCTATCATGGCAACCACAATGGAACCGTTGGTGGCAGTATTGCCGGAGTGAACAAAAATACGGTCACCGCTGAAAATGCCGGCGTTAATCATGGAATCTCCACGTACATTTAAAATAAAGGATTCGCCTTTGGGAACAATATCGGCAGGAACGGGGAAGTAATCCTGAATATTTTCTTCAGCAAGAATTGGCTGTCCGGCAGCAACATTTCCAACAATAGGGATGCTGACCATTTCTGTTCGAACCATTTGAAAGCTGTCATCACAAATCTCAATGGCACGAGGTTTAGTGGGGTCTCGGCGAATGTAGCCGTTTTTCTCCAAAGTTTCAAGGTGAGAGTGTACGGAAGAGGTGGATTTTAAATGAACTGTCTCACATATCTCCCGTACGGTAGGCGGATAGCCTCTTTTTAAAATTTCTTCTTTAATATAGTCCAAAATTTCCTGTTGTTTAGGTGTAATCTTACCATAACTCATACAATTACCTCCATTATGTAAAATAGAATATATAAATTCCTTGTGCTTGTAAGTTCAGTATAGCATAGGTTTTGGCAAAAAGCAAACATATATTCCAAAAATATGTTCGATTTTGGTATTGACAAAAGAAAATATGTTCGATATAATGCAAACAGAACGAATGTTCACGAACAAATTTTCTGGTTGTCGCCGAAGGGGCAGAATGGAGACTGTTATGAGAGAAAATAAGATGATTAACGAAATGACTGACCGTGAATTGAGAGCATATAAGAGAAAGTTGCGCAGACAACGCGAGCAGAGAAGGAGAATTGCATCAGTGGTATTAACGCTTTGTCTGATTGCGATTTGTGTAGTGTCCTATCATTCTCTGACTTCCAGTGCAAGCAATGGTTCAGAAGAAATTACGTTTAAGTATTATACAGATGTTACTGTCAAGTATGGAGAAAGTTTATGGAGTATTGCAGATCAGTATATTGACGATATTCATTATGATAATAAGGCAGACTACATTGCAGAAGTGTGCAGTATCAATAATCTTGAGGATGCTTCGGATATTCGTTCAGGACAAACCTTAGTAGTACCTTATTATTCAGCTGATTTTATCAAATAAACAGATGCCGAATCCTCTGTCATGGAACTTTTTGTTTCATGACAGAAGGAGTAAGCTCTTTAATCAACATTGTGGAGTATCTATGGAATATCTATAGAATATCAAGTAAAGGAAATATGTTTTATGTTCAATCCCGATTTTCGCGCAGCTGCACTGCATTTGCAGCCTTGCGTCGGCGCTCCTGTTCCATGGCGGCGTAATGTTTTCGGGTGGTGTTTACATCCTTATGCCCTAAGACATCAGCTACCAGATAGATGTCGCCGGTTTCTTTATAAAGAGTAGTACCATAGGTGCTTCGAAGCTTGTGCGGAGTAATTTTCTTTAGGCTTGTGACCCGGGAGGCATATTTTTTTACCAGATTCTCTACGGAGCGTACAGCCATCCGGCGATTTTGAAGAGAGAGGAAGAGTGCATTCTCATGGCCTTCGGCAGGGATGATGTGATCACGCTCTTCCAGATAGTCCAGTAATGCAATTTCAACTTCTTCGCCAAAGTAGATGATAGTTTCATATCCGCCTTTACGGCGGATTTTGATACCGCCTTCATCAAAGTTTACATCATTAATGTCAAGTCCAACACATTCTGATACACGGATTCCTGTGCCTAATAATAGCGTTAAGAGTGCTATGTCTCTTAGTTTTGTCTTTTTGTGATATTCCAGTTCCTTTTTCGTAAGTTTTGTACCAGCTTCCACCTGATCCAATAATATAGCTACTTCATTTGGCTCCAGACGAATAATTTCCTTTTCTGGACGTTTGGGAAGAGGCACTAATGCAGCCGGATTGTTTTCGATCATTTCATTTTGATAGAAGTAGTTGTAGAAACTTCTAAGAGATGCAAGCTTACGTGCCTTGCCTCGTTCATCATTGGTGATTTCGCGGCCGTCCTTTTCATATAAGGTTAAATATTCCAGATATTCTTCAATATCAAGGCGGGATATTTCATCTAAAAGAGTAAGTTTATATTTTTCAATATCGGTCTTAGAGCAAATGGGATTTTTTTCATGTAAAAATTCAAAGAACAGACGGATATCATATGCATAAGCTAACCGTGTTCTGGTGGAAGTATATTCTTCGATTCCACGAAAAAAAGTTTTACAAAAGGAAGGAAGAGTATCGAGGACTTCCCGCATTTTTAAAATATTATTTTTATTTTGTTCATCATGATAATTATCTTTATTCAGTACTGCCAAGGGTATCACCCCAACCTTTCACATTGCTGTTTTTAATTGCGGTAAACATACGCTCTTTAACGCCGGGGGTCTCCAGATTGATATCGCGAATCAGATTTTTTACATATTCGCGTTTGGTATGACCATCAGCCGGACAGGGACTTTTTACCACAGGAAGATTGTATTTATTGACAAATCCTATTACATCAACTTCATTCATATATATTAATGGTCTGATGACTGTTAAATCCATGCGATCCAGATAGGTGACCGGTGAGAAAGTATGTATTCGACCTTCATATATTAGTGACATCATCATTGTTTCTACTACATCATCCTTGTGATGAGCATAGGCAACCTTATTGCAGCCGGCATCTTTTATGGCCTGATTTAGGGCACCTTTGCGCATTTTGGCACAGAGGGAGCAGGGGTTACTTTCACCCCGTTCTTCAAAAACAATTTGGGCAATATCTGTTTTGACAATGGTATATTCTACATTCATACTTTTGCATAGATTTTTGATTTCATCCAGATTAAGATTACCGAAGCCTAAATCGACAGTTACTGCGTGAATTTGAAATTTTTGGGGATAAAAGCGCATTAAGCCATGGAGCGCGTAAAGCATGGTGAGGCTGTCCTTACCACCGGATATACCGACAGCTATTTTATCTCCGTCTTCAATCATATGATAGTCGTCTATAGCTTTTCTGACCAGACTGTATAGTTGTTGTAATTTCATAATTTTGACATTCTCCCTAAAACATTATATTTACCTTTTTATTTTACTCTAATTTCATGTTTTGCACAACCCAAACCAATATTTTTAAAACCATGCTTGTTATAAAACCTGAATCAGTGTATTATAATTATAGAATGATTTTTACAAGGGAGAGATATGGATATGAAGTTTCGCTGGAATAATAAATATGTATGTTGGGGTATTACTGCGTTCTGTGTATTAGCAGCGGCGATTTGCTTTTATTAT
Organism: uncultured Acetatifactor sp.; assembly: GCA_964403595.1. Classification (GTDB taxonomy): domain Bacteria; phylum Bacillota; class Clostridia; order Lachnospirales; family Lachnospiraceae; genus Acetatifactor. The sequence continues at coordinate 24,033 of CAYOGM010000005.1, read as the reverse complement.
GGAATATTTCACGGTTCCAATGTGAAAATGGCTATTAAAACAGTAATTGAAGTGATGATGCCGATTATGATGGGGTTTGTACTTGCTTATCTTATGACACCAATATTGAATCAGATTGAGTACAGACTTATCAAACCGCTTTTTGATAGAATATCCATGAAGAATAAGAAGAAAAAAGTTTCTATGATTCGTGGAATCAGCATAGTTCTTACAACCCTCTTGTGTTTGTTGACAATCTATATTGTTATAGCAATGTTTGTCTCTCAGATTGTTCCCAGTATCGTCAATCTGGTAGAGAATTTTGATACTTATATTAATAATGTTATCAACATGATTAATAAGCTTCTTGAGGATAATCCCACGCTGGGAGATTATGCAATTAAGTTGATTAATCGTTATTCAGAGGAGATGGAGACATGGTTGAACAATACTGTGTTAACAGCTACCAGTGAGATAATTAAAACGGTATCCTTGAGTGTCATTAATGTACTTGGAGTACTTTGGGACGGAATAATAGGCTTTATTATTTCTATTTATCTTATGGCCAGCAAAGAAAAGTTTGCAGGACAGGCTAAGAAAATTGCATATGCTGTATTTTCAAAAGAGACTGCAAATACAGTAATTCGAAATTTTCGGTTTACACATAAAACCTTCAGTGGATTTATCAGTGGTAAGGTAGTGGATTCTATTATTATTGGTTTGATTTGCTTTGGTGTGACTTCTCTTATGGGAACCCCGTATGCAGCACTGGTGAGTCTTATCATAGGCGTGACCAATGTTATACCCTTTTTTGGTCCGTTTCTTGGGGCTATTCCCTGCTCGGTTCTGGTGCTGCTTGTAGATCCCATGCATCCGTTAAACTGTGTATATTTTGTTGTTTTTATTCTGATTTTACAGCAGTTTGACGGTAATATTCTTGGACCTAAGATATTAGGAGAATCTACCGGGCTGGCAGGTTTTTGGGTGATTTTTTCAATTACCATGTTTGGCGGGTTCTTTGGCATTCTTGGAATGATTGTGGGTGTTCCTATTTTTGCAGTAATCTATGCGGCTATTAGGTCCATGGTTCATACTTCGTTGGCGAAGAAGAATATGCCACAGGAGACTGAGGCATATCTGACGGTAGAAGCAGTAGATGAGACCGGCTTCAAAGAGTATGTACCTGAATATAAAATAAATATTGATAATCAAAAGCAGGCTCGGGAACAACGCAAGCAGGAACGGAAAGAAGATAAGAGTAAATCTTATAAAGATGGGAAAAGTAGAAAATAAAACATCACTAAACAAATGAGAATGCAAGATTGTTAATATAGTAACAATCCAAAATAAAAGGAGAGCAGTGTAATGCGTTTTGTAATTCAAAGGGTGACAGAGGCTTCTGTTACTGTGGATGATAAGATAATTGGTCAGATTGATAAAGGTTTTCTGGTATTGATTGGTGTTTCGGATAATGATACCGAAGAAATCGCTACGAAAATGGTCAAGAAGCTGATTGGTCTGCGTATTTTTGAAGATGAAAATGGCAAAACAAACCTGGATTTAAAAAGTGTTAATGGCAGTTTGCTCTTGATTTCCCAGTTTACTCTTTATGCAGATTGCAAGAAAGGTAATCGTCCTTCCTTCATCAATGCCGGAGCTCCGGATATGGCAAATGAACTTTATGAATATATTATAAAATTATGTAAACAAGAAATACAGACGGTTGAAAAAGGTTCTTTCGGTGCGGATATGAAAATTCACTTATTAAATGATGGACCATTTACAATTCTATTAGATTCAGAAGAGATGGGAATTCATTGAGGAATTCCCGTTTGTTTTATATAAGAATTAAATGAAAGCCCATAAAAAGAACCAACTATTCGTTAAACTATGGTTTTGCGCATAGTTGGTTCGGGGCTGGCTGTTCTACTAAGGGCTACATTGTAAAATCCTATTCTCTTTAGGGAGATGATATATAGTTTGAGTTACACAACAATTAAAGGATTTTCCACATGATTCATCATATCCAATACACCCTTCATGCACTTATAGGCCATATCACTGACAACTTTTTCTGTATAAAAAGCTGTGTGAGGAGATAAAATCACGTTGGGGAAAGAACGAAGGATGGCCAAATCACGGTTAGCTATGGGCTTTCCCATTCTGTTGGCATAATATAAGCCGTTTTCCTGTTCTAATACATCCAAAGCAGCATGAGAAATTTTACCGGATTCAATGGCTTCAATCAGGGCTGCTGTGTCAATGAGGGTTCCGCGGGCTGTGTTGATAATGATGACATCCTGTTTCATTTTTGCAAAGGCTTCCGTATTTAACAAATGATAGTTTTCAGCAGTAGCCGGTGCATGTAAAGTGATGATGTCAGCCTGAGCATACAGCTCATCCAAGGATACATATTCTGCTATTTTGGCAGTCTCTTCATTTGGATACAAGTCATAGGCCAAAATGCGGCAGCCAAAAGCAGACAAGTGCTTGATTACAGTTCTGCCGATTTGGCCGGCACCGATAACACCTATGGTGCAATCGCTGATGTCGCGGCCCATTTTGCCCTTTAAGGTATAATCCTGAACCTTGGAGCGTTCCAGAATATGATAGATATTTCTGCAGCACATGAGCATAAGCATGATGCTGTAGTCAGCAACTGTTTCGGGAGCATAAGATACATGGCAGACACCCATACCCAGCTCTTTGGCATGTTTTAAATCGATATGATCCACACCAATGGAACGCGTGGAAACATAACGTACGCCCACTGCATAGAAACGGTCTAACATATCTGCATCCAGATTACAAGGTGTTGCACTGATGGCATCATATCCGCGAGCCAGCTCAACATTTTCGGGGCTGGGGTATTCGGTGGTATAGCCATATTCACAGCCTAATTCCTTGGAATATTTTTCAAAGAAATCTTTTTCGTCAAATTCACGCATTGCATAGGCAAAAATTTTCATATTCAGTTACTCTCCTTTTGATGTGATGTATAAATTAAAATAATTATAATCCATAATATGCAAAGAAATATGCAGCCATTTGAGCGCGGGAACTGAAGCTTTCGGTTTCCAACAACTCTTTTACTTCTTCTTGAGAATAAAAGCAAGCTTCTATTTGTTCGTTTTCTGAAGTATGGTCTTCAAAATCCCCTTCTACTTCTACAAAGGCGATATAGGTAGTGGTGTCGGAAAAAGCTACTGCAGCAAAGGAGGGAGGTAAAATCTTGATAATCTCCCGGACTTGCAGGCCGGTTTCCTCATAAAGTTCCCGGGAAATGCATTCTTCAATGCTCTCTCCGTCTTCTATCATACCGGCACAGAGGTTGTAAATGGTACGGTTTACACCCATGCGAAATTCATGGAGTAAAAGCAATTTGCCATTACAGGTAGCTACAACAGATACACCACTGGGCGCAGCTCCCAAATCCTCTGCACAGGAAAGCTCCCGTCTGCTTACTATTTCGTATTTTTTTTCTTTTCCGGATTTGTTTAAGTAGGTTATTTCATAATTTTTAAGATATTTACCATCTTTTACTTTTTCAAATTTTCTTAATTCCAAAGCCATGGCACCTCTCCTGTCTGCTTTATTTTAATTCCAATCGATTTGTTCGGAAAGTGTCTTATAACTTTTCTGGCGTGTGATTTCTACAAGACCTAAGGGGGTCATGTCTACCACAACGGTTTTGGTACGGTCAGGGCTCACGAGTTTTTTCAGATGATGCAACAACTCATCCTGATGAACACTTTCCTGCATGTTTATAAAGTCTACAATAATGATACCACTTAAGTTGCGAAGACGAAGCTGGAGGGCAATTTCTTCAGCGGCCTCCATGTTGATGCGGTAAAAGGTCTCTTCCATCCCCTTTTTGGCCTCGTATTTGCCCGAATTAACGTCAATAACGGTCAAAGCCTCTGTTGGGTCGATGACAAGATAACCGCCGGATTTAAGCCATACACGGCGTTCTGTGGCGGTAGCAATCTTGGTATCCAGACCATACAGCTTGGATAATGTAAACTGTTTATCCTCATATAGGCGTAAATTCTTATCAGCAGGAAAAATGAGAGCATCCTGCATCTGTTTATAAATCTCAGGCTGGTCAGTTATGATTTCGTCATATTCATTTGGATAAGCAAGTTGTTCCAACGCTGCCTGCCAGGGCGTTCTTGGCTCTATAAGGCAGCTGAAACAGGTTCGATGTAGTGCTGTCTGAAACAGTTTTTGCCATTGCTCAGTCAGCTTATGAAATTCATTTGTCAATTCCTGTAAATGTTCCTGTTTGGCCGCCTGTGTCCGTACAACAAACCCAACAGGAAGAGGTTTTCCTGAATTGGTCTGTTCATGTGGCAGTGCAATGACAGGAAGTGTAAAATCCCCGGTTTGTATCCACTGTTGTATACGAGACTTCTCTTCGTTGGAGAATTTATTGGAGTAACCCGTGCGAGTACTTCCAACACTTATTGCAAAACAATTATTAGAGAGAGAGATTAACGTGGTTACAGAGGCTTGCTTGTTTTTCTGTGCATCTCTTGTAACCTGAACCGGAAATTCATCTCCTTCCAATATACGTCCATCATAAGCTCGATTCAATAAAAAGGGATGGGCGGCATCCTTTTTGGACAAAAAACAGATTTCACGTTCCGAACCGCCGATTTCCACAAAATAAGCTCCGAGATTGGGTACGGAATTTTTTACCTTGCAGATATAGACTGCTCCTATTTTGCTCTGCTCCTTCGGAAAAAAGCGGGCAGCTTTTAAGCGGTTATCCTGAATCAGTAATGCGGCTTGCTGACCGCGATAGTCGGTGAAAAGTAGCTTGCCACCTGTTCCGGCGGTGGTTTGTATATCTGATAATTCAGTTTTCTTGGACGGAATGATTAATCGACTCATTTAACTACCTTCCGGAATTCTTTTTTAATTCTGTGACTGCCCGCTTTAACTCCTTTTGGCTGCATTCAAACTGGGTAATGGTTTGAGCATGGTGTTTGGTAAATTCCACATAGGACAAATCACCAATTTTATGTTTTCTGTCAAGTATCATGGCAGTGATACCAAATGCACATGATAAAGTCGGAACAATAAAAAACAGGAATGCAAGAATTGTATAATTGGTCATTAGATATTCTGTCTCTCCTTTACATATTTTTGCACTTTAGCTGAACGTGAGAAACGTAATCCTTTTCGTATGGACGTTGTACCGATATGTCCGAAGATTAACCCGAACCCTATAAATACTAAATATACCAGTACTAACAAAAATTCAAATCCCGGCGGGTTCTGATTTTGAATATATGCCAAATGAATCCAGTAAGCAAGTATAGCAAAAGGTGGAGCTACAATAATGGAACTTAATGCAAACAAGAGAGCTGCTTTCCCTTTGTGAATGGGTAAATTACCTGCTACTGTTCCGGTTTGTCCATTTATCAAAAGGGTATAGGGATGTTCCTTGTAACGAAAAGTCATAAACCATACCGGAAGCAAAACATATTGTATTTTTTTGATATTGGCCTTCGGAGCTTTATAGTCTACAAATACATTATCATAACGTTTTCGGAGCGGCGTCTGGACTGTATCATCAAAAATAGCTTCCGCTTTTTGGAGTGCGGGCTCAATGGCCTCCTCATAGTCAATGTCATATCGGTCTGCATAAAATCCGGAAAGATAACCGGGGTTAAAAGCTTCCATTTCTTCCGGATAAAATTTGCCCAATAATTGTAGTTCTTCATCATTTAGTGCACAGGATGCATTTATGGGCAGATTTTTGAAATTCATATTTACTTCCTTGCAATAGCCATAATCTTTCTGCACCATTCCACCGGCTGTTCTTCCTGTTACGGAATAGTATTGTTTATCGTAGTAGTCAATATCATACAGCCAAAAGGGTATATAAATACCGCGCAAGGTATCCGGTTTGAAATTCTTGAATGCTTTCGGAACAAAGAATTTCTTGCGGATACTATACCGAAGAGATGCATGGGCAGCTTCTTTGGTTGTTTTAAAAGGAATAATATAATCCGGCTGCAATTCCGATGAAACACGGTCAAATACAATGACCGGCTGACCGCAATAAATGCAAAAGGTAGCAGCTTCATTTTCTGTAACCATAATTTCTGCACCACAAGCCGTGCAGGAATAAATGTGAAACTTCATGCGCAATTTGGGCATATAGTTGGTTTCAATATCTTCCGGCTGGAAAGTGCTGTCACAATGATGGCAGACCAGACAGTTTGCTTCCGGGTCATATATTAATGCACTTGCACAGTTTGGACATTGATATATCATGTAGTTTCTCCTTCGTATCTTTTGGGGAAAGCCTACACATCCCCCAAAGGTACCAGTTTCATAGGCGTTCCGTCCTTGGCAAGATTAGCGTAGGTCTCTTCTCTTGTAATCAAAAGTGCGTTGGGGGCGAGCTTTTCTCCCAAATCCTTAAGCATTGCTTCCACAATCTGAATGGGCTTGATATTTCCGGCGCTGGAGGCATCTACCAGAAGCTTTAAGGAGTCATCTTCCCATGTGCATGAATAGATGCCGGAACGAATGTCTACTTCACGGTCACTCTTGCCCTTCTTGCCTTCTTTGGTGATAACAATCTCTTTCTTGCTCAGAAATTCAGGCAAATAAGCAGCTATATCTGCTTTGGGAGCTTTTCCATCTGCAAAACGCACGGTATAGGATGCTGCAGCAACGCTTGCCATAGCATTTCCTGCTTTTTCAGGTAAAATATACACGCCTTCTACTTGGATGCCGGGAATACTTGCCTCATTTAGGCGGTTCATCACATCCTCACAGGAGGTTAAGGAATAGACATCGATATCCATATATTCGCCATTGCTCTCAAGTCCTACACCCAGAGGTGATGCAAAGGACATAATTTGGTGAGGGCTGAAGCCTGCAGAGTATGCCACGTCAATATCAGCACGGCGAATGGCTTTCTGGAAAAATCTCATTACGTCCAAATGTCCGATAAAGCGGATTGCACCATGCTTGGAGAACTTCACACGAAGACGGATACGAGACTTTTGTGCCGGGGCTTCCGTTGCTGCGTTCTCTTTTGTAACAGGGATTTCGGCAGACTCCGACTGGCGAACTTTGGCCGCCTCATTTGTGTTTTCTTTTGCGGAAACTTCATTAATTCCCTTGGGTTCCTTACAGATGCCGCCGCCAAAGCGCTGTGCACCACAGCCCTGACATTTCAGTTTACAGTTCTCAGATACGGTCTCAGCCTGAGCCTTGTGCCACTCGCGCAATAAAAATTCTTTGGTCACGCCACAGTCAATGAAGTCCCAGGGGAAAATCTCATCTTCTTCACGCTTACGACTGGTATAAAATTCAACGGTCAGACCACACTCCTCGATGGTCTGTAGCCAACGTTCGTTGTCATAATATTCGCTCCATGCGTCATAGAATCCGCCCTTTTCGTAAACTCTGCGGATTACCTCACAGAGACGTCTGTCGCCTCGTGCCAGCACACCCTCCATTACACTTGCATCTGCCTCGTGCCAGTTGTACTTGATACGTTTCTGGTTGAGCTGTTCGGAAATGGCCTTTCGAGTCAGATAGGCCTTGTCTAAAAATTCTTCTTTGGTACACTGAGGAGCCCACTGGAAGGGGGTAAAGGGCTTCGGTACAAAAAAGGAAGTACTTGCCACAATCTGAACACTTCCGGGTGACCGCTTTTCCTTAGGAACGGTATCAAAATAAGCCATGGCAATTTTATTGGAAAGCTCGGCAATACCACGGATATCTTCTTCGGTCTCGGTGGGCAGACCCAGCATAAAATAAAGCTTTACACGTGACCATCCGCCTTCGAAGGCCAGCGTTGAGCCCTGTAAAATGACTTCCTCGGTCAATCCTTTGTTAATTACATTTCTAAGTCTTTGGCTTCCGGCTTCCGGTGCAAAGGTCAGACTTGATTTCTTGATGTCCTGTACTTTGCTCATAACATCCAGAGAGAAAGCATCGATACGAAGAGACGGCAGGGAGATATTAATGTGTTTCTTATTGCATTCTTCAATCAGGTAATCTATAAATTCAGGAAGCTTACTATAGTCACTGGAGCTTAAGGAGCTTAAAGAAATCTCTTCGTGTCCGGTATTTTTCAGCATTTCCACGGCATAGTTTTTCAATACATTTACATCACGTTCGCGAACCGGACGGTACAGCTGACCTGCCTGGCAGAATCGACATCCACGGATGCAGCCTCTTTGAATCTCCAGCACTACTCTGTCCTGAGTGACCTTGGTATAGGGTACAACAGGTTTCATGGGATAGGGAATATCGCTGACACTCATGGCTATTTCTTTCATAATGGTGGCAGGAATGTCTTCTTCCGTGGGAAGAAAGCTTTCAATGGTTCCGTCATTATGATATTTTACCTCATAAAAACGAGGCACATACATACCGGGAATTCTGGCAGCGCGACGTAAAAATTCCACACGGCCTACACGGTCAGCCTTACACTGTTTATATAAGTCAATCAGTTCCTGATAGCGGGTCTCACCTTCACCAATATAGAATATGTCAAAGAAGTCGGCAATGGGTTCCGGATTGTAGGAACAGGGACCGCCGCCGATAACGATAGTACAGTCCTCTCCTCTTTCTACTGCATTCAAGGGAATTTGAGCCAAATCCAGTACCTGTAAAATATTGGTGTAGCACATTTCGTACTGGATGGTAATGCCGAGGAAATCAAAATCCTTAACAGGCTCTTGGGATTCCAATGCAAACAAGGGGATATTCTCCTGTCGCATGATGGCATCGAGATCCAGCCAAGGGGAATAAACACGCTCACACCACACATCTTCCATAGAGTTGAACATATCATAGAGAATCTGAATTCCAAGATGGGACATGCCGATTTCGTACACGTCGGGGAAACACATTGCAAAACGCACATTTACTTTATCTTTGTCCTTTACCACGGAATTGACTTCGTGGCCGATGTATCGGGCAGGTTTTTCAATTTTCATCAATATATCATCAGATAAAGCAAGCTTTGTATTTTTATAATTTGTCATAGATATTCTCCTTAAAATTGCGTCTACCATGATTCCTCTTGGCTGCATCATGGTTCCCGTACATTCGCCAAACGTCTGCTTCGCAACCGCTTGGTTCATTGTGATTATACCAAAATATATGTATTTCTGCAAGATTGCAAGGATGCCTGCATATGCTTAATCAAAGAAAGTGGATGTGTGAAAATATGAGTGATATAACAATCGAAAAGAAATTGGAGCTAATGAGGCAGGTGCGTGCAAGAAACGAACAAAACCGGTTTGATATGTGTCGCAGAGAGCAGATTCTTTATGGACGAACTACGCCTGTGCATGCAAGCAATGAGCGGTTATGGGAACAGAATACATATATGGAGGATACAGATGAGGCAGAAGGCCTGCAGACCTTTCCTTTGCGGATTTTGCTGTCGCTTGGCTTGTTTTTGTTGATAATTATCTGCGATATGTCCGGTAAGAGTATCATGGGAATAAATGCCGGTCAATGCTTTGAAACAATTGCTGTAGATTACGAAAGCAGCATCACCGCATGGGTAGACGCTGCCTCCGCAAACAATCTTTCTGAAATGAATTCCGATATAACAGATACCGGTAATGTGGAGAAAAATCCACCCACAGGAAGCCGCCCTTAACGATTGGCAAGTTCTGTGGTAATCTCCTCCCAGGTAACATCCTTTTCTGCCATCAGTACCATCATATGGTACAGAAAATCACTGATTTCGTATTTGATTTCGTTGGCATTGGGGTTCTTGGCCGCAATGACAATTTCGGTAGCCTCTTCACCAAGTTTTTTCAGGATTTTGTCAATACCCTTGTCGAAAAGGTAATTGGTGTAGGAGCCCTTCTTAGGATGGATTTTGCGGTCCTTGATAACGCTAAATACCTCTTCAAATACCTCTAAGGGGTTGGAGGACTGTTCATAATCCTTTTTGGTAATCTCATTGAAGAAACAGCTCTTTGCTCCGGTATGACACGCTGCGCCTACCTGAGAGACCTTGGCCAGAATAGTGTCCATATCACAATCAGCGGAAAGACTCTTTACATACTGGAAATGACCGCTGGTAGCACCCTTTAACCAAAGCTCCTGACGACTTCTGCTGTAGTAGGTCATTTTGCCGGTGCGAAGGGTTTCTAAATAAGCTTCCTCGTTCATGTAAGCAACCATAAGAACCTCTGCAGTCTTGTAATCCTGTACCACTACAGGAATCATGCCATCGCTGTTCAACTTAAAATCAGACCATGCATAGGCTGCCTTTAAGGTTTCCACGGCAATGTCATTTTGCAGACAAAGGTCCTTTAAGGACAAAAGGTCTGCAATATTGTCGTTTATGGTATTACCGGTGATTCCACATACCGATTTATGGGCAAAAATTTCGATTAATTTATTCAGTGCAATCTGATTAATCTGTACAATAAAAGGCAGGTCTATGATTTCCATGGTTTCCCGAATCTGGTGGGGGTTCATAAGAACCATTCCGGATACATACTGCTTAATCAGTTCCAGATTGTCTGTAAGCACCTTGGGATTATTGTAGGAAAGCAGAATTTTATCCTGACCGAATTTCAGGGATACCTCCTGAGTGATTTCGATATTACTCTCCTTCTCATAGTCCAAAATAGCCTTTTTACAGCCGGTGTAGAGAATCTTTTTGATATCCTCCATGCGTTTTACATTGCCGGCACCGATGACATCCATTTCAGCTGTAGCACAGATTTCTTTCATGATGTCCAAATTGGCATCATGTTCTGCATCGCCTTCGGACATGTCAAAAACAATCAGTTCGTCAGCGCCGTTTTCGTTATAAAGTTGTACCAAACGTAAAGGATCTGTCTCCACAACGGTGGTATCGGTCAGACTTTTTACAGCATGTTCGCGATATAAATAAATGCAGGGAATAAATTTCTTAGTTTGGTTATTCATATTTTTTCCTCGATCTTCTTTGGTAATTCTATTTTACAGGCTGCCCTTTGTGCTTAGAACCTCTGTTGTGCGGGGTTCTGCACTGACTGCCATATCCAATGCCTTGGCAAAGGCTTTGAAGATTGCTTCAATCATGTGATGAGCATTGGTGCCGGACAAAATCTTAATATGCAGATTCATACCTGCACTGTAAGAAATAGCATAGAAAAATTCTCTTACCAGCTCGGTATCCAGATAGCCCACACGCTCGGTGGGAAACTCACATTCAAAATTCAGATAGGGACGACCACACAAATCTACTGCACAGAGTGCCAGTGCATCATCCATTGGCAGGATAAAATAACCGTAACGGCGGATGCCCTTCTTGTCTCCCACTGCTTGTTTGATACAGTTGCCTAAAACGATTCCGGTATCCTCCACAGTGTGGTGTCCGTCTACATGCAAATCGCCTTTTACTTTGCAATCCAAATCAAAGAAACCATGCTTGGCAAAGCCTTCCAGCATATGGTCAAAAAAGCCGATTCCGGTGTCTATGGAAGCGTTTCCGTTACCGTCCAGATTCAGAGCAATGCTGATATCGGTTTCTTTGGTGGTACGTTTTAATTTTGATGTGCGTGCCATATATGTATCCCTCCTGATTTATTCAAAGCGTACCTTGATACTGTTGGCGTGAGCAGTAAGACCCTCACTTTCTGCAAACAGTTCAATGTTTTTATGTACCTTCTCAAGTGCCTCTCTGGAATAAGAGATGATGCTGGTCTTTTTGATAAAGTCATCCACATTAACAGGGGAGAAAAACTTCGCTGTACCATTGGTGGGCAGAATGTGGTTGGGACCTGCAAAATAGTCGCCCAAAGGCTCAGACGCATACTCTCCCAGGAAAATGGCACCTGCATTCTTGATACGGGTCATAATATCGAAAGGATTCCTGGTGAGAATCTCTAAGTGCTCGGATGCTATTTCATTTACGGCGTCGATGGCATCCTGCATATTCTCAGCCACCAGAATATAGCCGTAATTGTCCAAAGATTTCTGAATAATCTCTTTTCTGGATAAAACAGCGGTAAAGCCGTCAACCTCTTTGGATACGTTTTCTGCAAGCTCCTTGGAGGTGGTAATCAAAATAGCGCTTGCCAGTTCATCGTGCTCTGCCTGAGACAACAAGTCAGCAGCTACATATCGGGGATTGGCTGTTTCATCAGCCAGTACCAGAATCTCACTGGGGCCTGCGATGGAGTCAATGCTTACATAGCCGTATACAGCCTTTTTAGCCAATGCAACAAAGATGTTGCCGGGGCCGGTAATCTTGTCAACTTTAGGAATGGACTCTGTTCCAAAAGCCATAGCTGCAATTGCCTGAGCTCCGCCCACTTTATAAATAGTATCCACACCTGCGATATCAGCAGCCACTAAAGTGCCGGGATTGACTTTGCCGTCTGCTCCGGGTGGTGTGGTCATGATAATCTCTCCTACTCCTGCAACCTTTGCAGGAATTACATTCATCAAAACACTGGAGGGATATGCAGCCTTACCGCCGGGTACATACACGCCTGCTCTGCCGATGGCGGTAATCTTCATGCCTAAGATAGTGCCGTCCTCCTTGGCATCAAACCAGCTGTTACGAAGCTGTTTCATGTGGAAGGTGCGAATGTTTTCGGCGGATTGTTTGATGGTTTCTACCAAAGCAACATCCATTTTGGAGTAAGCTTCTTCAATTTCCGCTCTGGTTACCTTGATATTGTCCGGGTTTAATTCAAATTTATCGAATTGTGCTGTGTAGTCAAAAACTGCTTTGTCACCATTGTTTTTGACATTCTCAATAATCTCGTTTACGGTAGCTTCAAACTGACCGTAATTGTTGGGACTTCTTTTCAGCAAGTCGTTCAGGAGATTGTTTTTGGTTTCTTTATTTAACTCAATAATTCTCATGGTATTCTCCTTGTCAAAATTTGTAATTTGCTTATGTTCTATTGCTCTTCCAGTTTGGCACGAATTCTGGTTACAAGATTGCGAATACGTTCGGAATCCATCTGCATGCTTACGGGATTAACAATCATTCTTGCAGACAGAGCACAAACCTCCTCCAGCACCTCGAGACCATTTTCGCGCAAGGTAGAACCGGTCTCTACGATATCAACGATTACGTCGGAAAGCTCTACCAGAGGCCCTAATTCCACGGAACCATTTAATTTGATGATATCTACGGTCTGGTGCTTTTTGTTGTAGAAGTAATCCTTGGCAATGCGGGTATACTTGCTGGCTACACGAATGCGCTCATGGTGCTGTAAAAGCTCCTTGGCTGATGCGGGACCACAGACACACATTCTGCATTTACCAAAGCCCAAATCGAGGACTTCATACACATTTCGGTTTTCCTCCAAAATAGTGTCACGGCCCACTACACCGATATCGGCAGCACCATATTCCACATAGGTAGGTACATCAGGACCCTTTGCCAAAAAGAAACGCAGTTTCAATTCTTCATTTACAAAAATCAGCTTCCGGGAGTTTTTATCCTTCATCTCCTCACAAGTAATGCCGATTTCCTCCAAAAGCTCTAAGGTTTTATTGGCAAGACGACCTTTGCCAAGAGCAAATGTTAAGTATCTTTCTTCACTCATTTATATATCCTCCCTGATCAGTTCTACGGACTGTCCTTGGGCACGCAGTTCTCTTGCCTGTGACAGCTTGGACCGGAAATCAGCTTTATCGGCGGGATTGTAGGAAAGCTTAAGAGCTTCATCAGGAAGCGTAAGTTCTACCCGCTGACGGTCCAAAGCCTCAATCAGCTCATCGATGGTAATCATAAAGCCGATGGCAGGTGCCTCCTTGCCGAACTGATGGAGCAGATTGTCATATCTTCCGCCCTTTACTACAGCATCGCCTACACCATAGGTGTAAGCTTTGAAAATCACACCGGTATAATAATTATATTTGTTCAACATTCCAAGGTCGAAGGATACATATTCCTCCACACCATAGAGCTTTAATACTTCATAAAGCTGTTCAAGACGCTCAATGGCAGCCAGGGAACGTTTGTTGTTCACAAGTGCTTTGGCTTCTGACAGAGATGTCATGTTGCCAAACATGTCCGCAACCTTTAAAAGTACATTTTTATAAGGATTTGTTACATTGCGCTCATCCAAGAGCTCCTGTGCTGCAAAAAAATTCTTGCCGGAAATGCATGCACGCAAATCATATTCTGTCTCCTCATCCAATCCGGCTTCCTCACAGAGACCTTTAAAATACTCTACCTGACCAATGCTGACCTGAAAGCGTTTTAATCCGGTGTTTTTCAGAGCTTCAATTACCAGACTGATAAGCTCACCATCAGCCTCTACAGAAGCATCATCTATGAGCTCTGCGCCCATCTGGGTCACTTCTTTTAATTTGCCCTGCAGATTTGAGGTATTGGTAAAGGTATTGCCCATATAGCTAAAACGGATAGGTGCCTTATCTTCCATGAAATATTTTGCGGCACAACGTGCCATGGAAGGGGTAAAATCCGGACGCAATACCAAAGTATTGCCCTCTTTATCAAAGAATTTGTAAAGCTCTGTACTGGGTGTAGTACCAATTTCCTTGGAAAACATATCAAAAAATTCAAAGGTAGGTGTCTGGATATCCTGATAGCCATAGGTACTGATAATCTCATGGAGCTTCTGCTCTACCTGAAGCTTTCTTGCATATTCCTTACCATAAATATCACGAACTCCTTCGGGGGTATGTAGTAATTTTTTGCTCATAAATGAACTCCTCGCTTTATCGAATTAACGTGCTATCAAAGTAGCAAATTAGCAAAATAAATCATATGTAAGTATAACCAACGAACCGGATTATGTCAAGGCAAAACTTTGTTTTGCTAAAGAACAGCAGGCTCTTTTAGTCTCGGTCATCCAAATCTTTTTGTAATGCATCCAGATAAGGAACCAGAATCCCATGTTTTTTGGGTAAAACATATTCAGGATTCAGCTCCTCGAAGCGGAAACTCTTCCGTCCGCCATCCTTGCAGCGTTGCCAGAAGAAGTCCAGCATCTCAAAGGGCAGATAGTATAATAAATCCTTATGCGTATAGTATATCAGAAAAAAAGCAATTCCACCTTGTTTTTCGAATTTACGCATGAATTCTACCTGATGGTCATGGATGTTCTGTAGAGAAAAGGTATCCGCAGCACATTCCTTGGCATCGAAGCATACAGGAATGCCTTGTACGGCACCAATATAGTCTACGGTACTCTTCTGCTCAAAATAGGCCAGTGTAATATGCCTGCTCTCTTTGTCTATTTTGATAGGGGTGATGGGGGTGGGAATCTTCTGAATCAGAGCGAGTCCCGACTCCATATATTTTTCATTTGTTCGATTGACCATATCCTCTAGGGTAGAACCTCTAAGGCCTCTGGAATTCCACGTTGCCATAATGCACCTCTTGTGTCTTATAATACATCTTCAAAATTTAATGCAGTGGCTATCTTTACGAAGTTCTTCGGGCAGGGGGCCACAATTTGTCTGCCGGAGAGCTCAGGGAAATCGGGGCTTTCCGGAAATATGACATGATGGGCGTGAAGAAGTTGGTATTTTAACAGAAAATGTGCTTTTCCGCCGTATTTGCCGTCGCCAAGTATGGGGTGTCCAATGCTGCTTAAGTGTGCGCGAATTTGGTGTGTTTTGCCGGTAAAAAGTTCCACACCCAACAGGCTGGCATAGAAATCTGAGGATTGGCCTTGTCCGTCACAGCTTCCGGTAGCAAGGGGATGAAAGGCTGTTTTGATGTAATCAGCTTCATGCTCTCCGCTCTCCTTTTGGGTGCTGATGCGGACTGTGTTGGTTTTGGCATCCTTGGTAAGATAACCCTCCAACAGGAAGTCTTCGGAAAGCGTTCCTTCGCAAATGGTATAGTAAAATTTACGGAGGCTGTGGTCCTTGATAATACGACTCAAATACTGGGAGCCCTTCAGACTTTTGCCACACAGTACAAGACCGCTGGTATTTCTATCCAGACGATTGCATACAGAGGGCTTAAAGGTATTGAGCTGAGACGAATTTAAGCTGCCTGTATGTAACAGATAGCCTATGAGCCATTCGTTCAGACTTAAGTCGGCATCTTTTGCTTTCTGGGTAAGAATCCCTGCAGGTTTATTTAAGGCAAGTATATTGTCATCCTCATATAAAACCTCTATTCCGGTCAGCTTTTGGTAAGCCTCTGTATATTGTGCAGTGTTCTCTTCCGCAAGTGCTTTGCCGGAGAACTTCTGAAAGGTTTCATCCGCAAAAAAGCAGCGAACGATATCACCTTCTGTCAGCGTTTCTTTTCCTTCGGCCTTTTTGCCGTTTAAAGTAATGTTTTTCTTGCGGAGCATTTTGTAGAGAAAGCTGGTTCCCGCATTCGGCAGATACTTATGTAAAAATTTGTCCAGTCTTTGTCCGGCCTCGTTGGGACCGATGGTAATCTGCTGCATGACAAACTCCTTTATAGCGAAACATTATTTAGGGTACTGATAATACCTGCTGTATTTTTATCGCTGGTATCCAAAGTCTTTAACTGTTCTAAACGGGTAGTATATTTATTGATATCCTTGAAGATTTTAACGGATACATCTTTGAAACCATCCTTTTGTAAAAGAATGGTGATATGCTCGTTAAAAGCATTTTCGTCGAATTTAACATCTTCCGTAAAGCCACACAGCGTATTGCCTTTGACGGTGATGTGGGCAATCTGATAATTGGTGCTGTATGAGGTGAATACCCGGTCATATAGTCCGTTTAAGCCATCCATATGAGCAGCAATTATATCTGCATTTTCCGTGCTGCAGCCTTTGTAGCGCAGAAACATAAAAGTGTCAACGGCACTTTTGCAGGCGGGAAGACAACCCAAAACGGCTGCAACAGTCAACAGATTCATTCTGTCACCGGTAGTAATAATGCCTGCTATAAACAGGCTGCCGGAAATGCCAAAGTACAGCAAAGTGCGGGCCAGTTCATAGCGGCTCTGGGTTTTTAAGTAGTCTTTAGTACCTTTATAGTCATCATAAATAAATAATCGGGAGAGTTTCATTGGTGTTTTATTTCATCCTTCTGAGTGCAATTAGTATTAGTTCATGAGGCAATATCTTGGCCAACAGTTCCACACCCTTGATGGGGAGACTGCAGACAGATTTGGACTTTTTGTGCAGAGAGTCACGCAGCGCCTGTTTCACCACCTGGTCAGCACGTACAATAGCTTTTTTCTTGAGGGCAAGTGTTTTGCCGTATCGTTCTGCGATGTCAAAAAACGGTGTATCTACCGGGCCGGGACATACGCTGGTCACATAAATTCCCTTACATCGAAGTTCCTCTCCCAGTGCCTGGGAAAAGCGAAGTACATATGCCTTTGTGGCTGCATATACAGCAAAATCCGCCTGAGGTAAAAATGCGGCACAGGATGCCATCTGGATGATACGACTACCTCTTCTCATATAAGGAATCATTCGGTGGGTAATATTGGTGAGGGCTTCGCAATTTAAGCGAATCATGCCTGTTTCTTCTTTGCGCTGTACCTTGCAAAATTCGCCCATGAGACCATATCCGGCGCAGTTAATCAACATACAAACGGTGGCATCTCTGAATTCTACTTCATATTCCAGTTCGTCCAGTTCTTTATCATCTGTGATATCCATAGCGAAAATTCTGGTTTCATGACGCATACTGTCTGCAAGACTCTTTAATTTGTCGCCGCTTCTGGCTATCAGCCAGAATTCATCGATGGAATCAAAGGATAAATCCATTCTTCGCGCAAATTCTCTGCCGATTCCTGAGGATGCGCCTGTGATGATAACAATATTCATACTTCTTGCTCCTTTTTGAATATTAAAAATTCAATTCAAGATTTCTTTTTGTGTGTATTTCGAATTGTCTTTTTCTTGGTTTTGCCGGATTTATTTGGCTTGGTGTTACCCTTTTCTTTGTAGGAGTTTTGGCTGTTTTTGCCCTTGTTATACGTAAAAGCTTTTTCAGTCTGCAGTTTGCGTGGACGAATCAGACATTTTTTGTCAAATCCAATCAAATCCTCACGATGAGCTGTTGTCAGTGCCTCATATACCAGCTCGTAATTTTTGGGGTTGCGATATTGAATTAATGCACGCTGCATAGCTTTTTCGTGAGGGTTGCGACACACATACACAGGCTTCATATCTCTGGGGTCTATGCCGGTATAGTACATCACCGTGGATAGGGTTGAAGGTGTGGGATAAAAATCCTGAACCTGTTCCGGCATATAACCAAGGTCTCTTAAGTATTCAGCAAGCTCGATGGCTTCCTTCAAAGTAGAACCGGGATGGGAAGACATCAGGTAAGGTACCAGAAACTGGTTTTTGCCAAGTTTTTGATTTAACTTCTTATATTTGCTTACAAATCTTTCGTATACGGAGTTCTCAGGTTTACCCATGCGGCATAAAACAGCATCGGATATGTGTTCGGGAGCTACCTTTAGCTGTCCACTGATATGATGCTCCACCAATTCCCTGAAAAAACTGTCATCTGCATCGGCAAGCAGGTAATCAAATCTGATACCGGAACGCACAAACACCTTTTTGACGCCGGGCAGGGCGCGTAGCTTGCGAAGCAGAGCCAGATAATCGGAATGGTCTGCCTTCATGTTGGGACAGGGCTTGGGGAAAAGGCATTGTCTGTGTTTGCAGACTCCTTTTGTCAGCTGTTTTTCGCAGGAAGGGTGGCGGAAGTTAGCTGTGGGACCGCCTACATCATGGATGTATCCCTTAAAATCCTTCTCTTGAGTAAGCAGTCTGGCTTCTTCCACAATGGATTCATGACTTCTTACTTGTATGGTACGCCCCTGATGGAAGGTTAATGCACAAAAACTGCATCCGCCGAAACAACCACGGTTACTTATCAGGGAATATTTGATTTCTGCAATGGCAGGAACACCGCCTTTTTCCTCATAGGAGGGATGATAGGTTCTCATGTAAGGCAGTGCATAAATTTGATCCATCTCTTCTGTTGTGAGAGGTGGCTGAGGGGGATTCTGCACTACAAAAACACCATTGGGATATGGCTCTATCAAAGACTTGCCTGTGCAGGAATCCGTATTTTCGTATTGAGTCATAAAGCTTTGGGCATACAGTCTTTTGTCAGCCTTCATTGCTTCATAGGAAGGGAGATTGAGTCCTTCGTAAACACCTGAGATATCTTTGGTTTTGTAGACAGTTCCATTTACAAAGGATATATCCCGGATGGAGATTCCTGAGGCCAAAGCATCCGCAATCTCTACAATAGACTTCTCTCCCATTCCATAGGAAATCATGTCTGCCTGACTGTCAAGTAAAATAGAACGTTTAAAGCTGTCAGACCAGTAATCATAATGGGCCATACGGCGAAGACTGGCTTCAATGCCGCCAATGATGATAGGTATATCCCGATAGCTTTTGCGAATCAGATTGCCATAGACTACCGTTGCGTGGTCAGGCCGTTTGCCTGCTTCACCACCCGGCGTGTAGGCATCGGTTGCACGACGCTTTTTAGAAACCGAATAATGATTGACCATACTGTCCATGTTGCCGGAGGATACCAGAAAAGCCAATTTTGGGCGGCCAAGGATGGTGATGCTTTTCTCGTCCTTCCAATCAGGCTGGGCAATAATACCTACGCTGTAACCGTGAGCCTCCAATAAACGACTTATAATAGCGGGGCCAAAGGAGGGATGGTCTACATAGGCATCACCGGTAACATATACAAAGTCAAGCTGTTCAATGCCCCGTTCCTTAAGCTCCTGTGCAATTATTGGTAAAAAGCCGTTATTCATGAAAGTGCTCCTTTTACTATTTCTGTGTAATCGTTAATATAATAGTGAGCCAGTTCTTTCTTGGCATCACGTTGTGGTGCAGAATATTCATCCTCCACGGCGCAGACTGTCATGCCTGCACGCAGTCCTGCGGTAATACCGTGGCAGATATCTTCAAATACAAGACATTTAGAAGGCTCTACTGACATTTGGGCTGCGGCAGCAAGATAGATATCGGGAGCTGGTTTGCCTTTTTCAACATCGCTTCCGGTCATGATACAGTCAAAATAGTCGTGAAGACCATGGACATCTGCAACGTTTGCAGCCAGCTCTCTGGAGTTGCTGGTGGCAATTCCCAGTTTGATTCCCTTTGATTTACAGAGGTCAAGAAACTCCTTAGCGCCCGGTTTTAAAGGTACTTCCTTGGCGTATTTCTCCCATGCCATTTCGTTCCAGTTTTTTTTGATTTCCTCCAGGGTATCAGGAATCTGAAAACGATTTTTGAAATAAACAGCCGTTTCCGAAAAACTCATACCCTCAATTTCGGTTTGTAATGTCTCAGGAAGCTTCAAACCATAACGGGCCAGATATTCAATATCAATCTGGCGCCAAATCCACATGGAATTTACTAATGTACCATCTAAGTCAAAAATAACTGCTTCGATATTGTCTAAAGAGGGTGTTTGGGTTGTCTTATCTGATTTTGCAGCATTCTGTAGCATGGCAACCTCCTCTTCTGTCAATTTACGACTTTCGCCCGGCGCAAGTCTCTCGTCCAGCTGCAAGGGACCAAAGTCTACTCGTTTTAAGGCAATTACTTCGTTGCCTACAGCCTGTAACATTCGCTTGACCTGATGAAATTTGCCTTCGTGTATCGTAAGAAGGATCTTCGAGCCTTCAAGGATCTGCGAGCCTTCAAGGATATTCGAGCCTTCCGGAGATTTTACCTTGGCGGGTCTGGTAAGATGCTTTTCGCCAATGTCAACGCCCTGTTCCAAGGCAGCGATTTGTTCCTCGGACAGAGGGGAGGCAATGGTTACCAGATAGGTTTTGTCCACATGTTTTTTGGGTGATAAAAGTTCATGTATCAAAGCTCCGTCATCGGTTAACAAAAGCAATCCTTCTGTGTCCTTGTCCAGCCTGCCGCAAGGGACAATTTCACGTTTGCGTTCCCATTCCGGGACATTTGGTAATAAGAGGTCTAATACGGTTTTATCTGTTTGGTCAGAGGTTGCAGAAACAACTCCCTGAGGTTTGTTCATCATATAATATACATACTGTTGATAACAAAGAGATTGGCCTTTGCACAGAATGTCATCTTCAAATTCGTTAATCTTTTGTTCAGGAGATAAGGCAGGTTGTCCATTAACCATGACCAGTCCTTTTTTGATTAGCGTCTTTACTTCGCTTCTGCTTCCCATATTCATCTGACACAAAAATTTATCAAGACGCATGTTTTACTCCTATAGAATCATATATTTAGCCATATCCATTTAGACAGGTATTAAAAAGTATGGTACGAAGATATACTTTTTCTGCTGCATTTATTATACTGACTATTTGTATTCTTACCAATTCAGGTTTAAGTCTCACATATGCAAGAAATGGGCTGGAGCTTTGGTTTAATAATATGATACCCACACTCCTGCCCTTTATGATTTTGTCCGGTACTTTGGTACGAATGGGACTGACAGACGGTTTTGTGCTGCTGGTTTATCCATTCTTAAAGCCTGTTTTTCGAATCAGCCGAGGTGCCTGCTATGTGATACTAATGGGATTTATGTGTGGCTTTCCCATGGGTGCAAAATGTGTGGATGACATGTATTCCTGTGGGAAAATCAGTGACAGAGAGGCGGCATGGCTTCTTGCTTTTTGTAACAATATCGGACCGGTATATTTTGTAGGCTTTGCATTGCCATTGATTGGATGCTCTAATATATGGCCCTGTATATTTGGAATGTATGGTTTGCCGGTTTTATATGGCTTGATTCTACGATATACGACATTCCGCGACCTTGACCTGAAAGATGAATATATACTTACAAAAGAGTCTCCAAAATGTTCACAAGGGTTTTTGGCAGCCCTAAATGAATCGGTTTATGCTTCCATGCAAAGTATATTGATGCTGGGTGGTTACATGATTTTTTTTAATCTGTTGATGCTGGTTCCCAGACTTTGGATGGAAAACAGCTTATATTATATTGCACCCGCTTTGGAAATTACAGGAGGGCTTAAGCTTTTAGGCGACAGCTTTCCCTTATATTCGTTGATAATGTTGCCCTTTGGGGGATTATCCTGTATAGCCCAAACCTATTCCTGTATTCGTCATACAAAACTTTCCATAGGAGAATATATTCTGCATAAGCTTATCCTTACGGCTGCTACATGTATTTATTATCTTCTTTGTCTGTGTTTCTTTCGCTTGTGGTAATGAACCATCTGGGAAGTGAGCACTACAAAAAACAGAATAATAACAAGCACAAGGCATAGCTTCAAAAAGGTCATAATGCTTACGGAATCTTCCTCTTCTTCAATTTCGCTATATACGGGCATGAAAGTAGTGGTTCCTATTGTTTTGCGTTCGTGCTCCACAGGAGTGGTTGCAGGAGTTGCTTTCTCCAAAAGGTCATTGTCGGAAATGGCAGCTTCAGCAGTATCCTCTTCTTTAGGGGCCTGGAATGTCTGATCAAAGCGCAAAGTATTGCTTTTGGTTTCCAAATCTGCTATATTGATGGCTCTTACGGCAATATTGGGGCGTTTACCCAAAGGAATCTGTAAATTCAATTGAAAGGTATCGGTGTACTCGCCGGTCAGTGTGTTGCTTCCGGGCCAGGGTTCCAGACGGGACCAGTCTGCACCGCCGTTTATTGTGTAACTGTAGAAAATCAAGGGACTGTCATAATCTGCGGCACGTACCGTAATCTGAACATCACCGGTTTCGTAATCACATTCTAAAAGTTCTATTTCACATACATCCGGTTTGGTTTTGTCCAAAAGGGTGGATTGAACGAGTTTATCTGCTTCAACAGGCTGTAAATTGGACGCCTCGGCGCTGTAGTCCACTCCAAGTGCAGTACTCTTTAATCCAAAATATTTGGCTACGGATAAAGCATCGGCACGTCCAAAGGCTGCAAAATCTTCTTCGTTTTCCACAAATTCCGCATCCCGTTCCTCATCCACATAACAATGTTCAATGATAACTGCAGGAACAGAAAGAGCAGCTGACTCGCGAATAATACCATAGTAATCGGTATTCTGCTCATTTAGACGATTTTTGACACCGCGGATAAACAGGCCATTATCCTGCATTTGCTTCAAATGAAGATATCCGAATTGATAACCATAAGAATTGTAAGGTGCCACACAGGATACCCACACCTCAGAACCGAACATGGTATGATTTTCGGAAGCATTATAGTGGATGCTGAAAAGGAAATCTGCATTTACACTTTGAGCGAATTCTGCACGTTGCTTCAAGTCCATATCAATATCTTCTGTATGTGTCATGTAAACCTGTACATTGTCATATTTGGTAAGGTCTTCATACATTGCCATGGCAGTGACCATGGTCATTTGTTTTTCGATAGTGTGACCGGAGGTAGTGCCACCGTTTGAGCCGCCGTGACCGGGGTCAATAACAATGACTAGCTCATCACCGTAATCCTGTGCTCTGTCTGCGGCAAATACATTTATTTTAGCGTTCAGTAATCCGGCAATCAGGCAGGTTGCACAAAAAAGAATCGCTATTTTGTGATTCAAATGTTTCATATATTGTTCGCTCCTCATAACCGCAAAAACCAGCTTTCATTTGCGTGAAAACTGGTTCTCCGTGAATGAATTTAATAGTCAAAATTAAGAAATAACGTCTATGCCTTCCTCGTTGTCATCCAAATTAACTTCTTCCAGGTCCTCAACAGGCTGAAGTTCGCGACGGTTAGACTGAATGATGTCACGGTACTGGGTCATGGAATTCATAAAGTTATCATGGTTAGTAGTCTCCGATTGAATAGAGGCTTTAATAACGTTTTCCAAATGTGCAAGCATATCATCCATATATTGGATGGCGGCGCTGCGGACTGCGTTAGCTTCCATGGTGGCATTGTCCAATATCTCCTGAGCCTGATTACTTGCCATGGTTACAATTTCGTTAGCCTGAGCATATGCCTGTTGCATGATTTCGTGCTCGTTTATCAGCTCGTTGGTATGTATTGTGGCTTCGTTAATCAGGGTTTCGGCCTTGGTTCGAGCCTCCTGAAGGATAGCCTCCCTATTGCTGATAATCTTCTGATAACGCTTAATTTCATCGGGGGTCTTCATGCGGAGTTCGCGGAGAAGTTCCT
>CAYOGM010000004.1:0-45661 GCA_964403595.1 uncultured Acetatifactor sp. | reverse complement strand
ATGATATATAATATTATATGTCAAGACATTTTTTTATTTTATGTTAATAAAAAGAATCCGCAAGCGGCAATGTCATTTTGATGAGGACACTGTCGTTTGCGGGCTCTCACACCGAATAAATATGCTTTTAAAAAATCATATGTTATCCATTCGCTTTTTCTTGCAAGTCACTTGCAAAATTTTATGAACCATTTTGTCAGTCGCATCTGTCATATTATCTGTCGTTTTTATCCAGGAAATCCACAGAATCCACAGAGTTATCCACAAACTAACACTAGTGTCATTTTTCTATATCCCATGTGTCATTTCCTCTATTTTGATGTCATTCCTTCAAATTTATAGCCATGAATCCCAAAAGCGTTCCACCCGTTTGGAAACCGTATCGACACTGACTGTTTCAAATTCCGACCACTCCCTGGGAAAAAGTTTTCTATAAGAGAGCTGTAAAAACCGCTCATCCAATAATGCAATGATCCCCACATCCTCAACAGTACGTATGACACGACCCGCAGCCTGCAGAACTTTATTCATCCCCGGATAACGATAGGCATAATCGAAACCATTTTCATCCAATTCGTTAAAATGATCCTTTAACAGTTCCCGCTCCCGACACACTAATGGCAGACCGGTTCCAACAATAATGGCTCCTATCAGACTATCCTTTTTTAAGTCAATTCCTTCGCCAAAGATACCTCCCAGTACACAAAATCCAATTAATGTATGGTCTTCCTCCACAATATCCATCTGAACAATCTGCTCCAGTTCAATCTCTGCATTCCCACGAAAACGATTTAGAAACTCCTCTCTGTCCTCCTCTGACATATATTCCTGCTGCATAATGCATTCCTGTTCTTCACCTGCAAATTCCTCCACATACAAATCATATATACGCTGCATAAAACTGTAGGATGGGAAAAACACCATATAATTGCCGTGCCGATTCTTGACTATCTCCTTGATATACTCTGCAATCCTGTAATATTCCTCATCAGAACGTCTGGTATACTTACTGGTCACATCACTGGCAATAAATAACGCACGTTTTTCCGGATTAAAGATAGACTTCGCATACACTTCATAATCTCCCTCATCGCCTCCTAAAAGCTCCTTATAATATTGAATTGGCAGAAATGTTGCTGAAAACAGAATACTACTGCGTCCACGTCCCATACATTCCTTTAGATTCTCTCTGGGATTTACGCAAAACAACTTCAAGAGGAAATCTCCGTCCTCCTGCAACTGTGTATATTTCACATAATGTTTGTCCACTCTCTCATATATATCAAGAAAATGAGACACCTCAAAATAAAATTCTAAAATGGATTCCCTGACTGCAACTCCGGGCAGCTCCTGTTCCTCCAGATAATCAGATAACGTACTGTAGAGCCGCATCAAAGCATTTACAAATCCATCTATCTCTGAAACAATTGCAAAATCGTCGTTTTGCTTTTTTAATAACAAGAGTTCTTTATTGCATTTCTCCAATCTTTGACTAATTTTCTCTCCATATCCTTGACGCACCAATACACTGTAACCGGAGCCTTTGGAGAACTTATTCTTTCGTTGCACCGGTTCAGAAACATCTGTTATCCTTTCATCTTTTGCTTCCTGTACCTCAATATCTGCCATATCTGTTGTCAACTGTACCATCTCCATGGTCAACTGGCCCGCAACCTGCTTCTTCCGCTCCTTTTCCTCCATTTCTGCCATGATAGTACGTTGAATCTCTCTTTTCAGTCTAAGGAAATCTTCTTTCAAAAGACTGGCACTGTACATCTCCCTTCCCCGCTCCAACAGATTATGTGCCTCATCAATCAAAAACAAATGATTCTCTCCCACGGAACCATCCCCAAAGAACCGTTTAAGATATACATGGGGATCAAACAAATAATTATAATCCCCGATAATTCCATCGGCAAAAAGACTCATATCCAAGCACAATTCAAAAGGACACACCCGATATTTAATTGCATATTCTTCAATTTGTTCCCTGCTGAAACGATCCTGCTCTGTGAGCAAGGCATAGACAGCTTCATTGATGCGGTCATAATGCCCTCTTGCAAAGGGACAATGCTCCGGATTACATTCCGTTTGCTCCATGAGACATATTTTCTCTTTAGCTGTCAGCACCACACTTTTAAAACGCAGTCCCCTCCCCCTAAGAAGCTCCAGTGTATCATCAGCAACCGTTCTGGTAATGGTCTTCGCCGTCAGATAAAACACTCTTTCACCCATATTTTTGCCCATTGCTTTGATTGCAGGAAAAATTGCAGAAATTGTTTTCCCAACACCTGTCGGAGCTTCCAAAAACAGTTTTTTTCTATGATAAATCGTTTGATAAACATAGGAAACAAGCTCTTTTTGCCCATCCCGATAAGGAAATGGAAATTGCAAGTTTTCAATCGTTTTTTGTCGAATCTTGCGCCATTGCCAATTGTAGTCTGACCACTTGCGATATTCTTTAATTAAAGCCAAAAACCAACTTTCCAGTTGTTCAAAATTATAATCTTCATAAAAATAACATATGTTCTCTGTCTCAATATTACAGTAAGTCATGCGAATACGAATTTCGGAGAGATTTTTCTTCAGGCTGTAAATATAAGCATAGCATTTCGCCTGAGCCACATGAATCATCTCCGGAGCCTTCATTCGCGACAAATCCCGGTAGGTTCCCTTGATTTCATCTACAGTCACTCCTTCGGCATTTTCAATAATCCCATCTGCACGTCCCTCAACAATTAGAACATAATCATCCGTAGGCATGGTATAACGCAGACTTACCTCCGCCTGATAATCAGCCCCCATTCTGCGTTGAATCATACGATGAATACGGCTTCCTTCCTGCATGGCATTCTCGGAAGACCGCTGATGACGGTTGTCAATATCACCATGGCGAAGAATAAATTCCACCAATCCTCTGACCGAAATACGCACCTCACCCAGCGGTTCCTCTATATGTGTATTTTCATTGTCTGCCTGTTTCACTGCCAGCTGTTTCTCCACCATGACCGCACACTCCTACCTGGTAAGATTTATACCTTTTTATCTTACTCCTAACATCAAGTTGCGTCAAACGCTATTAACCATCCTCTCCATCTACCAAAACATCATCTATTGAAACTCCGTCATAAACTCCCTGAAATGTAGAGGTAACATATTTCGTTGAAGTGCTGTATTTCTTCTGGAATCAATTGCAATACTGCGACAAAAGCATTTGAATAACTCTTGATATTTTATCTCTGCTGACGAAATTTGCATTTTTTCAGAATCAAATCCCTCCCCCTGCACCATATACCAGTCGGGCCTATCGTATTGGTCCCTGCTCACCGGATGTATTCCATACAAATTTCGTCCCACATCATGTATTATAAAATTTTCCTCCGGAAAACGGTCTGCGAAATGAGGCATCAAAAAGGTCAACACATTATTTCGAGGCTCAATCTCAGCATACATAAGTCCCCCTTCCAATTCCTCAAATCTGGAAAACCCTCGCAAATGGCAATATTCTCTGTCTGCATTTCTTGCCAGTTTAAATGCTTTATTCACATAATCGTTGGCAAGATTATCAAACAAATGTCCCCAACCACACTTTGATTCCAGCCCCCACATTATCGTACCGTATATCGCCTGAGCCTTCTCCATATCCGGCGAAGCCAGTGCCAAACACAAACTGCGATAATTCTCCTCACCAAATTGCCTTCGGATGGTACGTATTACCTTCTCATACTTAGTACAATCCGCCACCACCTCAAGTTCTACTGCAAAAAGCCTCTGTTCGTCATCCAACGCCAATAATACCTCTTCTGTATGATGTTTATCCTCATACACATTATAAATTGCAGTAAATATACTCTCCAGGGTATCCTCACATCGATATATATACATAACCACGTCCTCACAATTGCCCCACAGCAGTCTGAAACTGCTCTGCAGGACTTATTTCCCGCTGAAACATACCATCGTCAAACAAGGTCATCTGCCGATAACTCATACCATCGCTGCCAAACCGAATCCGTTGCTTCTCATCCGTAAGATTTCGCACTATATAATCCTCCTCCAGTTTGGTCGGATACATCATTCGCCCATTACAAGTAATGAAATACACC
This sequence comes from uncultured Acetatifactor sp., assembly GCA_964403595.1. Classification (GTDB taxonomy): domain Bacteria; phylum Bacillota; class Clostridia; order Lachnospirales; family Lachnospiraceae; genus Acetatifactor. The sequence goes on along the minus strand of CAYOGM010000004.1, from coordinate 41,555 downwards.
GCACGTTTCAAAACCACACCTATCTTCTTCAAATCCCCAAAGGACAGATTACAGCTACGTCTTGCCGCCACAATGCGCCTTGCACTGTTCACCCCTACCCCCGGAATGCGCAAAAGCTTCTCATAAGGCGCCCGGTTAATCTCTATGGGAAACTCCTCCAAGTGACGCACCGCCCAATCCTCCTTAGGGTCCAGCATCACATTGAAAAAAGGTCGTTTCTCATCCAATAATTCGTTCGCCTCAAACCCGTAGAAGCGCAGCAACCAGTCTGCCTGATACAATCGATGTTCCCGCAAAAGAGGTGGACCTCCGGGCAATGCCGGCAGTTCCTTATCATCATTCACCCTCACAAAAGCCGAATAAAACACTCTCTTTAACTCAAACTTACGATACAAATTCTCTGCCACGTTCAATATCTGATAATCATTCTCCTGAGTGGCACCAATAATCATCTGGGTAGACTGTCCTCCTGTCACAAAGCGCGGCGTATGGCGATAAACCGTCAATTCATCCTTATTCTGCGTAATTCCGTTTTGAATTTGGCGCATGGGTGTTAAAATATTCTTCCTGTGTTTGTTGGGTGCCAGATTGCGCAACCCCTCTGCGGTAGGCAACTCCAGGTTCACACTCATCCTGTCCGCAAGGAAACCGGTCTGTCTGATTACCTCCCCATCTGCACCCGGAATCGCCTTCACATGTATGTAGCCGTTGAACTGGTATTTCACCCGCAAAAGATAAATTGTCCTACAGATAAGCTCCATGGTAAATGTGGGACTGTGGATGATACCTGAGCTCAAAAACAATCCTTCTATATAATTACGTCTGTAAAACTCCAGCGTCAACGTACAGATTTCCTCCGGTGTAAAAGTCGCCCGCGGCACGTCATTGGAGCGACGGTTTAAACAATATTTACAATCATAGATGCATTCATTGGTCATCAATATTTTCAAAAGAGAAATGCATCGCCCATCACTGGAAAAACTATGGCAAATACCCGCGGCTGCGCAATTTCCCATACTCTTAACCCTACCGGCTCCACCCATACCGCAATTCCCTTGAGTGCCTATCCTTCCGTCCTCCTTCCCTCCCCTGCCCCACGGACGTTCACTCCCTCTCCGGTCTACTCCGCTGGAGGTACATGCTACATCAAATTTGGCTGCATCCGTAAGGATACTTAACTTATCCATAATCGAAGAATTCTCTCCGGAAATCATATATTCCAAAGCAACACCTCCCTTTTGCTTCAACAATCCGCTCAACAATCCGTTTAAATATACCAAACGCTCATTTAGAACATCCGTTCTGCTTGATATCTTTTATATTAGCACATATGTTCGATGTTTGCAATGGTAAAATTTATTTTTAAAGTAATCTAAAAAACAGTTGCAAAATCCCCAAAAAAGCGGTTAAATAGTAAGGTGGAGTTTTCAACACCACCGTGGAGTTTTTAAAACCACCGTGGAGTTTCCAATAACCACTCTATATCATTTTTAAGAAAGCAGGTGTTTTATGTCAAAATTAGTAATACCCGAAAACTATAAGTCAGAGCTCAATCTGTATCAGACTCAGGTTGGCATCAAGACGGTCAAAGATTTTTTTCAGACTTTACTGGCTGAGCGTTTGCAGCTTTTGCGTGTGTCCGCACCCCTTTTTGTGGACCCCGATTCCGGGTTAAATGACAATCTGAACGGCGTAGAACGTCCTGTACGATTTGACATCGGTGAACAGGAAGGTGCTGAAGGTGAGATTGTTCAGTCACTTGCCAAATGGAAGCGCTATGCACTGAAAAAATACGGTTTCTCCGTAGGTCAGGGACTTTACACCGACATGAGTGCAATCCGCCGTGACGAGGAAACTGACAACATTCATTCTATTTATGTGGATCAGTGGGATTGGGAGAAAATCATCTCCAAGGAAGAGCGCAACATGGAGACTTTGATGGCTACTGTACGAACTGTTTATAAGGTACTCCGCAAGACCGAAAAATATATGTCCATTCAGTTTGATTATATTCAGGAAATTCTTCCTCCTGAAATTTTCTTTATAACTACCAGCGAATTGGAGGAGATGTTCCCTCATCTTTCCCCCAAGGAGCGTGAATATCATATCTCCAAAGCCAAAGGTGCTGTTTGTGTTATGCAGATTGGCGATAAGTTAGAATCCGGCGAGCCTCATGATGGCCGCGCGCCGGACTATGATGACTGGTCCTTGAATGCAGATATTCTTGTTTACTATCCTGTTCTGGATATTGCTCTGGAGCTTTCCAGCATGGGTATCCGTGTTGACAAGAAAGCTTTGGAGGAACAGCTTGAGAAAGCCGGCTGTCAGGAGCGTGCACAGCTTCCTTACCACCAGTCTGTATTAAATGAAGAACTGCCCTACACCATCGGTGGCCGTATCGGACAATCCAGAATATGTATGTTCTTCTTAAGAAAGGCTCACATCGCAGAGGTACAGTGCTCTCTGTGGCCTGACCGCATAATTAAAGAAGCAGAAGAAAAAGGACTACAGATTTTATAATTCATGACAAAAGACCACACAATTGTGTGGTCTTTTGTCATATCCTCATATATTAAGCTCTTTTTATTCTGCCAAATATACTCTGAACTTCTCATTTTCAAAAGTCAAATCATAATTAAATTTTTCCATAAATCCCTTAACCAATCCATACTTCGCACTTTCTTCATATGTCAGATCAGCATTATTTAATATCACTACCGGACATTCTGACTCTCCGGATTCTATCTCTCTTGTAAGCTCCTGCAACGCTTCTTCCATGAAACTATACTGATAGGAATCCAAATCACTCCACGAGTTAAAAGCTGGTGGCATTTCCAGATAATAACTGATAGAAGGAATCTTACCATAGGTAAGCACTTCTTTTCCAATCAAATCATTGTCTTTGGCATAATCTGTAATTTCCGTCATAATCTCAGCTCTCTCCGGGCTCATTTTCACACCCTTGAGCACATCATTGTTTTCAGTAACAGTCGTTACGTTTTGCAAGCCGGTAGCTTCTCCAAATACAAAGCCCATACCAAACCCGCCAATCTGAAAGAGAAACAGTCCCAAAAAGGCCACTAGCGCAGTCTTTGCAGGAAAGAAACTAATGCCTCTCCATTCCTTTACATCCTTTACAAAACAATAACACTGCCATAATGTATAAGGTGCTGCCACAAAGAGATTATTCATACTGGGATATACCTTATTGTTGCTCCCCAGGGATGTAAGCAAGATGACCAGTATCATCATGCCGCTGATTAACTTCTCATCTGTAGGACATTCCGGATGAAAAATACGTATTAGAGCAATTCCCATGGCAAGCATCAAAAATGTCACTCCCGGCCAAAGCATTGCTCCATAGGTATAAAATTCCAATGCAACAAATCCCTTCATATACAACCATGCAACCATCAAAACAGCAATGCCACACGCACAAATATATGCCACATCCCACATAGCACGTATAAAGACAGGTGCACCGGCTCTGCCAAGCTCCTGACCATTTATCCATGCACTGTCCTTTTTCATACACTTTCCCAAAAGCACTTTTGTCAGCTTCAACATCAGCTTAAGCAGTACAAATCCAATCATTCCTGCCGCCACAAAAACGCCCATTCTAAACACCCAGTACAAATTTTCCCGATACGCCGAAATCATCCCATCCAGCATAGACGTAGCCTTATAATCCGTAGCGTTTTCTGTCATGGCAAATAGACGCATTATGCTGTTTACATAAGTATCTGCACCGTACTTGACAAAAATATAGCCCAGAAATACCAAAAGAGCTGCCAGATAACCACCCAGACACCAGAGCGTATGACGCACTGCCATAGACAAGCCACCTCTGCGCTTCTCCAGCCACACCAGAAACGCATAGGCCCAAACAGCCACAATCATTGCCGCCTCCGGCAAATTGGAAAACCGCACCAGCACATTAGCTCCCAAACAAACTCCGGCAGCAAAAAGAAACCACTTTTTTTCTCCGGTCAGACCCAAATACAAAAGAATCACACAGGCCAAATAGAAAATATACGTCAGATAATTGTACAAAAGTGCCGTCGGGCACCAACACAGACTGATGGCCACAAATTCGCCCACAAATACAATTCCTCTCGGCATCTGAAGCTTCCTTGTGCAAAAGAAATATCCCATTAGCGCCAATACACTGACCAACAATCCCGTATACAGATTCATTCCCAGTAGCGTATCTCCTCCCGGAAGCATGGTCAAAATATGTCCTGCGACATTGGCCAGATAAGTGGAAAAGAACCACATGGAATCCATATGCTCCAACCCGGCATACTTAAAATTAGCATAATTATATCCGGTATCCCACCAGTCAATTCCCCAATGAATGTGACGCAGCGGATACCAAAACAGGAATACTACCAAAAAAGGCTCCCACCAGGTTCTTATTTGATTTGTAGTTGTCTGGGATTTACGTTTTTCCATCTTAATCTCCATTCTTTCAATAACCTGAAAATTGGGGGGCAAGCACAAATTTCTGTGTAAAAATATATTTCTACACTATACTCGTACCCTTTCCAGTCTCTCTGTAAATTTCTTCCAGATACTAAAATGTGAAAACAGCTTTCCAATACCTCTCACCAGCAAACACCGAACCCATTCAACAATAACACCCGTTACGAACACTACCGCTACCGCTACCACAGTCCGCACAAACAACTCCGGAATACTTTCTATCCCATCTGCACCAAACCACTTCTGCCAAGCATACCGCACACTCATATTTTCATGCAACAGATATACCCCCAACACATAAGGTGCTACCTTCGTAGCCACATTTGCCACAGGTCCTTCGCCCCTGCCGTGCAGAAACCAGCCAAACAGCCCCACAGCTGCCACCAGCACAAATATATGGTTATATTCAAAACTAATCTTCATAATGAATTCCAGCTTACCTGTTTGAAGGAAAATATATCGCAGTATAAAAAACTCTGCCAGTGCCAACAAACATCCTCCCACATAAAGCAACATGCAATTCAGACGTTTCTTCAATATACCCATACCAAATTTTCTGATATAGGCAGCCACCAGAAATACACAAAGATACCACAGCACATCATAACCCTGTCCGTCCTCCTCCAAGCGGAATGGCATCACAGATTTTAACAGACAAAATGCAAACAAAGCCAAAATTAAAGCAAGTTTTAATTGTTCTTTTGTCATGTTTTTTACAGCTGTTCCAACCAATGGCAGGAGCACATACAGAAAAATATAAGCAGTAATGAACCAATGATGTCCCATGGATACCGGCAACAGTAAAGTCAAAAAATAATGTGTACTGAGCTCCTCAGCGGGTACAACTCCTGTCACAATCCCCAGAAGTCCTACTCCAACAGAATACATCCAAACCTGCAAATACAGTGTTAAAAGACGATTTAACTTAAAGGAAGACTCACACAAAAAGTATCCGCTAATCAGCATATACACATTCACTGCCACAATGCAGAACGACTCCAGCACCCATGCTGCAACACCCACTGCCCCCATTTCCTGAGCAGTAGCCTCTCCCAGAATATCTCCCTTCCCGAGAAAATGTAGCGCCACTACCATCATCATAGCCAGACAGCGCAGCTCGTCCAGATTCTGTTTTCTTCCTTCTGTCTTCTGTCCCACAATTGCCTCCTCGTCTCAACCTATAGTCACAACTATCATGCAACCATAACACATTATTCCACCAACAAATCAGGTGTTATAAAGTCTGTATAAAATCCCTTTACACCACCGGCCTTCAATTCCTCCAACGTATCCACATCATTTATCGTATGGACGTAAATATCAATTCCATAGCGGTCTGCAACTTCTACAATCTCAGGCTTTGCCCATTCGGGCCACATGGTAATGGTGTTAAACCCTCTTGTTCTGCAAAACCTGCTATGCTCAATAAAATCCGCCTCGTCCGGCTCATCCAGCTTATAAAGTGTCAAAATATATTCTGGAAATGAATAATACTCCTCCACAATATCGTACATTTCGTGATTATAAAGCTGCACCACAAATCGGTCCAGCACATCCTCAGCGCCTACTGCTCTGGCCGTATCCACGATAAACTGAAACTCCTTCCGTACAAGCTCTTCCTTCGTCTCTTTCGTGTCCGTAATCACATAAACATCTTCATATTTCTGCATGAGCTCAAACAACATCTCCAAAGACATGGGCGTATACTTGTCATACAGCTTTAATGACAGAAATTCTTCTTCCGTACAGACATACCCTTTCTCATGCTCACTGCTCAGCTCATCTTTCCAGTCGTGACAACACACCAGCTTATCATCCGCAGTAAGCACAAAATCCACTTCAATGCTTCGATGACCGTTGGCATAACTTAGCTCAAAGGCTTCCATACTGTTTGTATAATCCGTCTCTTCTATACCACCGCAGGCATGAGCAATCAACGCCTCTTTGTCCCAGTTGTTATCCAACATCATTCTAATCTCCGGTTTTAAAAAAGAAGCTGACACAACTACAAACACCAACGCAAACGCCGCTATAGCACAGTTTATTGCAATACGGAAGCTCCGTTCCCCGGAGGAAAGCTTCCAATTCCATCCAAATACCTTAATTTTCCAGCTGAATTCCTCCGTCACAAGCACCACTGCTCCAAGAAGCGCAAACGCTGCAGAAACTAAAAGCATTTTATTTCTAATCAGCTGGGGAAAAAGAGGTGTATCAACGAATGCATTTTTCCAATCTACCAAAAACATGGTAAAATTCACATTGCACTGACGACAGGCCCAAATCAAAATCACTCCCATCGCCATCAACCAGAGCAAAACCACTTTACCTACTGAGAGTATTTTTTGCATCATCTTTTTCTTCTGTCCCTTCATCCTTAATACCCCCAATCAATGGTATCATCATACAGATAATTGTACTGCAACATCCGATATTCTGCAAATTCATCCTCTGTACTGCTCCAGTTATAATAATTTCCATCCTTATCCACGTATCCTTTTGCCGTGATTATGGGATACTCACTTCTAAGCTCCTCAAGATAGGCAAAATACGGCGAAAGCGGAATCCCGGCTGTCCTCTGCAAGAGTCCGCCCAGATAATTCAGACTGATATCCAGACCATCCGCTTCCTCGATATCATAATTGGCCCAGATGACAAAGGGTGTCTTATATTTGCTCATCAGACGCTCCTGATTGTCGCCAATGGTATCCGAAGGAATTACCAAATCCGACACATATGGCTGGTGGTCTCCAAACATACAGATAACCACCTTCTCATCTGCATCTTCAAAATAACCGATTAACTCTGCAAACGCTTCATCGGATATTTTAACCAATGACAAATACTCGTTCAGGTCATCCTCCTGCATATTGGTTGCAACTACTTCGTCAGGACCATCCTCCAGAAAATATCCACCATGATTCTGCATGGTCAAATCGAAAACAAACAACTTTTCCCCTTCCTGTCTGCCTTCATATAACTCAATAACTCTCTTATAAGTTTCCGCATCGGAAACACCCCGATGTATTACCTCAGCTCCCTCAAAATCCTTATCCCAAAGGCTCTCATCAAATCCATAATACTGATACACCTTAGAACGATTCCAGTTATCTTCATCCTCAGGATGCATGGAATAAGTGCTGTAACCATACTTTTCCATCTGACTAACCAGGGAATTTACAGGCTTTCTGATAGCCTGCTGGTATGGATAATAGTTCACTGGCAAAAAGGCTGTACTACAGCCGGTAAACACCTCAAATTCACTGTTTGCAGTACCTCCGCCAATAACTGACGCATTCACATATCCACGCACGGTATTTTCCTTCAGGGAATTCCAGAAAACCAGATTATCCTGATTCAGCTCCACCCCACCAAGCACACGCAAATCCGAAAAGCTCTCATTCATAACCAAAATCACATGAGGCAGCTCTTCCGTCACCTCTTCCTGCTCATCCGGCACCTCTGACAGAATTTCCTCCACCCGCTTCGCGGAATATCCCTCCATAGGCGTAATTCGGGAGTTCTTTACCTCAATACAGGTAGCCACCAGATAGCCATCCATGGAATAAATCAAATCAGAATGGAAACCTCTATATTCCTCATCTGCAAATCCCACACGACTCAAAAAATCAGTACATGTCAGCAGATAAACACCTGCACTGCCTATAATCATGGCAAGCCCAATAGTCGCTGCATAACCCACAATTTTCATTGTGAGAGCACGCCTGTCAGCCAGCTTCTCTTTCATCTTTGTCCACTCTATTTTCCGGGTTCCCGTCTGAACACCAAACACCACCAGAAATACTAAAATTCCCCATGCAAATGCCATCTGGTCATTTGGAACAAAATCATAGTCTCCAGCCACCTTGGTAGCAGTTCCAATGGCGGTAAAATCATTTATACGCAAGGGCGTTCCACGGTACATAATAACAAAATAATTGACCGAATATAGTATCGTCAATACAACATTCGTAACTGCAATCGTCACCCTCGGCGAATGAGTACACAACAGCACCAAAAGCTCCAAACCATACATAATTCCCACATTCCACTTAAACGCCATGGGAATATAATATATCTCTTCATAAGTCAGAAGCTCCAGACGCTGCCCCAGCAGATAAGGACCAATCAACAGAAGCACCACACCTGCTACCCGTCTCAACCACTTATTTTCCGGCAGACCAAACATAACACCAAATGCTGTTGCCAGACATATGATAATAATATTCCTTGCCTTCGCAGCGGGCAGAACCTTCTCGTAGCCATAACGGGTTACCATCTGCGTTCCTTCCCGCTCCTCACCCATGACCAGCATCCCACTCTCTGGCAAAGCACTCTCCAGACCGCACACACCCACAGCAGGATACTCCCCTGCTGTAGAAGGACTACATGCAATCGTCAGATAATATTTCCTACCGGCCTTAAGCTCCAGATTCACATCCACATCCGTAAACCGTCCATCCTTGACCTTGTCAAGACTTCGGCTTTCTTCAAATACAATCTGATTCTTTTCGTCAGCAATAATAATTGAGACCTCTCCGCCCTCACCTGTAATCTGCTCTTTACTCATCAAAAAACTAATCATTTGCAGATAATCATATTGTGGCACAAATTCCTGACAGATTCCGGGAACCTCCTCCGTAAACTGCTCCTCCCAGGAACCCTCTCCGGTATGATAACTTACTGCCTCCTCCAGCATCACATCCGTTCCAAGATACAAACATAATTCTACCACAAGAAACACAAGTCCCAGAAATATACGAAACTTATGATGACACAGGCAATCCTTGAGCCATTGACCTATTTCCTTTATGAACTTATATATGCCTTGGGCAAAATCATACTTCATTTGTTAGTACCCCCATTCAACAATATCATCAAACAGATAATTATATTGCAGCATGCGATATTCCGGGAATTCGTTTCCTTCACTTCCCCAATTATAAAAGTTTCCTTCTTTATCCGCATAACAATTCAGTGTTATAATCGGATATTCCTCCCTCAACTTCTCCTGATAGCACAAATAAGGTGAAAGTGGTAACCCCACAGTTCTCTGCAACAAACCACCCAGATAATTCATGCTGATATCCAAGCCTTTCGCCTCTTCAATATCATAGTTGGCCCAGATAACAAAAGGTGTTTTGTACTTCTTCTGTAACTGCTCCAGTGGCAGTTCACTATCCTCCCCCACAATCAGGTTCGACACCCACGGCTGATGGTCTCCAAACATACAGACCACCACCTTCTCATCCTGCGACTCAAAATATCTCACTAAATCGGCAAACGCCTCATCTGATATTTTTACTAATGACAGAAATTCATCTACCTGATGTTCATTCACCGCGCTGGCAACCACCTCGTCAGGACCTTCCTCTTTCGCATAACCGCCGTGATTCTGCATGGTCACATCAAAGATAAAGACCTTCTCTCCCTCTTTACGGTTTTCGTATAATTCAATAATCTTTTCGTAAGTTGCTGCATCCGACACACCACTGTGAATCTCTTCCGCCCCTGCAAAATCTTCCTCAAAGAACATTTCATCAAACCCATAATACTTGTAAACAATATCCCTGCTCCAGTTATTACCGGGTTCAGGATGCATGGCATAGGTAGTGTAACCATATTTTTTCATCTGACTGACCATAGAATTTAACGGTCTCTTTACCGCCTGCTCGTATGGATAATAATTGGGCGGGAAAAATGCCATATTACAGCCGGTCAGTACCTCAAACTCACTGTTAGCAGTACCACCACCCACAACAGAAGCATTCACATAGCCCCTCACGGTATTCTCCTCCAAAGAGTTAAAAAAGGCCATATTCTCCTGATTCAGTCCCAGCTCTCCCAATACCCGCAAATCCGAAAAGCTTTCATTCATAACCAGAATCACATGTGGCAGCTCTTCCTCTGCCTCTCCCGAAAATGCAGAAAACACTGTCAGAATCTCCTCCACACTCTCTACAGAATAGCCCTCTACAGGCTTGACATTCATGTTTTTCAAATCCAAACAGGTTCCTACCAGATAACCATTGGCATAATATATCACATCATAGTCAAAACCTTTATACTCGTCATCCACAAAACCCACGCGATACAAGAAATCCGTATGAATCAGCTGATAAGCACCAAATACTCCTACTACTACAGCAATGGCAATCGTCACCACATAAGAGAGCGCCTTCTTAACCAGGAAATCAGACTTAGCAGACTTAGCGGACTGATCCGTCCCATCCTGTTTTTTGCACTTCCTGCCCACGCCGGTCTGCACACCAAATACCACCAAAACCGCCAACAGTCCCCATGCAAATGCCAGATGATCATTGGGCACAAACTTATAGTCTCCCACCACCTGTGCAGCGGTTCCAATGGCTGACAAATCATTCACTCTAAGCGGAGTTCCACGATATGCCACCATAAAATAATTGGCCGAATAGATAATAGTCAAAATAATATTGGTAACCGCAATGGTAATGCGTGGAGAATGTGTACATAACAAAATCAGAATTTCCAGCCCATACATTAAGCCCAGATTCCATCTCATGGCTATGGGACTATAATATACTTCCTTATAGGTCAAAAGCTCCAGCCGTGATCCCAGCACATAAGGTCCCACAATAAGAAGTATACAGGCTGTCACCATTCTCAGACGCTTATTGTCCGGCAGACCAAACATAACTCCCAACGCCGTTACCACACAGATAATCAAAACATTTCTCATCTTTCCGGCGGGCACCACTCCATCATAATAGAATCTGCTTACCAGCTGAGCCCCCTGCACTTCGTCCTGCTGAACCAACTTGCCGCTCTCCGGCAATTCGTAATCCAGACTACACACACCAAGGGCAGGATACTCCCCATCCGAAGATGGCTCACACAGAACCGTCAAATAATACTTCTTTCTTGGGGAAACCTCTAATCCAACTTCCACATCTGTAAACTTTCCGTTTTTGGCTTCCGAAACAGTTATCTTCTTATCAAATACAATCTCATTAGCCTCATCGGCAATAATGACAGACACAGCACCATCCTGCTTTTCCAAATGCTCCTTGTACATCAAAAAGCTTATGGCCCGCAATTCCCTGTGTTGGGGTATAAACTCCTGACAAAATCCCGGTGCCTCCTCCGAAGCGGCTACCTCCCAGGAACCTTCTCCGGTATGAAAGCTTATATATTCCTCTCCCATTACCCCTGTTCCCAGAAACAAATAAAGCTCTGCCGCCAGAAACACAAGCCCCAACAGCATCCGTAACTTATGATGACACAGACAGTCCTTGAGCCATTGACCTATTTCCTTTATGAACTTGTTGGACTTATCCATGCCTTGGGCAAAGTTACCCTTCATTGGTTAGTACCCCCATTCGACAGTATCATCAAAAAGATAATTATATTGCAGCATACGATATTCCGGGAATTCATTGCCTTCACTTCCCCAACTATAGAAATTCTCCTCTTTATCCATATAACAGTTCAGAGTAATAATCGGATAATCTTCTCTAAGCTTCTCCTGATAACTAAAATACGGAGAAAGGGGAATTCCGGCTGTGCGCTGTAATAGACCTCCCAGATAATTCATACTGATATCCAAGCCTTTCGCCTCTTCAATATCATAGTTAGCCCAGATAACAAAAGGTGTTTTGTACTTCTTCTGTAACTGCTCCAAAGGCAGACTGTTATCCATTGCCATAATCTGGTTGGACACCCACGGCTGATGGTCTCCGAACATACAGATAACCACCTTCTCATCCTGTGCCTCAAAATATCCGATTAAATCAGCAAATGCTTCATCCGATATCTTCATAAGAGACAAAAATTCATTTAACTCCGGCTCATCCACAGTCGTTGAAACTACCTCGTCAGGACCTTCCTCCTGACTATAGCCACCATGATTCTGCATAGTGACATCAAAGACGAAAAGCTTCTCTCCCTCTTCTCTGTTTTCATACAAATCAATAATCTTCTTATAAGTCTCTGCATCAGACACACCGCTGTGAATTTCCTCTGCACCTGCAAAGTCCTCTTTGAAAAACATCTGATCAAATCCCAGATATTTGTATACTGTGGACCTGTTCCAGTTCCGTCCGGGCTCCGGATGCATGGCATAGGTCGTATAACCATACTTTTCCATCTGACTGACCAAGGAATTCATTGGCTTCTTTACCGCCTGCTCATAAGGATAATAATTGGGCGAGAAAAATGCCATATTACAACCGGTCAGCACCTCAAACTCACTGTTTGCAGTACCACCGCCCACAACAGAAGCATTCACATAGCCCCGAACCGTATTTTCCTCCAATGAATTAAAAAAAGCCATATTCTCCTGATTCAGCCCCAGCTCCCCCAATACACGAAGGTCTGAAAAGCTTTCATTCATAATCAGAATCACATGGGGATTTTCTTCCCCCGCCTCTTCGGAATCCGCTGCCTCTGTCAAAATTTGTTCTACAACCTCCACAGAATACCCATCCATAGGCTTTACATTCAGATTCTTCAAATCCACACAGGTTCCCACCAGATAACCGTTGGCATAGTATATGGCATCATAGCCTAAGCCCCTGTACTCCTCATCTGCAAATCCCACACGGTTCAACAAATCCGTATAAAGCAATTGATAACCTCCATATGCACCCACCGCCACAGCAATAGCGATTGTCACCGCATAGGATACCACTTTCTTAACCAATTGTCCGGGCTTATCCGCTTTTTTACCACACTTGCCGGTACCGGTCTGCACACCAAACACCACAAGAAATACCAGTAGTCCCCAGGCAAAAGCAAGATGATCATTGGGTACAAAGTTATAATCCCCCACCACCTGAGCGGCGGTTCCAATGGCTGATAAATCATTCATACGAAGCGGTGTTCCCCTGTAGTTCACCATAAAATAATTGACGGAATATATAACAGTCAACAATATATTGGTAACCGTAATGGTAATTCTTGGAGAATGGGTACACAAAAGTAAGAGGATTTCCAGTCCGTACATAATGCCTAGATTCCACTTCATGGAAATAGGCAGATACACAAACTCATTAAAAGTCAGAAGCTCCAGACGCGAACCCAGTACATAAGGTCCTGCAAGCAACAATACCAACGCCGCCAGCCATCTCAAATACTTATTGTCCGGCAGTCCAAACATGATTCCCAATGCCGTTACCACGCAGATAATAAACACATTTCTCATCTTTGAAACCGGCACAACACCATCATAACAGTAACGGCTTACCAGCTGAGTCCCCTGCAATTCATCCTCATGAACCAACAGACCACTCTCCGGCAAAGCATAATCCGGACCACACACACCCAACGCAGGAAACTCTCCCTCAGAAGACGGTTCGCATAAAACAGTGAGATAATACTTCTTCCCTGATGCAACCTCCAGATTCACATTCACATCTGTAAACTGCCCGTTTTTTACCTTAGAGAGCTCTCTCTGTTCTTCAAATACAATCTCATTGGCTTCATCGGCAATAATGATAGAGACCGTGCCATCCTGCTTGTCCATATGTTCCTTATACATCAGAACACTTATGCTCTCCAGTTTGTCATACTGGGGTATAAATTCCTGACAAAATCCCGGTGCCTCCTCCGAAGCCATCACCTCCCAGGAACCCTCTCCGGTATGATAGCTTACAACTTCTTCTCCCATCACACCCGTTCCAAGGAACAAATACAATTCCACTACCAGAAACACAACCCCAAAAAATATCCGTAGCTTGTGATGGTACAAACAATCCTTCAACCAGTGATACAGCCATGAGGTCAGCTTATTTTCCGCCAGGAAACTGCGAAGAGGTGCCAGCGACAAATTCATTGCCCTGCGATATCCCGCAAGCTCCTTAGACTCCATATAAGCCTCGGTAATCAGTCTATGTTCTTCCTTATCCCTTTTGCGGTTTTCCTTACTCTCCGAATAACCGCCACCTTCATAGGAAGCCACTGTACTTCCCATATAAACCATCTTGGCCTTTGCTTCATAAAAGCACCACAGAAAGTGCTCATAATCCGCCCGAATCCGATACTCCGGCAGATATGGCTTCTCCTTGCAAAGCTGTGTTGCATAAAAACAGGACTGATGACAGGGTATGTTACGATAGCAGGCAAACCCGTCAATCTTCTTGGGAGCCGCTATCATTACATTATTCTTGGCACCATAAGTATCTCCATAAACTACCAGGGGCGCCTCCCCCTGTTCCTTTTCAATACAGGAGGCTGCCCTCTCAAGCACCTGATTGTCATAAAAACTGTCTCCACAATTAAGAAACAGTATATACTCTCCCTGCGCCTTCAAAACAGCCTGATTCATTGCATCATAAATACCGGTATCCTTCTCCACAAACAGCTTTATCCGCTCATCTTCGGGCAAAGCCTCCACGGAGCCATCCTTACTGCCTCCGTCCTTCACTACAATCTCATAATTGGTATAGGTCTGATTTAAGATACTCTGTATGGTTTCTTTTAATTTTTCCCCTGCGTTCAACGCAACTACAATAATGGAAAACTTCATGTCAACTCCTTAAAAAACATCCTTTTTGCGCTTCATAGACTGCAGGCAGCCAAGAGCAAGCGCCGCAAACACAAGACAAACCGGCCAACTCACAAAACCGCTGGTTACAATCGGTGTATAGGTCAGACAATACACTAAAATATTTGCTCCCGCATGCACTGCCACAGCCATCTTGAAATCTCCGAAATACTCATAAGCATAAGCAATCAGACATCCCATTATAAATGCATACAAACCGGACACTAAATTCATATGATACAATCCAAAAAACGCAGATGAGAAGAACAATGCAACCTGCGTAGTCATCACACGCTTCAATACATTATGGATGATTCCACGGAACAAAAGTTCCTCTGCAATAGGAGCTATAATTCCGGTAGAAATCAGTCCCAGCAGAAAATGTGCAGAATACTGGTCTGCAACCACCGCCTGATATGCAGCCACCTTGTCTACAACGCCGGTAAGCTCCAATGCAAGATTCAGTCCCAATGCGGAACCTACGGTTGCACCTGCCAAAAGCAGATAACTCTTAGCGCCTTCCTTGCGCAGGTATCTGAGCTTATTTTCCTCAGCAATTGTCTTAATTACATGCATTGCATCCTTACGAATCGCCAACGCACCACCGATAAATCCAAGAATGGCCTTAATCGCCGTCTGATTACCCGTGAATCCCCACTCCATTCCCTCCGGCAAGGACGCAGAGTCACGCACAAACAAAAAGCTGTCCAGCCACGCCGGCAGATTTTTATCCCACAGATTTACGCAAACAAAATCCACTGCATATACAACCACACTGCGCGCCAGCATAAACATCAAAAAATAAAACAACATGGTCCAAATTTTGGAGAAAGTAAGTCCTGTCTTCTGTTCCTGCTGTGGCTTATTTTCTTCCTCCACACCACGCATAAGGAACTTCTGCAATTCCTCCACACTGCGTACAATATAATCTGCCTTGGCAGCCTTTAACTCCTCCATGTCGCCATAACCATAAGTAACACCTACACTCTCCACCTTGAGTGCCTTAGCACCCTCGATGTCAAATTTACGGTCACCAATCATATAAACCTGACTATGTTGAATGGGCTTATAGGAAAACAGACGGTTCAATGCCTCAAGCACTACCTCATCCTTGTTTACCCGTGTTCCGTCCAACTCACTTCCCACTACCACGCAGAAATATTTCCGCAGGTTAAAATGCTCCAAAATCCGCTCTACATAAACCGTAGGCTTCGAGGATGCTACCGCAAGATAAAAGCCCTTGGACTGCAAGAGCTTAAGCATCTCAGGAATTCCTTTATACACTTCATTTTCAAAAATACCTGTATCATGAAAACGCTCTCTATATTTCTCCACAGCTTGCTGGGCCTGCTCATCGTCCATATTATAAAATTCCTTGAAGCTGTCCTTCAAAGGCGGGCCGATAAAACACTCCAGCTGACTTAAATCCGGCTCCTCAATCCCAAAGGACTGCAAAGCATACTGTACACAAGTGGTAATGCCCACTCCGGGGTCTGTCAAAGTACCGTCCAAATCAAAAAGCAGATATTTTTTCATCTAAAAACTCCTTATCTTATCACCGTCATCGTCGGTATTCTCGATTTTTACAATCTTAACATCATAGCCCACCGTGTCATTAACCTGCACATGAGCCACATCCCCCACTTTTTTACGAAGAAGCGCCTTGCCGAGAGGCGACTCATTGGTAATCAGACCCGCCAACGAATTGCTCCGTACCGTGGTCACGATTTTATAAGTTTCCTCTGTACCATCGTCCAAAAACTGCACCGTCACGGTATTGTTCATACCCACCTCGTCCTCCGCAGAGTCCTCGGAAATCACGCGAGCCGTGCGAATCATTCTGTCCAAATAACGAATACGGCTCTCATTCTGATTCTTGAACTTCTTCGCCGCATAATATTCAAAATTCTCACTCAAATCCCCATGGGAACGAGCCTCCTTCACATCCTCCAGTGCCTTGGGACGCACTACAAGCTTCCGGTACTCAATTTCTTCCTCCATCTTCTTGATATCACTGGGAGTCAACTGATCGTACATTTCTTTCTCCTTTCCGGCCTGCCGGTTCAAATCTGTTCACAACCGGACACACCGCCGCGCCTGCTACATCTGAATCAAATAAATCGTTACGGCAGACACAATCACCTGAATAATTGCAAAACGATATACTGTCTGAGTGTTGGACCAGTCCCACACCTTTCTCACATGGTCATGCAGGGGCGTACGTGTATTTTTCAAAATATAAATCTTCAAAAACCGAATCAGCGCCACCTTCAAAAGGCCCAATCCACCATCCAGAATCAGCACAATAGCCACAGGAATGTACAGCACCGGACATCCTGTCTTCAGAATCGCAATGCTAATCATCAGACCCATAGCACGGCTTCCCGCATCCCCCATCATCAGCTTACTGGGTGTAGCATTAAACCAAAGATACCCCAGCAGACACACAATAAAGAGCACAATCGCATAGGAAAAATCCGGCTTGTCCTTTATCTGATTGATCATATAAATGGTGCCTAGCGTAACGATAGTAAGGGTTCCCGAAAGCCCGTCCACACCGTCGGCGCAGTTGGTCACATTTACGGAAGCCCACACCAGCACAATGGTAAGCAGGGCAAACACCACCGGATGCAGCACAAACTTCACATCCAAAAACGCCAACTCCACCACAGCAGAATTGTATTTCAAAAAAGTCATTGCTACCATGGCAGCCACGCACAAATCGAGAAACCCCTTCTTGTACTCTCCCCAAGGTGTCTTAGACGCATCATCCAAAAATCCTGTCATCATACAGATGGTAATAAGAATCATATAAATCACCATCTCAGGTTTTATGGGCACAAACAGAAGCACTGATGCCACAAACACCAGCACAAATATAATCCCCGCACCCCTGGGCTTACCCGCCGACAGCTTGCCATCATGGGCAAAATCCCTTCCTCCGTCCTTGGGCAAATAGGGGCTCAGCTTCGCCGTAGCCAGCCAAGTCCCTCCAAACGCAAACAATACTCCTATCAAGGCAAGTAAACTGCCGCTCTCACTCATCAAATTATAAATCATGGCACTCTCCTCCCAGTGTGTATCTTACCACAAACAAGCCCCGAGTGCAATCCTACGGAGCTTGTTCTACTTATTAATATATTCTGAAATTTTTGCTAATTTATGCCTTCATCTAAAAGTTCAAAATCCACATAAGGGTACGTACCAATAAATTCATCAATAATTTGCCTGTTCATATTAATCCAACTGATGCATTTATCGAGAATGATGGCATCCCCGGTAATCACGTTGTCCAGCTTTTCCAGTGCCGAATCCACCTGATTGATTACCTCCACCTGCACCTCGAAATCATACTCCGCAAGCAGCTCCAAAATCCGCACCTTCAGCCTCCCTGAGTTGGACACCGGTGCATCCAGATAAAACACTGCTTTTCCTACCTTGTACTCCGCAAGCTTCCTGCCAATCATCTTGATAGCACCGTCCGTCTTGTCGATCAACCGATACGTCCCCCGAAGAGCCGCCAGATCCCGAACCGTTCCGTCCATGCACTTTAAAAGCAAGGACTCGGACAGCGCAACCTCCAATGAAATAATCGTATTAAACCCATCAATATTTACTGTGCAGCCTTCCGGAATCCCAACCACCTCTTTGGCCTTCCGAAGAGCTATCGCCTCATCCGCCGAAATTGCCCTTGCAAGGGCCAGCCGCTGGCGCTCCGACAAAAGATAGTGATTCCCCACAAAAGTAGTAGCACTCTTTACCGGATACCCCTGATTCAACAAATACCTCACATCCCTGCCGGCCTTCTGAAGTTTTTCTATAGCGCCGGCTCCAAACTCCTTCGGGTCGTCCTGACAAAATCCACGTTTTACTACTGTACTCATAATTCATTTTCCTCTACAACTGAAGCATACGCAAGCTTTTATTTTTCTAATCCATAAAAGGTAATCTTCCATCCCGAACTTTCTCTTACAAAATTAGTGGTCAAATAGGTTAAAGAATCCTCATCGGGGAAACGAAACTCCAGAGACAAGATGCATTCATCACCAACAACTCCCCTTATATCACCCGATTGTGTCTTTATTACATGAATATCAAGATCATCTGCACTGTATATTGTGCTGTTTGGTTCTATGTCGTGATATAATTCCACTTCATATGTAAATGTCTCTGACAGGTACGGCTGTAATTTGTCAGCATCTCCTTCTGCATCAAAGTATGCTGTATAAAATGCAACCATGATATCTTTTACTTCCTGGGGAACTTCTTCGATAGTTTCTTGTGAGGAACCTTCTCTTTTGTTCGCCGTATTCTCATACATATCTTCCTCATAATAAGACTCATCCACCTCCGGCACAGTCCACCCCTCATAGCTTTCCTCGGTCAGAAACCTATGGGGAACATAAGCATACACCAACCCTGTTGCTGGCTCCATCTTTTCCCCGGGATTCTCCCGAACCAGTTCATATTCCATAAACAGTTGATTCCCTTCGATTTCAACCTCCTGCGTCTTGCAGAAAATGTACGGCTCATCTCTGGTAAAGAAAGTTACCAGCAACGCCGTTTTATCAAAATCCACATTGACTTGCAAGGTTCTTCTCTCATTCAGCTTAACATCATCTGCCATCGCCAGATAAGCCTCGTACTCTGCCTCGTTCCGAATAATATACTTCTTGTCGCCATATACCTGATAAAGAGACTCATCGCCAAGATCATAAGCCGCACTCAATCGATAATCCCTGTCCTGAGAAATATCATTTGCATCTGGATAAATCGCACCGGGAAACTCCCGTCCCTCCATATACTCCTTGGGCACAGCTGCCACATGACCGAAGCCTCCCATCACTTGCGATACCGCTTCATTGTCCTTAGGCGAGTAGCTTTCATCATCCATCAGAAAATAAATGGAATCTTCTGTGATTTCCAGTCTGTCTGCATGATAATAGTATCCGCCGGAAGATACCTCCTGATAGGCAAATACATAATTGTAGTCATCCAAGGGATATTGCTCCTTCATAATTTCAAAATACTGTGCAAACCCGGTGGGATAACATATCATATCCTCCGAAAACGTATCCATCGGTTTTAGTCCATATTGATTCTCCGCATAAGCAAGCTGCTCCTCATTCTCAATAATAACCGTAGCATAGCGAATCGGGCGATACTCACTGATATACCCACACTTAAAGCTCACCAAATAAATGTCTTCGTTGGTATAAATATCTCCTTTCGCCTGCTCCCCACAGCCTGTCAACAATACTCCGACCAGTAACAATCCTGCAATCCATTTTCTCATAAGCCACAACTCCTTTATGTATATAATACCCGGCAACTCATCACAGCTCCATCGGTTATCTATATAGACGAAGTTTCACCCTTGGAGGTTTCAATTGCTATTAACCTATCAACTCATATACTCCTCGCGCAGCTCCTTCGCCGCACTCTCCACAGCTTCCAAAAGCCCTGCTGCCGACATTCTCATAGCCCCTGCGCCAAAGACAATTCTCTGCTCCAAGGCATCAGAAGTTGCCACGGTAATCCGGTACTTAGAAGCCATCTCATGAACGGTCTTCTCGATATACTGATCCGCCGTCTCTGCCTCTTTAGTGTAGACCACATGAATGTTATGGTATTTCAACACACTGCCCGGACCACCCTTCACCTTATAAGCATCAAACACCAATATCAACAGTCCTCCCAGCGTGCCTTGATAATTGCACAGGATATCCATGAGCCGGTCCCTTGCACTGTCGATGTTGACCTCGGCAAGCTCCTGTAGCTCCTCCCATGCAAAAATAATATTATAGCCATCCACCAACAGACAATCTTCCTTCTTTTCGCCTGTTTTGGTGTACCTTGAGGTCGCCGAATAAGCCGCCTGACCGGCGCTCTTTTTCTGGCTTTCATATGCATCCCTGCGGCTTACATGGTAACGTCTCTTGCGCTTCTTATCCTGCTCATGACCGCCATAGGTCTGGCGGAATATCGCTTCAATTTCATCATGAGTGATATATCGCTCCTCACCGGATGATTTTGTCTGACTGACACGACTCGTAGTTCCCGCCTCTGACATTCCCTGACCTGGATTACCTGCGCAGCCATTTGCACCAAATCCAGTCACACTGCCGACTGCGCCAACACCTGCACCACTGCCACCAGCCATACCATTGCCACAGTCCGTTCCATGGTTGCTACTCTCCATCGGCTCTGCCGCCAATCGATAAATCTCCGCAGGAAGTTCCACATGGGCATACTCCGCCACCTGGTCCCAATCCACCACAAAGCCTGCCCCATGGGCACAGAAAACAGACCCTGTAGGATTCTGCAAATCCGCCTCCGGGTCATATCCACAATTTTCAATCACCTCTTCCGCATTATGACAAGGCTCATACCCATCCAAAACACAGGACAAATGCCCCTCACCATGGGTGTAGGAATTGACCTCTCTCTGATAATCTGCAAAGGTGGCCACCGGTGCCCTGCCGCTCAACACACTTCTGTCGCCCTCTGTCAAAGGAGGCTCAAAACTTCCATACATTCTTTGCACATCCGACATAGCACGCCCCAGGTATTCTGTCGGCAGCTCCAATACAAAGGCAAAAACCGGCTCCAGCAAAACACTCTCTGCACAGCGCAAACCATGTCTGAGCGCACGATAGGTCGCCTGCCTGAAATCACCACCCTCTGTATGTTTGGCATGAGCCCTTCCCCCTACCAGAAGCACACGCAAATCCGTCACCGGTGAACCGGTCAGCACACCCACATGAGTCCGCTCCTCCAAGTGGGTCATAATCAACCGCTGCCAGTTTTTATCCAGCACATCCTCGCTGCACAGGCTGGCAAACTGTAAGCCGCTTCCACGCTCTCCGGGCTCCAGCAATAGCTGTGTCTCGGCATAATGCCGCAGGGGTTCAAAATGCCCGATTCCAATGGAGCGCTTGGCAATGGTCTCCTTATAGACAATACTTCCCGTGCCAAATTCCACTTCCAATCCGAACCGTTCCAGAATCAGATTTTTCAAAATCTCTATCTGCACCTCACCCATGACCTGGGCATGAATTTCCTTGCTAGATTCCTGCCACACAATGTGCAAAAGAGGCTCTTCCTCCTCCAACTGACGCAATTGTCCCAACACCTTCACAGGGTCTGCCTCCTCCGGCAGCTCCACTCGGTAGTTAAGCACCGGCTCCAGCATGGGAAGCTCACTTGCTGACTCTGCGCCAAGTCCCTGCCCTGCAAAGGTTTTGCTCAGTCCTGTCACCGCACAAATTCCTCCGGCAATCACTTCCTCCACTGCCTCAAAACCTGCACCATTATACACGCGCAGCTGGTTTATTTTCTCCTGCCATACCTCATCCTCCGAGACCGCACTGACCTCATTTCCCACAACCATTTTAACCCTAAGACTTCCACCGGTAACCTTCAGATGAGTCAGTCGATTACCGGATGCATCTCTGGAAATCTTGAACACACGAGCACCAAATTCGTCTTCATACAGTGGTCTGGGAGCATATTTTTCCATACCGTCCAAAAGCGCCTCCACACCCTGAATATGAAGAGCTGCACCAAAATAACACGGAAACACCTTTCGCTGCGCTACCGCATCTGCAATCTCCTCCACGGAAAGAGTCTCCCTCTCCAAATAGACATTCATCAACGCTTCATCGCAGGTGGCAAGCTCATCCCAAAGGTCCGCTTCCTCCCGCAATGCCACCAAGCTGCTGTTCACTGTTTGCCTGCTTTCTTGCAAATTCAAAGCAATCACATTTTCCCCGACAGCATTCTGACACACTCCCTCTGAACAGGCCACCTTTGAGAACGCTACACAGTTCTCATCCAGTTGTTTTTTCAGCGCATTCATAAGCTTTGCCCCATCCGTCCCCGGCTGGTCCATCTTATTTACAAACAAAAAAGTAGGTATCTCATACCGCTCCAACAGTCTCCACAGCGTTCTTGTATGTCCCTGCACACCATCTGCACCATTTATCACAAGCAACGCATAATCCAGCACCTGCAGAGTCCGCTCCATCTCCGCCGAGAAATCCACATGCCCCGGCGTGTCCAGAAGCACCACTTCACAATCACGCCACTCAAATTTTGCCTGTTTGGAGAAAATGGTAATTCCTCGCTCCCGCTCCAACGCAAAATTATCCAGAAACGCATTGCCATGGTCCACTCGTCCCATCTGACGAAGCTGTCCTCCCAGATAAAGCATCGCCTCCGCCAAAGTTGTTTTACCGGCATCTACGTGGGCAAGAATTCCCAACACTATTTTCTTTTTATTTTCTGTTTTGTTATTCTCATTCATATATTAAGATTTTTCCTTTAAAACATCTTTAAACTGCATATGATACAATTCCGTATATCGTCCGTTCTGTTTCAACAATTCCTCGTGTGTTCCCACTTCCACAATCTGTCCCTTATCCATAACAATGATTCGGTCAACATTTACGATAGTAGACAGTCTATGGGCTATTATGATAGAAGTTCTGTTTTGCATCAGATTATCCAATGCACTTTGTACCAAGTCCTCCGATTCCGAATCCAACGCACTGGTGGCCTCATCCAAAATAAGCAATCTTGGATTTTTCAAGAACACTCTTGCAATGGATATGCGCTGTTTTTGACCACCGGACAGACCAATTCCTCTTTCTCCCAAAACAGTATCCCACTTATCCGGAGTGCTCATGATAAAATTATAGGCATTGGCATTTCGGGTCGCAAGTTCTAATTCTTCTTTCGTGGCATCAATTTTACCATATCTGAGATTTTCTTCAATGGTACCGGAAAAGAGGGATGTATCCTGAAACACCATGCCCATATTGGCATACAGGGACGTCAACGAATAATCCCGTATATCATGTCCATCAATCTCAATACTGCCATCATCTATATCATAAAATCTGGTCAACAGATTCACCAGTGTGGTTTTGCCACATCCACTGGAGCCAACCAACGCAATCTTTTCACCATCTTTAATATCAAAATTCAGATGATCAATATTCGGTTGTTCACTCTCTTCCAGATATTTAAAACTGACATTTTTAAACGCAATATTCATAGGTGCATCATTTTTCAATTCAATTGCATCCTCTTTTTCCACAATGTCAATGGGTGCATCCAATATTTCAAATACCCGCTCTATCCCTGCCATACTTCTGGCATAGGTAACATTGAGCTCTGCAAAGCGGCGCAGTGGCGTAATCAAATATCCCAAATAGGAATAAAATACAATCATATCTCCCACCGTCATCTGTCCATTTACAATATACCTTGCCGACAAACCAATAACCACCACTGAAATAATTTCAGAAAACGATACCGTTACCGCCGCACCCATGGAACCATAATGATTCCTCTTCTTGGTGAACTTATATATTATTTTCGAAAGCTCATTATACTTCTTTTTTTCGACCTCTTCCATGTTAAACAATTTCACAACTGCATAACCTGACATGCGCTCCTGAATATAGCTGGAGCTCTCCGCCACTTCCTTTTGTGTGGACTGGGAATTTTTACGGATATGTTGTCGTATCTTCTTGGTAGTAAATACAGACAAAGGCAAAGTGATACCTGCCACAATTGTTAAAGGGACGCTTATAGGCAACATCAATGAAAGATAAACCACCAAAATGATGGTATCAATCCAAATATTCGTCGCCACACTAAAGGTAAACTGATGAATCTGCTCAATATCACTGGAAAAACGGGTAACCAACGCTCCCGATTTATTGTCCTGATGAAATTTGGCAGACATACGCAAAAGATGGTCATACAACTGACACCTCATTTTGTGCATCACCCGGTTGGAAACCTCCTGTGCTCCTGCATCTCTCAGATATGCCATGGGAATATACACAAAAACCAAAAGCAACAGTAAGATAATCATCCACTTGTAAATTTCATCTATCTTCTGTTCATTGCTTAATGTACTCACCAGCAAATCATCGGTAAAATACTTCATCACCTGCGGTATCAAAAGGGGCAAAGTCAGCTTGATAACACCTGCCACCGTAGAAATGACAATCAAATACCAATGAGGAAGTATATACTTTAGCATTCTTATGACAGCTTTTTCTTTATTCTGTGTTTTATCATTCATACTGTTAAACCTCATAATTTTTTCTTGACAAAACTTCTTTGGACTATTATATTTATTCTCGAAACCAAACAACCGCTAGGGGAGCACATCGCTGAGATTGAGACAAATACTTTTGTCTCTAACCCTCACTACCTGAACCGGATAATACCGGCGTAGGGAAGCAATCGTTTCGTTCATGCATATAATCGTGGCATTTTGCAGTCTATATTTTACGGTAATATTAACATTGCCCATAAGCAAACCGCCACACGCGCGCAATTGTATGTTCCTGACCGAAACCCGATGTTGACCCTCCTCGCACAACGAAGGAGGATTTTTTTATGAACCACTTTTTTGCAACCCCCACTGACGTGTGGGGTGATGATGCCGTTATGCTGACCACTATCGGTATCTGTATCATCGTGGTCGCAATTCTTGCCTTAATCGGCATCGCACTCATTATTTACAAACGAAAGAACAATGCTAGTGCCAAGATTACCACCCGCCAGCTGGTATTCTCTTCTATGGCTATCGCCCTCGCAATGGTTACATCCATGGTAAAGCTGATGGAAATGCCCATGGGCGGCTCCATCACCTTGCTCAGCATGCTTTTCATCGTGCTGATTGCCTACTGGTACGGTCCTGTTGCCGGCATTACCACCGGTATGGCTTATGGTTTGCTTCAGTTTGTTTTGGAACCCATTTTCTACACCCTGCCCCAGATGCTGGTGGACTATCCCTTAGCCTTTGGTGCCCTCGGCCTTGCCGGTTTTCTTCATAACAAAAAATTCGGTCTGCAAATTGGCTATGTAGTAGGTGTTCTGGGACGTTTTGTCTTCGCCTTCCTGTCAGGCGTACTGTTCTTTTCAGCCTACGCTCCCGAAGGCATGCACCCGGCAGTTTACTCCACACTATACAATGGTTCTTACCTGCTGGCTGAGGCAATGATTACATTGATTATCATTTCCCTTCCGCCGGTACACAAGGCCTTAAAAACCGTGAAGAAGCTGACTTCAGAACAATAAGTTGTAGAACAATAAGTTTGTCCCCTGTCCCCCAACAGATTAACAAATTTTCCTTAATCTGTTGGGTAACCTTTTTTTGCTGATACCAACTGTTTTATTATTTTGCATATTCCGTTGGGTAACCTTTTTTGCTGATACCAACTGTTTTATTTATATAAGAAATAAATTGGTAGCAACATTGGTATTCTCCTCCAACTATTTGAACAATTTGCTCGTTCGATTGGTATGAACAAACTCACAGTCTCCAATTTATTTATAAATTTGTACATACAATTGGGTTCTTCTCATGATCTTACCCCTACCTAACTGCCGATTTTCTTAATCTGTTGGTACAAGTCTATATTTATATACCAACGAATCTCCATTATTCGTTACTTCTGTTGGTAAAGCTTTCAGTCTCCCGTCTGTACTGCTCTATCAATCCATCCAAAGCCACTCGCCATATCAACGCAAATGATACAAACCGCTCTAGCAACCTCTCTGTAGATAAAACGAATACAGCACTTTATCCTGCACCTTCATCCCCATCAGTCGCTCAAGAGCCTCCTGATAATAAATAAGCTGGGTCTCATAGCGATTCCTCAATTCCTCCGCACTTCCAATCACATCCGTCTTGTAGTCCAACAGCACAATCCTACCGTCTTCCACCCAGAAAACATCGATAATACCCTGAATCAGCACCGTCTCCTCCTCTGGGAATTCCACAGAAACGCGCTCTGCACCCACACCCAGCACAAAGGGCTGCTCGCGATACAACTCTCCCCGTCTGTCAGCTGCCCACATGCGCCATGCAAATTCCGACTCCATAAACACCACAAGCTTCTTCAAATTCAGCGCATCAAAATATTCCTGGGACAGATGCATGGCTGCAACCTCTTTCTCCAACAAACTGCGGATTCGTCCATACAAATCCACCCCTGCAATCCCCCTTGCATAAACCGCATATGAAACCGGAACCTCTGCAAAGCAATCTCCTACAATTCCCTCAAAATCCATAAGCTCCATAGCTCTGTGGAAGGCATTACCGCGTACTGTTCCACTGACCTCCTCTTTCTCCCTTCGAAAAGTCGGAATATAAGGCACCACCTCACGCTCCTCAAAAGCATGGAAGGCTGCCTCATCTTTTTCAGCCATGGCTGCTGCCTTCAGCTCTGAAACAGTAGTCTTGGTATACAAATTCTCCAGCTTCTCATAAGGATAGGCAAAGCACAACCGCTGTCGCAACGCCTCTACTTGAGACTCATCTGCATAATCTGCTGCCCATTTCAGTTCCTCCGCTTTATCCGCCAGATGCAGTTGCTCACCTAATTCCTCTTCTTCCATCCAGCCGGCATCCTTTATCTCCACCTGCAAATCAGTCCTTGCCAAAACCGGCATAAGAAAATCCAAATATGTATTCGCTTGGGCAAAATCACAAAAGCTCAATTCCGACGAAGCCTGCTCCCTTGCAATCTCCCATTTCTCCGCTGCCTTGGACAACGTTGCCGTCAGTATCAGCTTCTCTCTGGCTCTGGTCAATGCCACATATAGGATTCTCAGCTCCTCCGCAAAATTCTCCAGCTTCAGTCTTCTTGCCAGAACCTGCTGCCGCAAAGTCTTATTCCGAATACGTCTCACAGGGTCCACATAAGTGGTTCCCAGCCCCAAATCCATATCCACCACCAAGGATTGCGAATACTCCTGCAAATTAAACCGCTTGGAAAGCCCTGCCACAAAGGTCACCGGAAACTCCAGACCCTTGGACTTATGAATACTCATGATGCGCACCACATCCGCATTCTCATCCAGCAGTCCCGCCTCACCATAATCCACATCATACTTTTCCAGCTGTTCCATGTAACGCACAAAATGAAACAATCCAAAATAACTGGTCTTCTCAAAAT
This sequence comes from uncultured Acetatifactor sp., assembly GCA_964403595.1. Taxonomy (GTDB): domain Bacteria; phylum Bacillota; class Clostridia; order Lachnospirales; family Lachnospiraceae; genus Acetatifactor. Next base: position 13,562 of record CAYOGM010000004.1, on the reverse strand, counting down.
CCGATGCCTTAGTAAAAAGCATCTCCACATTGGCCTTACGCTTGCTGCCTGCCGGAAGCGCAGTCACATAATTCAGATAATCGTGGTCCTCCACCAACCGCTGCAAAAGTTCGCGAATAGGCATGTACACTGTATATTCACGATATTTGCGCAGCTTATCCAAAAAGGCTTGTGCGCGCTCCGAAAGGGCAAGTTGCTCCAGCGTAAGGGGCTTCTCACCCTGTCCGCTACCCTCTTCAGCAAACGTGTCCTCTTTCGCCCCGCCAACATCCGCCAGCTCACAAAGCGCCTCATACAACGTGCACTTCTTCCGCCCTGCTCTTATCAGCGCAATCTCCTCTGCGCTGAATCCGCCAAACACAGACTTTAACATACCATACAGCGGAATATCCTGTCTTGGATTGTCAAGAACACGAAGCACCTGCAAAAGCTCCTGTACCTCCGTCGCCGCAAAATATCCTGTCTTGGAGGTAATATACACCGGTATCCCCTCCGCTTCCAGCACACGCTTAAACACATCATCCCAGCCCTGGTTGGAGCGGAGCAAAATCACCATATCCGAATATTTCACCGGACGCAGGGTCCCATTTTTCTCCGATACCTTAAACGCGCGCTTCAGTTCATGAATCCGATGGGCAATGGCAAGTGCTTCAGCCTCCTTGCCTCCCATCTCGTCCTCTTTGCCAGGCTTTTCGATTAACAAAAACTCACTCTCACAGCCCGAGGACTCCGGATAACTTGCCCCCGCATAAAGAGCCGCATGCTCATCATAGACAAGCCCACCGGTCTCCTCTCCCATGATTTTCTCAAAGACACTGTTTACTGTATCTACCACCTGGGAACGGCTACGGAAATTCCGGCTCAAATCAATACGACACTTTTCACTGCCACCCAATTCGTAGCTGTTGTACTTCTCCTGAAAAAGCTCCGGCCTCGCCAGACGGAAACGATAGATACTCTGTTTTACATCACCTACCATGAAGCGGTTAAACTTCCCATCTTCCTCGCCGGACACCGCCTTCAAAAGATACTCCTGCACCAGATTACTGTCCTGATACTCATCTATCAAAATCTCATGAAAATGCTGCCTGTACTCCCTTGCCACACGGCTGGGCTTTACCTCGCCATCCTCCCTGTCCAATAGAATCTCCAATGCATAATGCTCCATATCAGAAAAGTCAATCATCTTCTTTTCTAATTTTTCCGCCTTCATTCTGCGGTCAAATTCCAGAGTCAGCTCCACAAGCTTCTTCACAGCCCGGTCACATTCCCCCGACTGTGCCAGTGCAAGCTCCAAAGGCGTCTTAAACAAATCCTCACCAAGGCCTGAAATCGTATCCTTCACCTGACTGCGAAGCTCCTTAGCCATCTCACGCTTCATAGGTGATACAGAATCATCCTTTTTGGTGGGCAGACGACCAAACTCCACATTGGGAACACAAGCACTATACTTCTCCAGCGAATCCAGATCGCGCAGCTTCTCAAGGGCCTCCACTTCCCTGTCCACAAGCTCCCCATACATATAAGGTCCATCAGGACTCTGACACAATTTCTGCACTTCCTCCAGCTTATGAATGCAACCATCCAGCATTTGATTGATGTACTGCTTTAACTCCAGACCGATTGCGCTCTCCGCAAATTCTGCCACTGTCTGGGGCGCATAATCCTCCATGCGCGCCTCCAGCCACTCCTCCGGGAAGGGACAGCTTGCTGCATGATGTGAAAGCTTCAGAATATAATTTTCCAACACACTTTCCCTGCCCCCGGGACAGAAAAACTCTACACAATGAAAAAAATCCTCATCCTTAGATGCAAAAGTTTCCTCCAAAAGCTCCGCCAACACGTCTTTTTCAAGCAACTTAATCTCGCTGTCATCCGCCACACGAAAAGCCGGGTCCAGACCAATTTCATGAAAATGATTGCGGATAATGAACAGACAGAAGCTGTCTATGGTAGTAATCTGAGCATTATGAAGCAAAGTGGCCTGTTTCTGAATATGCTCAGACTCCGGATGCGCCTTTAACTTGTCCGCAATTCCAAGAGATATACGCTCTCGCATCTCAGCTGCCGCCGCATTGGTAAAGGTCACGATTAAGAGACGGTCAATATCCACCGGATGCTCCTCGTCACATACCATGCGCACAATTCGCTCCACCAGCACCGCCGTCTTACCGCTACCCGCCGCCGCAGACACCAAAATATTGCGATTATGAAGTTGTATAACCTGTTCCTGTTCGGGTGTAAAAGCAATTGCCATTGTTACTCCTCCATCATCCGAAAAATCTCGCCAGCTGAATAATCTTTCAACTTCCTCTTCCCATAACCGGGAATAGCCGCATCAAACCCACACACATTCTTATAGCTACAATAGGTACATGCCTGCGTGGTTCCCTTCTCATAGGGATTTACACTGATGCATCCCTCCAGCATCTCCTGTCCGATTGCCTTAATTTTGCGGTTCACATAACCGGACACAAGCTTCAATTCTTCGGCACTCATAATGCCGGAGGTTGCGGTAAACTCGCCATTTTTCTTGCGTGCCACAGGGATAACATCCGACTTGTCCCCCATATAGGAATCCAGCTTATTCACGATATCCGGGTCTGCGTTTACTACACCATTCATGCGAAGCTGACTCACAATTTTATCATTCAACTCTTCCCCGGAAAGCTCCTCTGCGGTCTCTACCATAGGGTCATCAATATGATAGTACAGAAGGGCTGCCGGCACCACTTCCTTATCCGGGTGCTTGACACTCTCTGCCTCCATGGCCGCATTCATATATACCACCAGCTGCAACTGCAATCCATAATACAACGCCACCAAATCAAACTGCTTGTTGCCGGACTTGTAATCCACCACCTTCACATACACATGCTCTTCATCCTCTGCCGTGTCAATTCGGTCAATTCTTCCCTGCAAATGCATACGCTCATCCTTTGATAACGCCACATTGACGCTCTCCAAATTGTCTGCCGACTGGAAAGAAAATTCATATTCCGAGGGCACAAACTTTCCCTTTTTTAGCTGATTTTGTAAAGTGTAAACCGTGCGGGTCAGAATACGCTCCATGCGTTTGATAGCATACTCATTTCGGGCACTGCTGTAAAGCACCGTGTCCCCATACACTGCTGCATAAGCCTCCAGTCCCTCTCTCACCGCCTGCTCACCGAATTCCTCCGGGAAATCAAACCATGTATAGCCCTTTTCATCTAACTTCTCGCCAAAGGTCTCCAGCACCGCATGGTACACATTACCCATATCCACATTCTCGAATCCGAACTCTTCACGTTCTTTCAAAGAAAGTCCATATTGCAGAAAATGCTTATACGCACAGGCTGCAAAAGTCTCCAGACGGGTGACACTATTGTGCAATCTCTTGCCATATAAAAGCCTCGCCACCATCTGGGAAATTCCACTGTCCTGATACCTTGTAAAGGCTGCCTTAGCCAACCTGTCTCTATCCTCACAAATCAATTCATCTCCATACACCTGATACACTGTAAAAAAGTCTGTTTCCGACTCCCTGTGAAGACATCCTTCCGCATACTCGCGCAAAGCACCTGCAAGAAATGCCCTGCCCTGAGCAGGATTCACAATCTGCTCCGTAATAGGTCTGTTCTGAGGACAGTCCACAGCAATCCCCGGAAACAGATTCTGCACCACCTCAATCAGATACGCCGGACGAATACTCTTGCCCGAACTGCTCACCTTGGCATAGGACAAATACAACCGTTTGGATGGCTTGGTCATATTCAGATACAAATACAGTCTCTGAATATACATTTGCTGTCTGGGAGAGGGCGCAAGCTCCAAATCCGACTCTCTTAAAAACTCTCTGTCCATATCCGAAATGATGCCGCCCTTGGAAGCATTTTTCGGAATATTGCCATCGTTCACTCCAAGGAAAAACAGCACCTTTACCTGCTTCAAACGGGTACGCTCCATATCACCCACCGTGATACGGTCCACATTCTGGGGAATGGTTCCCACTTGAATTTCCCCAAATCCGGCCTCCAGAATATCCTTGAATTCAGCCAGTGTAATCTCCTCATCTCCAAGCATGGCATGAATCTGCTCCAAAAGCTCCATCACCAACCGGTAAATCTGAGCATACTCTCTGGCCTTCACCAAATCCCCCGCCTCTTCAAAACGGGTCTGATAAGCCACTAATTTGTGTTGCACCTCATTGGCCACAAGGAACTCATAAAGCTTATCTACATACTCCTTTGCCGCAGCCTTGCCGTTCAAATGAAGCATTTCCACCTGACTCATCATTTTCTCTCTATAGCCATTCAGACGATTTAAAATTTCTTCATCCTCACCCATCTGCTCCGTGCGATGAACAAACCTTCTGCTCCACCTGCTATACCCGCGAAGCCCTGTCTGAATACAATAATTTTCCAGCTCATCCACTTCCTCCGGCTCCATATCCGCCAAACCACTGCGCAGATAATGAAATACCGCCCGATAAGAAAAATCCTTCTCGAATAACTCCAATGCACTTTTGATATACTCAATCATTGGATTCAAAACCAAACCCTTGGTGGCATCCAAGAAACATGGTAACCCCATCCTTGCAAATTCCGCCTCCACATAGGTCGCATAACTCTCCAAATCTCCCAGTATCACCGCCACATCACGATACGCCAGCCCTTCCTCACGAATCAGCCTGCATATCTCAAGTCCTGTCTGCTGCACCTCCTCTTTGGGTGACACAGCTTCAAAAATCCGAATCTCATCCTGAGTCCTGTCATAAGTTTGATAGGGATACCGGAACAAATTGCGCTCCAAGTGAGCCAGGGCCGGTGCTTGCGCAAAACGATGATTCACCTCTTTGCCAATGAACACATCTGCGGCTCTTTCCACTCCTGCCTCTCTCGCCAGTCGGTCCAAATCCGCCACCGTCTTCTTGCTCAGATGAAACAGCTTCTGCTCTCCGTCCTGGGTATAAGGGTCCTCCCCCACGCCCAGAGTCACCGTCACTATCACCTCACCGCACAGCCGCATCAGTTCCTGAATCAGGCGATTCTGTATGGGAGTAAAACCGGTAAAACCATCAAACACCACCACACTGCCCGGCAGTAGCTTTGACTTCTCTAAGGACCTTGCCAGCACATCCAATTTTTCCTCCGTAGTAATAAAGTTACCCTGTATGTAATCCACAAAGCCCTGATAAAGCTTCTCCAAATCCTTAAGCTTTTGCACCAGTGCACCGCGGTTCCCTGCATACTCAATCAGCCTGCCCACATCCTGGGTTCCGATGCCATATTGCATAAACTCCGAAATGGCACTCTTCACCTCATGGATATAGCCCTGTCGGTTTAGAAGACCGCCTAATGTGGGCAGTTCCTCCTTCATGCCAGCCGCCACTCTCTGCAACACCAGACTCTTACCCGTATCGTCCAAAACCGGCATATTTTCCCAGCCAACCTCTTCCAGAATACGGTGACTCAAGCGTCCAAAACTGAGCACATCTATATTCATGATACCCCCCCTTGGCGACAATACCACCAAATCCTTCTGGGTCTGCATGGTAAACTGGTCCGGCACAATCACCAGGAAATTCTGCTTAGGATTGTCCCCTGCCCGCTTAAGCATCTCCTCATAAAGTTGTCTGCTCTTGCCCGCACCTGAAGGGCCAAAATAAAATTGCAAACTCATAAATTCTCCTTAAAAATGCTCGCCTCTGAACACTTTATAAAATGTACGCATCCAAACTATTTCACAGTCAAAACTATTCTACAACTCGACTTCCAATTCCACCGGACAATGATCCGAGCCCATGATTGAAGGATGAATCTTTGCATCTGTAAGCTTCTCCTTCAAATCCTCAGATGCCACAAAATAGTCAATACGCCAACCTACATTCTTGGCTCTGGCACCGCCCATGTAAGACCACCAGGAATAAGCATCCGTCACATCAGGATAAAAATGTCGGAAGGTATCGATAAATCCGTTTTCAACTATTGTGGTAAAACAAGCTCTCTCCTCATCGGTAAAACCTGCATTCTTGCGATTGGTCTTAGGATTCTTAAGGTCTATTTCCTTGTGGGCCACATTCAGATCCCCACAGAAAATTACACCCTTCTTCTCAGAAAGCCCCTTCACATAAGTCAAAAAAGCAGCCTCCCACTCCATACGATAATCAAGTCTGGTAAGCTCTCTCTGGGAATTGGGCGTGTACACCGTCACCAAATAAAAGTTTTCAAATTCTGCCGTAATCACACGTCCCTCATGGTCGTGCTCCTCCACGCCGAGGCCATATGTCACACTAATCGGCTCCTGTTTGGTAAAAATCGCCGTACCGGAATACCCCTTTTTCTCTGCGTAATTCCAATACTGATAATAGCCGGGAAGCTCAAGCGCAAGTTGCCCCTCTGAGAGCTTCGTCTCCTGCAAACAGAAAACATCTGCATCAATCTCATTAAAAAAATCCATAAAGCCCTTCTGCAGACAGGCTCTGATTCCATTTACGTTCCAAGATATTAATTTCATTTTTATCCCTCCATTAAATCACATTACTTTTATTTCAAATATAATCGCATCTGTTCCATTAAAATATACACAATTGATAAATATCTTTGAAAACAAATCCTCTTCAAAATCACTTGATGAATACCAAATATCACTATTTGACCAATCATATTCCATGGAGTCAAACACTATTTGGGTTGTATCTTCTGCCCATTCATATGACTTCATTAGCTGTTCGGCCTGTTTGGGATTCAGATGAATAATGCCTCTATATTTCGGTTCATGAGGTCCTATTGCAATTTCTCTACCTGATGAATCCTGCCACTCTATAATAATCTGCTCGTATTCAACAGAAACATAGTCCGTATATACATTTCCATAACGCTCCATCAGATGATCATCTTGATAACATGAAACAACTTCAACAGGGGTTCCTCTTACTCTTCCACATCCACACAAGGTAAACATTAGACAAAACAAAATAAATAAAACATTTTTTCCAGCCATTTCTCTCCACCAACTTCAGATTTTTAAGATTACTTATCCGATTGCTGTCCATCATGCGCCAACCACTTACATTCCGTAAGCTCCATATTAGTAAATGTAGCCTTAAACGAAGAATCTTCCGGGCTGCACGCATAGACACCAAATTGAATTATTCCACCACCATTCCACATATGGCATACTCGCATCTGTTTCCATCTGCAAAACAGGTGCATTATCATTCCTAAAATGGTAATAAGTTCTTTGCCATAAATCACTATGTGGCTTTGTAATAATTTCGATTTTATCTTCAGAAATAGTTGCATTTTCAAAATCACGAGTCTTCGTAGAACTAATGTTTATTAATTAAACAACAATGGTACATCTCCATACAATGCCAAACGTAAAACTCCTATGATAATCAAATGAACTGGATAATATATGTAGAAAAACCACTTCATGCTCTGCCGTTGTGAACAAACAATTCGGAGCAATAAAAACATGATCTCCAAACGTCACTTTTCCTCCGTCAAGTATCTGGCAGTTATGATTCGCAAAGAAATAATTACCCACAGAGGTATTATATCCATAATCACACCAAAAAGGAGTATTTATTGTAACCTGTTCTCCCATAGTTCCCAAAATTTGTTTTAAAATTTCCCCTTGTGCCTTACGGTCAGAAAGCTTTATTTGATTAAATTCATGACATAAATCCTTACATCTGCCTATCTCGTTCAATATTTCTTCATCATAATTAGCATTATACAAATAACCCGCTGCTGCTTTCTCTTTTTCTGTCATGTTAGAACCTCCTACAGCTTCTCCATCATCTCAAGTGTCACATGATTCCACTGATACTTATCCAAATCCACCCGATTTTCTTCCACCACAACACCTTCACTCTCCAAAAGAGCAATCTGACGATTTTCCCCTCCGAAAGCAAATGCCTTAGACACTTCTCCCAAGCGGTTAACCACCCGATGGCATGGAATATTCTCCGGGTCAGGATTGGCATGCAGAGCATATCCCACCACTCGCGCCCACCTTCTGTTTCCGGCAAGGGAAGCTACCTGCCCATAAGTAGCAACCTTTCCTTTCGGTATCTGCTTCACCACATCATAAATTAAATCAAACGTAGACTTTTCCATACATTATACCTTGATTCCACTTTTCTCCATCATGATTCGCGTACATTATACCATGACTCCGCTTCGCCCCATCATGGTTCGCGCACATTCGCCAAATGTCTGCTTCGCAGACGCTTGGCTCATTGTGTCCACGAACATTATACCATCTTTTCTACCCTTATTTGACTACCAAATCATAGGATTCCGCAATCATCCGCTTTATCTCTTCCTCCGGCACCGTACCATCCAGAATCACCGTATTCCAGTGCTCCTTATTCTGATGATACCCCGGCAGCACCGACTCGTAGGTACTACGCCACAAATCACGCCACTGCGGGTCCACCTTTATATTGATGCAAAGCTTTCCATCCTTTTCATAAGTCCAAAGAAACGCTTTCTTATTCTTCCGCACTCGCACAAGCTGCCAGTTCGGGTCATGAAAAGGTGCATCCTGATAGGTGTCCGGAAAAGAAAGACCAAATTGCAACACTTCTTCCCTTGTACGCATCAATCTACTCCTCCAATTAGTCCTGAAAATTGTCATATCTTGATTTCTAAAACCTTCCCTTCTATCATACCACCCTATCTAATCCTTGTCACACATTTTCGAGCATGCTATACTTAATCTGCGATTATATAATATTTTGCAAATACAAGATGAGGTATTCCATGAAAGACGTTAAACTTCTACAAAATAAAAAACTTTTTCTTTTTGACATCGATGGCACCCTTGCCGTAGGAGACACCCTCTACGAAGGCAGCAGAGAGCTTTTAGACTATATTGACAGCATCGGCGGCAAAGCCTGCTTCATTACCAACAACTCCACCAAAAGCGGCGCAGATTATGTAGAGAAATTCCGCGACAGCTTTGGTCTTACGACCACAGAGGAGCAGTTTATTACCTCCGGCTATATGACGCTGAAATTCCTGCTTGAAAACTATAAAACTCAGAAAATTTATGTGCTGGGAACTACTTCTTTTATTGAAGAACTTAAGAAAAATGGTCTGGATATCACCGAGCAGTGCGAGCCCGGCATTGCATGTGCAGTGGTTGCCTACGACAGTGAATTGACCTATGCCAAGCTGACGGTTGCAAGTGAAGTATTACTGACTATGGACGTGCCCTTTTATGGTACTAATCCTGACCTTCGCTGTCCCATCGACTTTGGCTTTATCCCGGACTGTGGTGCCATCTGTGAGATGCTTACCGCCACAACCGACAAAGAGCCCGTTTACTTAGGCAAACCCAGCCGCACAGTAGTTGATTTGTGCAGAGAGCGCTTTGGCTTTTCCAAGGAAGAAACCCTTGTGGTAGGAGACCGCCTCTACACCGACATTGCTTGCGGCATCAACGGCGAAGTGGATACCTGCGTACTTTTCACCGGCGAGGCCCAACCGGAGGATATGAAGGATACCGAATATCCCGCAGACTTTGAATTTGAAAATGTGAAAGCACTGTGGCAGGCATGCCTCAACAACTAATCAATCAAAAAAACTCATTGACAATGTGTATCATTAGGAGTATTAATTTCTCAATTTGCGAACGAATGGACCTGATTGGTGCCACAAACAAGTATCTATAGCAAAAAAACGAAAAAACAGAATCCCTTTTTGCCCGAAAAGGGATTCTAAAAGAACAATTATTTTGTATAGATACTGATTTAGTCCTTAAATACTTCAAAAGACTAAATTTTACACAAAAAAGAGATTCCAAATCAGTATTTTTTCTATATAGATACTCTCGACCCCAACATTCACATTTAACTTGTGATACTCGGGCATTTTATGCTTCCGGAACAAATACATACTCCGAGAGTATCTCCGTCTTTCTAAAATAGGGTGCAATCTTAGAATATGCGCCCGCTGGGCGCACCTAAAAAGTGCCAATCACACTTCCTCAGCATGATTGGCACTTTCTTTTTATGTACATTCTGCCCTAAGCAACACTTCACTATCAGTACCACACAGGCATTTCTACATCTTACTCTACTGTATCATCCTTAATAACATTTACATTCTTGATGATATCTCTGGGCTGACTGTCAGCACCTGCAACAGCTACCTTACCTGCCAGGAAACCGGACAATACAGACTGCAAATCTACACCGGTAGCTTCCTTCAGACCATCAGTTACCTGAACAACAGTACCCATAACATCCTTCATCAGCTTAGCGGAATTACCGTCACCGTACATGGTGATGCGGTCAACGTTGTTGAGAGGTGCAGCAGCATTCTTAACAACCTCAGGCAATGCGTTGAAGTACATCTCCAGCACAGCTGCCTCACCCATCTTCGCCATAGCCTCTGCCTTCTTTTCGATACCTTCTGCCTCTGCCACAGCCTTCGCACGGATAGCTTCTGCCTCTGCAAGACCCTTGGTACGAATACCGTCCGCTTCCTGCTCCATTGTATATCTCTTAGCTTCCGCCTGAGCTCTCATAGCCTCAGCTTCCTTCTCGGTCTCGAACTTCTTAGCCTCTGCTTCACGCTGACGCTCATACAGCTGGGCATCTGCCTCCTGCTGCTTAGCGAACTTCTCAGCTTCCGCTTTCTTCTTAACCTGTGCATCCAGAGCCTGCTCCATAACCTCAGCCTCTTTCTGCTTCAAGAGAATCTCCTTCTCCTGCTTTGCAATGTTTGCCTCAGCAGTGGTAATCTCAATTGTTCTACGCTGTTCCTCTTCCTGAATCTTATATGCGGAATCAGCCTCAGCCTTCTTGATATCGGATTCCCTCTTCAACTCAGCCTTCTGAATTGCCAGCTCGTTCTGCTTCTTCGCAATCTCAGACTCTGCATTTACCTCAGCCTCATTAGCCTCACGCTTTGCATTAGCCTGCGCCTTAGCAATTTCCTTCTCACTCTCTGCACGGGAAATTGCAGCGTTTTTCTGAATCTTAACGATGTTGTCTACACCGAGGTTCTCGATTACGCCGTTACCGTCCACAAAGTTCTGAACATTAAAGCTGATGATATCAAGACCCATTGCAGCCAAATCAGGCTCTGCATTCTCTTTTACCAAAGATGCAAACTTCTGACGGTCAGAAACCATCTCCTCCAAAGCCATCTTACCAACAATTTCACGAACATTACCTTCCAGAACCTCTCTGGCAACAGCACCGATGTACTCAGGCTTCTTGTTCAAAAAGTTCTGTGCAGCAAGGGTCAGACGCTCCTTGTTGTCACTAATCTTAACGTTTACGGTTGCATCCACACGAATGTTGATGTAGTCTGCAGTAGGCACTGCACTGGAAGTCTTAACATCTACAGGAATCAACTGCAGATTCAACTCATCCTTTCTCTCCAGGAAAGGAATCTTCACTCCCGCTTTACCAATCAACACCTTGGGGTTCTTTCTCAAACCGGAAATCAAAATTGCGGTGTCGGGTGACGCCTTCACATAACCGGTAAGGAAAATGATAATAACAACAATGGCAGCAACAATAATGGGTACTCCTACTTGAAATGGCATTTCTTTCTCCTCCTCTTAAGTATATGTTTATATTGCTTCACTTTATTCTAGCACATCATCAAAGCAAACTCAACCACTAATTAGCTCCCGTTTGTATTCCTTTCTCAATGATTGCCAGTCCCAAAGCATATGGACCGGTGTGCACGCTGATTGTCGCACCAATCCGGAAAAGAGGTATCTCATCAATCTCATATCCCTTCTCATGAAGAATTTGCAAGGTCTGCTCCCGGACAGCCACGGCCTCCTCATAATCATATCCATAACCGATGGTCAATGTAAACCGCTCAAAACCACCGCCCTCTTCCTTCAGGTAATTCAACAGCAGGTCCATGCACTTAGTAATGGTGCTCTTACGGCTTCTGCCAATACCTGCCGGGAAAATCTCCCCTTCCTTCAACACAATCACCGGCCGGATACCCAACACACTTCCGGCAATGCCCGCCACCTTACCGATACGACCACCATGCTTTAAATACTCCATATCGCCTACGGTAAAGAAAATGCGTCCGGTACTTTTAATCGTTTCCAATCGCTCCACTGCTGCCTCAAAAGCCATTCCACTGTCTCGAAGCTTCACTGCCTCCAGCACATAAATACCTTGCAAAACAGTATTTACCGTGGCATCAATCACCGCAATTTGTGCCTGAGGATAATCCTCCAGAATCATCTCTTTTGCATTCATGGCAGATTGATAAGAACCGGAGAACTTGGTAGAAATACAAATACAAATCACCGGCTGCTCATCCTTAGCATATGGCTCAAATGCATCTATATAATCCTGCACGGACGGCATGGATGTCTTGGGAAAAATCTTAGGATTGTCCACCATTTTCTGATAGAAGTCACGAATCTTGATGTCTTCTATTTCCTTTTCATAATGCTCATCATCAAAGGACACATAAAAAGGTACCACCTTTATGTTTTTCTCAGCAGCAAGCTCCTGCGGCAAATCGCAGGAACTGTCACTGATTATCTGAAAGTTTTCTTTTGAGTTATTATTCATTTACTCATCGCTCCTGTCTCTTTGGAATTATCAATATTACAGCCTATAATAATTCATACTGCAAACATTCATACAAAAGTCTGCTGCCCTCTGCAATCTCAGCCGGAAGAAGCGCTCTTGCGACACACTTTTCCTCAGCGCCTGCCACATCCTCCTCCAACAAAAAGGCATAGTCTCCGTCAATTCGATGTACTACATAATTTCTGCTTGATAAATCCATCTTTCTCCTCCTGTATTCTGTCCCGTATTTTTCTATGTATACTATATCACAAAAACACAAATTCACAAAATTTCCTGATAAACACGCAATACATTTCCCGCAAAAACCTTCTCCAGCTCTCCCTGTGTGAAACCTTCTTTATGAAGTACCTCCCATAAAAGTCCCATACTCTGCGCTCCCGGCAATTCCTCATGGGTATCGATTCCGTCAAAATCACTCCCCAGTCCCAGAACCTCGATACCACCCACATTTACAATATGTTTCGCATGACGCACCACCGCCGCAATAGTTCCCGGATTCTTCTGTCCTGCCGGCATCTGCTCCAGAAAATCCGCACAGAAGTTCAGTCCCATGCAACCGCCCCGCTCAGCCAGCCTGCGAATCATATCATCTGTAAGATTCCGCACACTGCCACAGATAGTCCGGGCATTAGAATGACTTGCCACAAAGGGCCTCCTTGAACATTCCAAAACATCATAAAATCCTGCATCTGACATATGCGAGACATCCACAATCATCCCCAGCTCATTCATAAGCTCCACAAACTCCTTGCCCTTAGCAGTCAGACCATGTATAGTATCCGGCTCATACAAATGCACTTCGCCTTCCAGATTGATATTGGGCCAGCCCAGCTCATTTGCAAAATTCCACGTCAGTGTCATCATCCGCACGCCCATGTCATAAAGCTTTCGTAGCTTCTCCGTCTCACCGCCACACACAGCTCCCTCCTCCACAGTCAGAAGTGCAGACAGCTTACCGTTTCTGCTGTTGCGCTCAATATCC
>CAYOGM010000003.1:31958-48563 GCA_964403595.1 uncultured Acetatifactor sp. | reverse complement strand
TAGCAGGGGCGCCTCTTCGGCCTCTTGAGTATTTCTCCACATTCCGAATTACGTCTCTGCCAATATGCTATTGTTGTCACATCTGTGACGCAAAATCTATTATACATAAGGAGATTATGTTTGTCAATTCCTTTTTCACTTTTTTCAAATTTAAAGCAAGAAAAGACCTATACATAATATTCCTTCATGTCTTCCAATCTCAAACAAGCCAGCTTTCGTCCCTTAGTTATATTTACCCCATTATCAATATCTATATACCTGCTTTCAAAGAAAATACCATCACATCCCAAATTTTCCGTGGGGTAATGCCCCACAATCATAAACGGATATTTAATGTTCGCTGGAATATAATGTAAATCATTACTGATAAGGTATTCATATTCTGATACCTCACACCACTTAGTAATAGAGGCTTCCATATCCACCAAGCCTTCTGTAGTTGTTATCGCAGGCAAATCTGCCCAAAAGCCGGAGTGCGTCAGAAAATACTCCTTATCATTTACACATATCTTCTTATATAAAGGAAGTTCTGCCAAATAGTCGTGATACTTAGCTTTATCCCTTTCCGATATTCTTTGCAAGTCACGGATTACTTTAGCCCCACCAAAGCTCCCGTAATTTAACCACATATTTATGTCGCCTTCTAAATACAGTTGCAAAAAAAGCTCATGATTACCTTTGATATGCACTATATTGGGAGTACCCATTACATAGTCCAAGAGTTCAAAGGTTTGTGGCCCACGGCTGGGAATATCTCCATTTATATATAAGATATCATCCGAGGAAAATGCAATCTTTTTTAACATTTTCAAAAAACGTTTGTACTCACCGTGAATATCTGACATTACGTAATTCATTTTCGCATCTCCCGAAACTTACATTCCACATCAACTTTGATACTGCAAAATGGCTGTTTCATACAAATCATTACCATTGCTATCAACCACAACAATCACAGGGAAATTTTCTACTTTTAATTTGCGAATAGCTTCTGTACCCAAATCATCATACGCGATCACTTCAGATTCTACAATAGATTTTGAAAGCAAAGCACCAGCACCACCTACCGCAGCAAAGTACACAGCTTTGTTTCGCACAACGGCATCTTTTACTTCCTCAGAACGTTTTCCTTTTCCTATCATACCTATCAATCCCAAATCAAGCAACGTCGGTGCATACTTATCCATTCGACTGGACGTAGTCGGCCCTGCAGAACCAATAGGACGGCCTTCTCTGGCCGGAGATGGACCCATGTAATAAATTACATTATTTTTCATCTCCATCGGCAAGCTTTCCCCTTTTTGTAAGGTTTCATACATTCTCTTATGCGCAGCATCCCGCGCCGTATATATGACACCGGACAAATATACATAATCCCCGGCATTAAGCTTCGTTGCTTCCTCTGTATTAAAGGGAACATTCAAATATCTATTCATATCTATTCTTCTCTCTTCATATCACAATATTAAAATTGGAATACCCAAAACATATTAAATAACACGCACTGCATGACGATTCACATGACAACAAATATTAATCGCCACAGGAAGCCCTGCAATATGTGTAGGAAAAGTATCTATATTTACCGCGAGAGCTGTAGTGCTGCCTCCAAGCCCCCCAGGGCCGATTCCCGAAGCATTAATTCGCTCCAACATTTCTTCTTCCAACTCTTTAACATAAGGAATAGATGAACGCATATTAACCGGTCTTGAAAGAGCTCGTTTCGCCATGAGAGCACATTTCTCAAAAGTTCCGCCAATCCCCACTCCCACTACCATGGGAGGACACGCATTCGGTCCTGCATCCTTTACCGCCGTAAGTATCGCATTTTTGACACCCTCGATTCCATCTGCCGGCTTCAGCATAAACACCCGACTCATATTCTCACTTCCAAAACCTTTGGGCGCAACAGTAATTGTCACTTTATCACCCTGTACAATGCTGTAATGAATGATAGCGGGTGTATTATCTTTGGTATTCTCCCGATAAATAGGGTCTTTTACCACTGATTTACGCAAATAACCATCTACATATCCCCTACGTACACCTTCATTGACAGCATCCTCTAACAGACCACCTTCAAAATGCACATCTTGTCCAATCTCAAGAAACACAACTGCCATTCCCGTATCCTGACAAATTGGTATCATATCCTCTCCCGCAATACACAGATTTTCCTGCAATTGTTCCAGAATCTGCTTACCCAAAGGTGCCTTCTCATCATCTACCGCACAATTAAGCGCAGTCTTCATATCATCCGAAAGAAAATGATTGGCCTCAATGCACATTTCCTTTATATTATCTGTAATAACACTTACGTCGATTGTTCTCATCTGCCTGCTCCTGATTATTCCAAACCATCCGGATTATTCTGTAATCTGCTTTGCTACAGTCTCCAGTTCTTCCGGTGTCGCCTCACCGGGAACCCAGCCAATCTTCTGACTATCGCTTTCATAACGGGGAATTACATGCATATGAAAATGCATCACTGTCTGTCCTGCCGTTTCGCCATTGTTCTGCACCAGATTCAAACCATCACAACCCAATGCCGCCTTCATCTTAATTGCAATCTTCTGCGCAACGGGCAAAACCTTTGCCGCAGTAACCTCCGGCAACTCATAAAGATTCTCCGCATGTTCCTTAGGCAAAATAAGAGCATGTCCCTTAGTCGCAGGGCTCAAATCTAAAATCACACGAAAATCCCCATCCTCATAAAGTGTCTTAGCGGGGATTTCTCCATTTGCAATCTTACAAAAAATACAATCCTGGTTCATTTTCGCATTCCTACCTTTCTATTTTTGTTCAAACACAAATACCTGGTCAAGCATCCTCAAAATCTTCATATCGCCCTTTGTGGTCATCGCACCGGACATAAATGCACGTTGAAATGTCATGCGTCCATTCACTATATCCTCCATAATGACACGCTTGGTATTCATTATCATATCGGCCTGCTCAGCAACACCATATTCACATTCTACAGCCGGGCCATTGATTTTCAAAACAAGAGGATTCTTCTTTTCCTCGATGTGAATGGCACAAATTGCATGGAAACCAGCCATAGGCTTGTACACCTGCTTCAACTCAGACACATATTCATCCTCACTGTCACTACCTTCCTGACTGAGTTTATCTCTAAAAAAGCTTGCCAACTCCTGTATATCCTCTTTCTGACGCTGAACATACAAATCATCCGAAACATATTCTGACAACTGCTCTGTCTCTTGGGGCGACAAATCAATTGCTGGTGATACCGCGATTTTCTGACGCACCGCCTGATTACTTGTAGGAAAGTTTAATGCCTTTTGATTAATGGTTCGATACAGATTCTCTGCTTTCTTCTCTATAATATTTGAATAATTTTCATTCATCTCAAGTGCAACGGTGTTTTCAATATATCCACAGAGCCCACTGCAAGGCCTTCCACCCAGAATTTCCCATGCTTTACCTAAATCCAGCTTGGCTTCACGCTCTCCATAAGTGGTGGACATAACAACAGGACACATATAAATTTGAGCAATACGCTCTTTGTCGCCATACAACCAGCAGGCATCCAAAAACTGTTGCATATAACCGCCGATACCAAACCATTCTACCGTAGTAGCCAGAATAATTCCATCTGCATCCTTCAAGGTCTGAGGCAAAGTGGGAATGGTATTCTTCAACTCATATAAATTGTATCGGGTTACATTCACGCGCAATTCTTCCAGCACTTCCTGTATTTTGTTGATAACATAGCTGGTGGGATCATCAATAATTCCTCTTCCACCATAGTAGATATTAATGTTCACAACTACACCTCTCGTTTCTTTCGATTCTTTCTTATATTCTTGACCATGCACATCACAAGACCTGCCACAAACCCAACGACAAGTCCTCCCAAATGACCCATATTATCTATGTTCTCCTGCATGAAACCACTGTATAATGAAAGTCCTACAATCAAGGCCACCTTCGGAAAAGATACCACGTCCCGGAATCTTGGCCAACACAATACCATGGCCAACAGCAATCCATCCAAACCAAAAACCGCACCACTGGCTCCTATGGACCATGCATCACTCCCTGTCAGGAACTTCTCATATAAAGACAACACGCCTCCGCCCAACCCGGACAGAAAATATACAATTGTAAACCAAACATGTCCCACTTCCTTCTCCAACATAGAACCCAGAAAAAGAAGAATAACCATGTTGTTACACAAATGCATTGTATCGTCATGTAGAAACATGGACCAAAGCAGACGGTCATATTCCTGATAATATTCAACCGGAATCAACGCCAGTCCTCCACGATAGTACAGCCTATTGCCGGTAAATATACATATCAGGAACACTACCACATTAATTATTACTAAAGAAACACTGACAATCGGCAGATTTCGAATACGTCTTTGCAAATATCTCATTCCTTCCACAGGTGAACAATAATCTCTACACAAATGTACCACTCTTTACCCCTCTACGTCAACCTGCAACCACTACCTGTAAACAAATAACAGCTTACCGAAACGCACCTCGTCTCCTTCCTCCAATCTGCGTTTTTCATAAGGTTGTAGACGCAAACCATTCTTAAATGTACCATTTGTGGAATTCAAGTCCTCCAGGTAAACAATATCCTCTTCCTTACAGATGCGGGAATGTAGTCTGCTGATGGTATCATCCTCCAACACCAAATCCACCTCTCCCTTTTGTTTGCCTATGACAAACACATCCTTTTCCAACTTTGCTACAACTCTCCCATCAGGGGTATAGAGTTTACGAATCCCCTGTTCCTCCGCCTTCTGTTCAATGTATATGGTTCTTCCATAATCCTCCTCAAGATATTCTGTCTCCTCCGCCACTGCCCGTCCCTCCATGGCTGCCAGCATTGTCTCCTGATATTGTAGCTTTTGCTCCGTATACTTCTTCCTCTTTAGCCCGAACCTCCCGAAAAAACTTTTTTTCTCCTTTTGCGACTCCTCCGATACAGGCGCAAGGGTTGCCACCTCTCTTCCTACGACCAAATCAGATTCCACATTCCCCTCATCTTCAAAGCACATTACGGAATCCAACAATTTTTCCTGTTCTACACCCTCACTAAGACTTCTGCCATCCTCAAAAATCTGTCCCTGCAAGTAAACGTCACCATATTTCTCATATTGTTCATACATAAAATACACCCGTTCTACAAGCTCCACATCATCATAATCCATATGCTCCAGTACAAACTCCAGAAAACGCATGAATCCATTTCCTTCTTCATTATATGGAAGATAGAGAAAGAAAAAGTTATGATTTCCCAAATCCTCAAAAATCTGCTCCGGGTATACAAGAATGTTTTTCTCATCCAGCAAAAAACGCCCTAACTCCTGACAAACCTGCTCATAACTCCACAGAAAATCCCGAAACCACGCCCTGTCTATCACCTGCTTACCATATAACTGCGCCACATTCTGCCTGGATGTAATATCATAATACAAATAGGCCTCACCATTGATATAACGCAGACTACAGGGAAGCAGTCCTCGAATTCCTCCTCTGGTCAATATACAATACTGATACCTCTGTTCATCCGGCCTGTCCTGCAAATGAACTCTCTCATAATTACTCTGTAGACTTCTGATAAATTCTGTCTCTAACATTTACTCTCCTCCTAACACCTTTCTGCAATTTCTAATAAATTCAACCGGTTCAATCCGGTAATTTTTGAACGCTATACTGCTTTCCCACTCTCTGTCCCCACTCCATAACATCATACTGCGGAAGGGAAAACGAAGCTTGCCGTCGCGCTTTACAAACACACTGTTGCCCTTTAGTTGCACTACTACATCCTCCATACTCCATGCCAGATATCGTCCATCCTTTTGCTCTCCGTACTCCACAAGCTCTATAAGCAGATGTTCCTTATCCTCTATCTGAAGAGTACAGCCTCGCATACCCAACGCTCCGGTAGTATGTTCCATCAGGCATCTGTCGTATTGAAAAAACAACAAATACACCACCAACAATATCACCCCAATGACAATTGAAATCAAAAGTGACGCCTCCACGGTCAAATAAGCACCTATTTTCCTTTTCATAAAACCTCCTACACCAACAGACTTGCCAAATACACCACTGTCAAAAAAGGAAGATACGGTATCCGGGTGTGTCGATTTCCTTTTTTAAAAGCAAGTATACCGATACACCAAATCGACATGAGAAGCAGACTAAAAGAAATCACCATCAGACATTCCTTATAACCCACCAGCATTCCCAATACCATCAGCACCGGACCGTCTCCCAAACCAATTTTACCTGTAATATAAGCCATCCCTAACAGAAACACCCCCGGCAACATCCCCAAAAGTGCCGCAAGAACCAACCACTTCCACTCTGCTGGATTCCCCATACATCTATGCAGCACACACACAACCGTGGCTAGAAACCCTCCCATTATCAAGCCAATGGGCACCTTACATTCTCTACTGTCAAAAATACTCAACACAATCAAAAAACCAGATAACAAAACCTGTTCCATCTCTCCTCCTGTTACTTGCTACAACGACTGCATGCCCTGTATTTTTCCACAGCCAATTCCCGTAACATAGTGTAAACCGTTCTCTTTAACCCTGAACAATTACGGTTTTTATGGTAGGCATCTCCTTCCCTCGCAACATAAGCCACCTCTCCCGCAACTCCATTTCCACATTTCTGACACTTCATATATCTGGCTCCATTCTCATTGCGGGCATCGGAAAGTTTACTCCAGGATACCTCTTGAACAGTGAGACTCAAATGTGTACAATCTTTGGATTCGTGATATACTTTTGCATTTTCTGCCACATATACAACATCCTCCCTGTCCTTGCCTTCATTGGCTCCAGCCACATCATAGCCCGTCCACAATCTGCCATAATATCTGTTCACCATACGGAAGGGTTTTACATAAGGCATATCCAATAGAGGGGCTACCTGATAGGTCATCACAATATCCAGTACTTCCCCCGACACAGCCTCGTCCACAGCTCCCACATCACTTTCCCAGAACTGTAAACCATCCACGCCACTGCATATGGGGGATTCCTCCAAATAATCTTTTCCCACATAATCAACTACTTGTCCTTTGACATATGTATAAGTGAGAGCAACATCTCCCATCTCTTCCCAGACGCTTCTCTCCTCTTCTGCCACCCCACTATCATCCGATGCGCTTACATATCCGTAAACACACATACGATTGCCACACTCCCACAGGGCCATTTGCAAATTGCCATGCAGCCTGATCATCTCAATTGCGCTTCCCAAATTAATAAAAAAGAACATAAATAGCGGTAATACAATTGCCGCTTCCACCGTCATTCCGGCAACCACGCTTTTTTTCAGAGAGGCAGGCAGTGATGCCCTCTCTATGAAAGCGGTAAGAAGAAAGTTGTTACGCTTTGGAGAAGGACTTGTCAATTGTTTTGTCTTGTTGTGTTGACCGGCATTCCATAAAAAGGGCATCACTGCTCACCTCCCTGCATCTTACTGTGTACTATAACCTTTTTGACGTGTTATCTCGCAATTATAACCGTATGCACTTTTCACACGAACCACCGCCTCCACGGCATCCAGACATCCATCCAACCGGAAATACTCGTTTCCTTCTGTGGTACGGATATCCGCCTCCACCATATTCATGGCTCGCATAGTCAGTTCATCCTCATTTTTCAAAAACAGAAATATTCTTAGATAATCTTCATAAGATAATCCTTCTGTTTCGTTTGTCGGCATCACAAGCTCCTTATAAATATTCAACGCAGAATCCAGATTGTAATGCCATGTTTCCTTTGTCTTCATCAAAGGAATCCTTCCACCATCCATAATGCACCGGACATCATAAATGCTTTCTGCAAAAGCCCAACCAAACAGCAGAATGTATTCCACAATTTCTGCCGCCTCCGGTATCATCATTGCTGTCGCCAGAATAAGCCCCAGAGCCTCCGCAATGGTTCTGCATTCCTGACTGGCAAATACATAACAGGTATTTGCCACCTCCCGTACCGCAAATATGGAATTGACCACACCTTTCAGGTTATCAATGTCACCGCTTTTACCCGCGAGCAAATATTCCACTTGATAAGCTAAAGCACTCCCATCCTTTTCTACTCCATAATGTCCCATGTACTTTAGCAGATACTCCTGAAAGAAAAACCTCTCCAAAAGCTGCTCACCTTCTGAAAACTCATCAAGCTTCATATTACCTTGATTAAGGCATCCGGCCTTCACCCGTGATTCCAGTAAATTTGACAGCGAAACCGTCTTCGTAGACAATTCAAGTGGATTTTTTATGACATAATACAAAATACCTTTGTTACGCATTTTCTCAAGTCCTGCCGTAGGATTTACCACCTTAACGGTACTCCATTCTGTCTCGGAAATAGCAACACTATCACCATCATAGCTTTCCAATGCTTTATCCTTCTTGCGTTTTTCCGCCGCAATATCACGTTCTGTCAGCTTCTCAGACTCTACTACTTCTAACCAATCCTGTACCTCTTCAAACAAATCAAGATTACTATCATCCCAGACTGCCTCCGCGGCTCTTCTACGGAATACAGCACCCTTGTCATCCGTCATATACATTACCTTTGTAAGCTCTGCATCCTCCAGGGACATGGCCAGAAAATCCCTGTATAACAGCCAATCCAAAAACACATCCTCCGTAGAAAGATTCTTGTTAAGATATTCTTCCATATGCTTCTCCGTAGCCAGAACCTGAGGCTGTGTGGTTCCATAAGAAGAATCGATAGCAAACAAATTATATTGCTCCAAAAGCTCTCTATGGTACTCTGCAAAAATACTGTTCAGTCCAATATCTGTCACACATTCCGCCTCCAGAAACACTGCATTCTGCCGTGCCCCCTCAATCAGCGCCAGACACAGAGAAAGAATGATTGTCAGAGTTAGTGTAAGGTACACCGTCAGATATGCAGTTGTTGTTCTTATCTTCATCACTCTATCCATAACATCCTCCCTTATGCCTGGCGTCTCCCATGAATCAGTCAGTTCTTCAATACTAATTGTCTAAAACTTATTTGTCTGCTTGGTAATCTTTGAGAAAATAGATTCCACAATATCAGTAATCTGCTCCTTAAAAATCAACACCAGTCCCACCAATACCACGATAATCAAGATAATCTCCACTGTGCCCATTCCATCTTCCTCAACCCAAAGTTGTCTCCAGTTTTTCAATTCCGAATTGTTCCATTTTACATTTTTCGTGTTTTCCATATTTTTTCTCCCTTCATTTACAATCCCATCGAGTTAAATGCCGGCAACATCACCATTACCATCACAATCCCCAGCATCATCACCATGGGAACCAATAGTTTTGTGGACGCTTCTTCGCCCAATTTCCTTCCTGACTGAATTCTTACAATCAAGGCACGGTCAGCCTCCTCCTGTAATCGTGACAACAGGGAACTGCTGCCCTTGCGCAGATTTTGTGCCATTAGCGTGCCCAGACGGATATACTCCTGCAAACCGGTTCTTAAGCCAAATCTCTCATAAGCACTGCTCTCCGACACGCCACTCTTCATCTCACGGCAGGCATACAGCATCTCCTCATAAGCAGGATTATAGGGTTGCCCCCGCGCCCTGCCATCTTCATATTCTGCCGCAATCTTGCCAAAGGCTCCCTGCAATGTCATACCGGCCCCCAGATACAAGGCCAGCTTATGTACAATATCCGGATAAGAGTGACGCATCTTCTCCTGTCTCTTGGCAATTTCCTGATGCAAATCCTTATCCCCAAGAAAATACACCGCAATACTCACAAACGGCACAGCTATCCACAAAAGAGTACTGTTATCCTCCACAACCTGCTGCCACTTAATGGTTTCACCTTCCCATTCAGAAGGCAAAGTCCAAACTTTTTCTGCCTCTGTAGCCTCCTGTGTAATTATCAGCTGCTCCTCCAATGCTTTCCGCTGTTTTTGTCTTGGTGTAAGAACTTCTGCAGGTACTGTCACTACAAATTGTTCCTCCCATTCCAATTCACCATAACTGACAATGGCCCTAAGCCCGACCTCCCGACTGTCTTCACCCGGTGTCACAACACCTGTTGAACTGACATAGTCCGGTGCGTCACTTCGCCAATCCACCCAAAAAGGATATCCATCATAGCTCTCCATCAGCTGCAAATCTGTGGCAACCGCTTCCATCGACACATTCTCCCCCGCAATTAGTCCCGGAAGCCTCTCTCGAAATTCCTGAAAACATTCTTCCGCCTCTTTGTCCGTTAATTTTTCCTGAGAAAGCATTACCTCGAACTGCTCCTTTACACCTTCGATAACCGTTTCCACCATCACCGTCCGAGCCTCCCCACAAACATCCTCCCGCAGTACTTCATTTCCTTCCAATTTCCGCTCGTCTGCTGCCCTCCATGCGAGCATAATCGCCAGCCCCAAACCTGCCATCATAATCACAAACGACTTTCCCAGCTTCCCCACATAATAATCCCTGCACAGTCGATTCACATCCTCTCCGGGATGCAACCTTTCCATATCATTTCGCACAGCAGGATTCAACAAAAGCTTCTTCACCCTTGGTATGTCATAAATTTTCTGTAGCCAACCATCTAATACCTTCACAACTACCTCCTACTCCATTCTCTGCGCAATCTGTTGCAGAATTTTATCCCCCAGCACATATGCAGCAACATACACCGCCAGACAGACCGACATAATCACCACTCCCTGCAGATTGTGATAAAAACTGTCAAAGTATCCCTGATAACTACTACCTATATAAAGCAGAATTCCGAAGGGCATAAGTTTCATGATATTCTGCTCCATCTGCCGTCCGCTCAAAAGTGTGCGAATCTCCTGCCTTGCGTCGATTCGTCGACCTATCATCTCCGCCGTAGTCTGGATAATTTCCGGCAGTTTACCGCCACTTTTCTTTGCTATGGCAAAAACCTGCGCAAACTGAACAATATCATCACTTCCGCTACGCACCGCCAAATCTGTCAGCAGCTCCTCCAAAGTGATATTGATGACCAATCCCCTTCGTATCAGCTCAAGTTCCCGATAAATTACTGAGTCCTCGCCATACAGAAGCTTCATATCATTTCGACTCTCCACAAAAGCATTTTCTACTGCATATCCCGCCTTAAGTGAAGCAGCCACCGAAAGAATACATTCCTTAAACTGACCGACTAACTCCTCACGCACCCTTTCTATCTGTCGTTTTTCCTCTAATTTGAAGAAAAACACTCCGATTACGGACAGAGGCACCACTGCCCAAACACTTCGATAAAAGAAATACGCAAGCATTACAACCACCAGAATAGATTTACCTACTGCCATTGCCAGCTTTTTGAGCCTCCACTGACATTTATGATAATCCTGCCGCGCGAAGTTTGTGCTCATCCCGCAGCGCCCCCTTTCTCTTCAATGTCCCTAAGACATTTCCTTTCTCATCTTCACCGGTCTCCTCAAATACATACAAAGGGTTTAGCTCTACCACTCCACCTTCAAATCCTGTCACTTCCACAATTTCCAACACTCTACGAGACTTATCCCTGAGTCTTCCAAGATGCACTATTACATCCAGTCCTGAAGCAATCTGTTGTCGTATAGCCGCAAGAGGAAGTTCCATACCCATGAGCACCATATTTTCCAAACGGGACAACATATCCCGGGCACTATTGGCATGTCCGGTAGACATACTGCCGTCATGACCTGTATTCAGACATTGCAACATATCAATAGCCTCCGCCCCTCGAACCTCTCCAACAATAATCCGATCCGGCCTCATACGAAGAGCAGAACGAATCAGCTCGCGAATGCCGATTTCATGACAGCCTTCCACATTGCTGTTACGAGTCTCTAATCGCACCAGATTAGGAATTCCCTGCAACTGAAGCTCTGCACTGTCTTCAATAGTAATCACCCTCTCCTTGGGCGAAACATAGGCTGATAAAGCATTCAAGAAAGTAGTCTTGCCGCTGCCTGTGCCCCCACTAACGAAAATGTTGTAGCCTGCCAGCACCAGCTTCTGCAAAAATTCTGCTGCTTCCGGCACAAGCGACCCAATCTCTACAAGGCGCTCCATAGTAATAGGCTTATCAGGAAATCTTCTTATAGTGACAATAGGGCCATTCAGTGCCACCGGTTGCATCACAATATTTACACGGGAACCGTTTGCCAGCCGGGCATCCACAATAGGCGACGCCTCATTGACCACCCGGTTACAACCAGCCACAATCCGCTGAATCACATCCTGCAAACGCTCAACGGATTCAAAACGCACCTCCAACTGACGCAACACCCCCTTTTGTTCCACAAATATGGGCTCTGTTCCGTTAATCATAATCTCCGTAACGGTAGAATCCTCCACAAAGCTTTGCAGGATATCCAGCCCTCTTAGAGCATTAAACAGCTCCTTTCGAAGTCTTCTGCGATAATCCACCGGACACAAACTAAGCTCCTCTCTCTCCAGAAGTACATCATCAATAAATTCCTCTACCTCTTCGTCCGTATAGTCCTTCACATAGTCCATACGCTCCTGCACACAACTAATCAATGTGTGTTTCAGACTCTGCATTTCTGCCACATTCATTCAAAATCCCCCTCCAGCTCCCGTATCATATTCCTAACAAAATCTGCCAGCTCACCTCGTGTATACTGTTCTAACTCCTCCGGCACTCTCCGAACCTTAGGAACCATGCATTTATGCGTTTTGGCAAGCACATCCTTATACTCGTAGGAAGCAAGAATATGCTCATACTCCGCAAGCTTCCCCTGGGCAACCCTGTCCTCACCCGTCAACGTAAAAACCTTGTCACAAATACGCAGAAGGTCAAACAATCCCTGCATACTCTCACTCAAATCAAGAATCACGATTTCATACTCTCCAAGATGAGCTATTCTCTGCAACAATCTGGTCCACTCCTTAGGCTGTACGGATAAAAGATTCTGCCCCGACTTCATGGGAGGCACATAATCCAGATTGCCCACCTGCTTCACAATGGTCTGCAATCGAATCCTGAATTTGGCATCATCTGACATGAGAAAATACAACAAATCCGCCAAATCCCGTCCTCCTGCCTGCGCTCCCAGCTCCGATATTCCCACATAATGCTCAAAATTCAGATACAAAGTCCTATGACTTGCTGCCAGCATTTGCGCCAAAGTCAGCGCAAAGGTAGTCTGCCTGCACCTTCTCACCGGCGAATACAATCCCACAAAACGTACCTTATCAGACCGCTTCATCCCCGGCATTACAAAATCCGCAATCTCCAGATAAACCTCCAACAGACTCTGCAATACATTCTGTGCCTGCTGATACTTGTCCACACTCACAAAACCCTCCCACTGCTTCAGTCCATTTTCACTCAGAATCACCGTGCGGGCAGGACGAAGAGTGGCCAATTTCTCCTGATAAGTCCGCTCTGATACCGCCATCACATCAATTGGACAATCCCGCTCCCCATGCAAAAGCTCCTCCACGTCCGTATAGGTATGCACCTTCCAGGGCACCTCCTTATGGGTCCTTATGAATTCCGTCATCAGCTGCGCATATTCTTCTTCCCTGTCGCACAGCACCAAAACAGGTTCTCTTTTCTCACTCATACTCAATACAATCCTCCCATACACAACAATACGCTACATAGGATTGGACCGGACATGCACACTCCCTTAAGGCGTTTTCCCTTTGATTGCGGCAAATATAGCTGCCACCTGCCGCTCCTTACCACTTCCACACAATATTCCACAAAATACGCCACCCGTTCCCTTATGTTGCGTTCCTTTAACAAAGGAATCAATGAAAACACTGCCGATATCAGCATAGAACAAAATAGAAACACAAAGATGTAGGACACAGAAAAGTATCCTGAACAAACACTTAACAGTTTCACATCACCCGCTCCAAGACCTCCTATCCGAAAAAGCGGGTACAATACAATCAGCACACCCATTACCACAAGAAGATAGAACACCAACCGTTCCATTCCCCCCAGATAGACACTCCTTATCATTCCCCAGACCAGCACAAAGACCTGAAAGAGATTCGGAATCTTTCCCCTTGTATAGTCATAAAAACAAGCTATACCAAGAGACGCACATAGCACCACCAATTAACCATCTCCTTTACCTGATTTTAAAAATTGAATATCGGGACGAGCATGTCCCATAAGAAATATAGACTTTGAAATTTCGAAGTAAGGTCATTATAGCACAATTTTCTGCCAAGACAAGTACTAAAATTAAAAAATATTATTTTTGGTAATTTTTTATAAGACTTTGTAAATTCCCAGCCCATAAAGCCCTAAAAACCCTGGAAATCCAAGGATTCCGCATGTCAAAACAGTCACCGGATTGATGCCGATTCCCAACGCAATCCCAGCGGACGCCAACGCTGAATTTACAAAATACATAGCAATAGCACCCAAAATACTTCTCATGGCTACATTAAGCAACCATTCCATGCGCTGTTTCATCACGCCAATAAAAAGCACTACACCACAAGCTACTGCAATTAATACCATTCCAATTTCATTTTCCATTACTGTCTCCATTGTCCTAAAACAGGAAGTCCTTACAGTTTATGATGAATTTTTATAAAAATTCCACTTTTGGTATATTTTACATTTTATGCGTCTATACTGATAACAACTCACTAAAACATCCTATTGGGACAGGAGAATCAAAATGAAAATTTTTTATAAACAAAGTGTAAATACCATTATTCCCGTAGAAGAAGAACTAACTACCTTAAATATACATGAATCCATAGAAAAAACCCGTCAGGCTTTGGAAATAGCCTACGCGGGTTTTAACAACGCCCTGGAAACGGACTTAATTGACAGTTACATTTTTGAAATTAATGCTCTGCAAAAACGTTATGAGCATCTGACTGCACTGGCCGAAACCCAGCAGGCATATCAAACCGAAAAGCTATACACGCATTCCCCGATTCGCACCTTGGTCAGCCATGTTTTCAGTTAATGTGTTGCGGCCATAGGTCAAACCTGCATATACGGCCTGGGAATTGCCCATAACAGGACCGCTGTGATTGAGCTTTGCAATCTGCTCAAAAGCATCCTTTAACGGCACAATGACCCGACGAATCTCATCGGGAGCCTCCTCGTGGCCTGCCTGAGTATGAACCAGCTTGCGCAGGCAAAACATGTACAACTGTCTTAAATTGCCTGCAATTTCATAGTCCATATTCAAAGACTGCAACAACTCGTTGAGACATCCTCTGGCCTTTCGCACAGCATCGGCCAGAGCTGTCTCTTCTTTTGATTTAAGCGCATTTTCTGCATCATCTACATAATCCAGCAGCATTTCATACAAAATCACAATTGTATCCGAAGAATTTGCCTGTGCAATGCGCAAGGTATATTGCTGAATTTTTTCCTTCGTCATGCAAACCGCCCCTTTTCCCTATCAAACAGATTACTGCAAAAGCTGCAAAATCTGGGAAGGTCTCTCATTGGCCTGCGCCAGCATGGAAGTACCTGCCTGTGTAAGCACCTGTGCTGTGGTATACTGGGTCATCTCCTCAGCCATATCCACATCCATAATTCTGGAATAAGCAGCTGTCATATTCTCACTGGTAATATCCAGACTTTCTTCTGTGGACTCCAGACGGTTCTGATAAGCACCCAGCTTACCGCGAACACTGGAAACATACTGAATTGCACCATCAATACGCTCAATAGCATCTCCTGCGCCATTTTTGGTACTTACATCAATATCTTCAATACCCATATTCTGCAAAGTCACTGCAGGAATCTCAACTTCAAGTATCTGTCCCTCGTTGGAACCTACCTGCAGACGCATGGAACCGATGCGTGTTACATCAATCTCCAAATCACTGTAGGTACCGTCTCCCTCAGGAACCTCCAAGGTGAGTTCGAATCCATCACCATTTTTAATCGTAACCAGATTATCCCTAATTTCAGCCTCACAATCAGTAGGGAAATTCTCTCCCAGCGCCACACTCACCTCAGACTCACCATCTGCATTGGTGGTAACTGAAAGACTGTCCAGCATATAAATATTCTTTCCAACATCTGTGCTGTAGGAATTTACTTTCACATCATTGTTGTTAGTAAATCCCTTGGAAGCAAACTCACCATTCAAAAGCTTCTGTCCGTTAAACTCAGTTGTCTCGGAAACTCTGGTGATTTCCTCTTTAAGCTGGGCAATCTCTTCCTGAATGGTTGCTCTGTCCTCCTCAGTCATAGTTCCATTGGCGGCCTTTACGGACAACTCATTCATTCTCTGGAGCATATCTGCAACCTCAGTCAAAGCACCATCTGCGGTTTCAATAACAGAAACACCGTCTCCGGCATTCTGATTCGCAACGGAAAGTCCCTTAATCTGAGCATTCATTCTCTTTGCCATAGCCAGACCCGCGGGATTATCCTTTGCATGATTAATCTTAAGTCCGGAGGAAAGTCTCTCCATGGACTTAGCCAACAAAGAATCGTTGTTAGCAAGTGCATTGTTGGACAGCATCGCTGATACATTATAATTAATTCTCATAGAAATACCTCGCTTTTCTTCTTACTTTTATCTTATTGCCTGTAAAAAGATTTTTGCAACACGATACAGCATTCCATTGTCCGGAGAAATGAGGCTCT
>CAYOGM010000003.1:0-31858 GCA_964403595.1 uncultured Acetatifactor sp. | reverse complement strand
CTTGAGATACTTGTTTCTCTTGAGATACTTGTTTCTCTTGAGATACTTGTTTCTCTTGAGATACTTGTTTCTCCTGGCTGTTAATGTCCGACGTCCCTGTCCAATTTGTGTTTCCTCTGCTTACCACAGGTAAAGATGTAGCTTCCAACTCCATAGAAGCATTTTCATTTATCAAGTTAATAAATATATCGGACGCTTCCTGCAATTTCGTAACCTCTAAAGATGTTTTTCCTACAAGATATCCGTCCACTCGACCATTCTGCACTCGAAGATGAGCCTCCATATGAACATCCTCGTCCATATCCACGGCAACAGTTACTTCACCTTTCCTCTTCGCTCCCTGCTCTATGGTCAGATGTACCAACGCAGTAGTCTCTCCCATATCCATAGGCAGATAATACTCCTGACTACGGGACAGATTGCCCATAATCCCAAGCTGCACATAGCTTGTCTGCAACAATTTTACATCAAGACTGGTATCTGCCGCGGTAAAAGTAAGTTCCTCCGCCTGCACCTGAAGCGCCTCCATGGCCTGAGCATAATTCTCACGAAACTCTGCCGGACTCTCAAGCTTCTCCCACAGATTTTCCGGCTGCAAGGTCTCCTGCATAGCCTCTTCTGCTGATGTTTCTGCCACCGATTCACTGACTTCCCGAAGCTCCTTGGCTTTCTCCCTCAAGGTTCTAAAAGGATTCTGTGCGCCCTGTACAAGAGCCTGTGCTGCCAGTAAATTCTCGGCTGTGACAGGAATGTCACCTCTTTGCAGCATGGCGGGCACCGCCTCCTCCATCTGAGCAAGCTCCCGAAGCTGCTTTAACTGTTCCTTCTCGTAGCCTCGCATAATCTGTTCGGAAATCGATGCACTCTCACCTTTTTTTACCAATTCCTTGAGCACGCCCAGTTCATCCGTGGCGCGCACATCCATATGCTTAAACTTACCACTTCGCACCGCAGACAAAAGATTGGCAAATTGCAGCTCTGCCTGACTGTTCACCACGGAGCCGATGGCCGCACCATCCTTTTTCTGAATCTGATGAAGCAGACGATGTACACCAATGTATGCCTCAATCTCCGCCTCGGTAATTTCTTTATTTTTCTCTAAACCATACAGATAATGACTGTATTTTTCTGCCTCCTCCAAATATTCCTGAGGAAGACTGTCAAAATAGGCATTCAGATGTGCAAAACTCTCCTCCAAAGGATTCACACCGTCACGAATCATTCGAAGAGTAGCCGCAGGAGTCATTTTCTCTATCAGATTACGCACCTGACGGTCTGCTTCCTTTACACGATTGAAGTTTTCTTCCGTAATCTCCATCTGGTTGTAGCCCAAAATACGCACGATTCGCTGATTGGCCTCTGTGGGCTCCAGACCAAGCTCACGTACCAATTCTTCCACATTGCTGAAAGCCTTGTTAATATTGTCTCCCAAATCCGCCCGAGGTATTGTCATCAATGCCTCATAGCTTTCTCCAGCCTTCGTATAGGTCTGCTGCAAGGCAACACCCTCTGCATGGAAGTGAGACAAAATAGTATTACTTTCTCCAACAGCATCAATTCTTACTGTTCCAAGAAGCTGTGCAGGCAATCCAGGCAGTTCACTCATCACAAGGTTGGTCTGATTCCAGTTCTGATACTTGGAAACCGCCTCCGCATCACCTGCAAACAGACTGTCTGCCACAGACTTTTCCGCCTCTCGAAGAGCTGTAATAAGCTCCTCCATGGGCGCGGTATCAATGGCAAAACCACTCTTTAACAGTTTCACATTTACCTCTGCGGTCATGCGCAGGCGTATTTCTTCCAACTGCTTGCGGGCTGTGATATCCGCCACATTAATCAAAGCTTCATCCTCACCCAGCCACTTGTTCATAACCTCCACAGCCTTCTCATAAAGATTACGCTGCTTGGAATCCATAACCAGATTACCATAAATCGGAGACTTACCATCAGTCACTGCTGTGGTAACCGCTTGCACAAAAGCCTCCTCGCTCACAGGCACCACCGCCTGCTTCAACTGATTCAAACGCTTTAAACTCTCCTCTGTAAGAGGCAGTCTTCGTGCGAGCAACCACTGTGCCGCACTGCGATTCTCTTCATTTACCTCATAGCCGGCCTGCTCTAGTACCTGATCAATCTGTTTTTGCAGCTGCTCGTCCACAGGGTATTCTTCTGACTGCGCCCCACGGCTCACAACCGCATCAGCGCCACTGTTTTGCGCCAGATAAAAATTAGCAATCTCCGGCTCCAGCTCATTATCCACCATATACTGATAGGTTCCCTCTGTAGGTACACTTAATTCAGAAGCCATTGACCATGCCTTACCGACTGCCGCCACATTCTCCGCTGTCACAGGTACATCTGCTGCCTGAAAGCTGTCAGAAATGGCTCTTGCCAAAGAATCACTTCCCACAGCCGCTGCCAATGTCTCCACATCCAAATCATCTGTGTAACCTGCGATATGTTGTCCACTGCGAGCCAGCTCTGCCTTGATTTTATCCACAATGGTAACTGCTTCCTCAGTATTCATGGAGGAAAAAACAAATCCCTCCTCAGACATCTTCTTATAATCTTCATCTGACATAGTATGTGACATCAATGTCATATAATCCTGCGTAATACCCACATCTGTAAAGGAAGCCTCCTGCTGAAGCTCCGCGAAGGTCTTACTCTTCTCCTTGCCCTCCCGCAACTTCTCCAAAGCGCCGGGAATGCGAAAGCTTTTATCACTAAAATCCACATTCACCGCACTGCCCGGATTACGCTCGGCTTTATCCTGCCCATATGCAGCCCGACTGTTTTCCACGTACTCTCCCGGATAAGCCCCCACTACCTGTTTTGAATTGTTCTGATTCTGAAAGGATATATTCATAAGATTCTCCCTTTTATCTATTTTCTCAGCAAATACACAAAAATCTGCTCCACATCATGTAAAAAAGGCAAGTGCTCTTAACACTTACCTTTTATTTCGGTGAAAATCTGCTTTTTCTTAACGGATACCTTTGAATTAGACAGCTTGTCAACCTGTGTATATTTATCATCCGTATAATGCTTTGAGATTACAGCAAACACCTTATAAGAAGGCTGTGCTGTCACATCTCTTATAAAGATACTTCTGATAAAATGGATTGCCGAAGCTGTTCCACCCCTGTTCAGCTTGACTCCAGTTAAATGCAGGAAGTTGTACCTGTGAAACGCTACCTCGTAACCCTGTATGGATGACAAAATTTTTCCTTCTGTCTGCAACTGTTTTTACATCTAAAGGCAGACATTGTCACTGGCTACGCTGATTTTGAAGGCCGGTTTCTTTATGTAATAAGTTGTTTATAGTTGTATTTTGGTTTTTGCAAAGAATACCAGAGCAATAATCAAAGAAATAATGCTTAAAAATTCCAAAAATGTAACCGGCAGAAGAACTGCCACTGCTATGCCGTCAAGAACAAAAATAAAAGTACATGGCAGAAATAAAACCATGGTAATGATACCAAGTATGGAACTTGCAATTCCCAGGCCTCTGCTTGCTTTTTTGCGTTTTTCACGTTTCAGGAATGAGACAAGGCATGTTATACAGTGTGCGATGGCCAAGGCTAAAAGAGGGAAACACATTATTCCGAATATCATTTGATAAAAAATAATCCAACCACCGCCATTGGAATCCTGACGGGCAGCAAAAACAAGATAAATGTTAAAAATAAGCAGGGAAAAGAGAAGAAGACAGGTAAAAATAGCCGGTATTCCTAATAAAATATGTGCTTTTTTAAGAGATTTGTTAGTTTCGTTCATAGTTAGTCTCCTTTGCAAAAAATTTTTTTAATTATCAAACTTTTTCGAAGATATGTCAATGGTACTTTCGTATAATCTATATAACACATAAGGAATTATGAGAATAGAAAAGAAAAAAGGAAATCCCCTATGGAAAATCAGGAAAAAAGTTTTTCTTATTGAAAATCATATTCTTAGAAAGAAAAGTGGATGTAAAATCATAACCTTTTGACCCAACATCTCTTTTTACCCCGACATCATCCTACCCGTATCACCTCATCTGCTGCCGCAATACTGCTGGTCCTATGAGCAATCATCAGTATGGTCCTTCCACCCTTCTATCCCCAAACCCAGAAACGCCAGTGTACCTGTCAAATCAAACATATTATTCAAACCTTCCAAGCCTGCCGACAATCGGTTTGTACGTTTTCCTGCCTCATAGCACTCCTCATTAGCCCGCTCATATTCCGTCATCACCCGTGGTGTCACCGGAAAAATCTTATCAGCTCCATGCCTGACAAAATACTTGTCAGTTTCTCCAACACTCCACCATTTTTGTCTGAAAGCTGTCTGCCGGCATTTTTCATAGGTTTTGCAAAAATACTGTTCACCCCAAATGCCACAAGGCTCAACATAATCAGACAAAATGTAAGTTCCCAGCTGAAATACAGCATAGGCACCAGATACATCACGGTACAAATTATAGCAGAAATCAGCCTGCGAAGCCTCGAAGTATAAATATCCGAAGCCTTTTGCGTATCATAAATCAGCTTTGACATAAACTCACTACTGTGATTCTTTTCATAATAGGACATGGGCAAGCGCATAGCCTTTGAAAAAAACATGCTTCTCCACCTTGCCAGCTCCGGTTCTGCCCTTGGCCACCCTGTCAATCGCCTCCTGAATTTTCTCCTCCGATTCTGTGTCAACAGATGCCGTGGGCTCGTCCAAAAGAAGTATGGGAGCATCCTATAAAAACGCCCTCGCAATTGAAATACGCTGTCTTTGACCGCCGGAGAGACGCACTCCCCGTTCGCCCACAAAAGTCTCATACCCTTCGGGCAGCTCCATGATAAAATCCCCTATTTTATATAACACCTTTGATTCGCTTCCATAAAATTACGCAAACCTCTTGTAATAAATATTGATTCATCGTAATATACTATATAGTGATAACCGAATTGATTTCGGTTGAAAGACACTTATACAAAGTTTTGTATAGGTGTTTTTTATTTACCAAAAACCGCAACCCCCGATTTCTCAGAGATTGCGGCACAAATCCACATTTCTTATTTCATTTTAAAAAACATACACTGCTGCACAGTAGGGCGGCAAATCCAGCGTAAGGGAGCACTCCTGATAATGACAGGGTTCCTTCACCGCACTGATTTCTGCGGGCAACTCGTTGCCCCAGCCGCAAAACCGCTCGTCATCGCTGTTCGCCAGCAGCTTGTATTTTTTCTTCTTGGGCACGGGCACCTGATAGTTCTCCCACTTGATAGGTGTCATATTCATGATAAAGAGCAGGCTGTTCTTGCCGTCAGATGCCTTACGTACAAAGGAATAGATGCTTCTGTCCTTATCATCTGCGTTCATCCACTCAAAACCGTCCCAACTATTATCAAACTCATACATGGCAGGATATTTGCGGTAAATCTTAAGAAGTTCCTTCACCCACTCATGCATACCCTTGTTACTCTTCTCGCCCAGGAGGGACCAATCCAGCTCTCTGGTCTCGCTCCACTCACGCTCCTGTCCGAAGTCCTGACCCATAAACAGAAGCTTTTTGCCGCAATGACCGAACATATAGGCATAGCCGGCACGAAGATTAGCGTATTTGTCCACCATATAGCCGGGCATCTTGTTCACCATGGAACACTTCAGATGAACCACTTCATCATGAGAAAGAGGCAAAATATAATTTTCGCTTTCATTATAACTCATGGCAAAACTCATGGCATAATGATTGCCCTTACGGTAAACAGGGTCTAACTTCATATATTCACAGAAATCATGCATCCAGCCCATGTTCCACTTAAAGGTGAATCCAAGACTGTCTGTACCGATATCTCCGGTTACATCAGGCCATGCAGTAGATTCCTCTGCAATGGTAAGAAAACCGGGATAAGTACCACGAACGACGGAATTCATATGCTTAAAGAATTCAATCGCTTCGTAGTTCTTGTTACCACCATCTTTATTGGGCAGCCATTGTCCATCCTGTTTGCCGTAATCCAGATACAACATAGATGCCACCGCATCCACACGGATTCCATCCACATGAAACTCCTTCAGCCAGAACAATGCGTTGGCAATCAGGAAATTCTTCACTTCCGTCTTACCATAGTTAAAAATCTTGGTACCCCAATCAGGATGCTCGCCTCTTCTGGGGTCGGGATGTTCAAAAATACAGGTTCCGTCGAACTCGCCCAAACCATGGGCATCCGTTGCAAAATGCGCAGGCACCCAATCCAGAATCACGCCCACACCAGCCTTATGCAACTCGTTTACCAAATACATAAAGTCCTTGGGAGTTCCATAGCGGGCTGTAGGTGCATAATACCCTGTCACCTGATACCCCCATGAACCGTCAAATGGATGCTCAGCAATACCCATCAGCTCCACATGGGTATACTTCATCTCTTTCATATACTCCACAATGCGCTTTGCAAATTCCTTATAATTGTAGAAGCCTTCTTCCGTGCCATTGTCCGGATGCTTCATAAAGGAACCGATATGACACTCATAAATAGCCATGGGCTCCTTATTTATATCCTTCTTGTCGCGCTCCTCCATCCACTTCTGATCCTTCCAGGCAAAGCCTTCCAGGTCCGTTACGATAGACGCAGTTCCGGGACGATACTCTGCATAATTGGCGAAAGGATCTGCCTTGTAAAGCTTTCTTCCGTCCTTAGCGGTAATCAGGAACTTGTACATTGCTCCCTCACCAACGCCCGGTATAAAAAGCCCCCAAATGCCACCCTTGCCCAAAAGCTCCATGGGATGTGCATCTTCGACCCATCCGTTAAAGGAACCCACTACATGAACAGCTTCCGCATTGGGTGCCCATACTGCAAAAAATACACCATCCTTACCATTCTCTCTGGACAGATGTGCTCCCAGTTTCTTGTAAATATCATAATGTGTTCCCTGGGCAAACAGATACTGGTCTGCCTCTGAAACGAAAACCTTCTCTCTCATATCCGTTCCTCCATTTTGATTTATACAAAATCTTTTTCCGTAACGATAATCATATCTTCTTGGTCGTAACGCTTCGCCAAAAGAATACTGAAGAAATGCCCCATGGTCTTACGGTTTGCACGACGAATTGCATTATCCACAATCTCCTGCACCTCTGAGGTAGTCACCGCATGCTCCAGCGTCTGACGATTCTCAATGCTGGTATGCAGTGCCAGACGCCCCAATTCATCAATGGCATATTCCTGCTCCTTGGCATAATTTTCCCCATACACTACCAACATTTTAGTTGTAAGTGCTTTTACATCCACTCTGGCAGTGAACACCTCCAACAGATACTGCTTATCTGCCAGAAAACGGTTCATAATCTTCACATCATCAGTCATGACAACCACAATACCCAGATTCTCATTCTGCAATGCCTTATGCAAATCCTTAGCAGTCTCGTCATCCAAATCACAAGCATTTTGAATAATTAGCGCTCCATTCTGCAACTGACTCAAAGTCTCTGCCACATTCTTGCGATTCAGACCCTGTCCGGAAATCTTAGCAACCTTCCCGGAGAAATTATTATCAATGGACTGAACCTCACGAATCATACTCTTGGCCAGCTCCAAAACATCCATTCCTGCCTCATTGGTGATAATCACATTGCCGGTATATGCAGCCAACGTAATTCCATCCACAGCACGAACAATCTGCTTTTGTGTAGATTCATGCTGAATATAATCATGATAAAGTGCACATTCCTCAGGCGTCATAGCACGGAAAGCCTCAACTTCTGCCGCATTATCAGAAATCACTGTAGTCTCGCCGGATTCCTCAGTCTGCTTGGAATCAGCCTCTGTCAACTCCTCTACAGCTTCCTCCATGTTTTCCTCTGCTACACTCTCCTGAGTTTCTTCTACAGTCGCCTCATCCGCATTCTCTGCATACTCTACGGTTTCCTCTACATATTCAGTCTCCGGAGCTTCCAAAGATACTTCTTCTTCAAAAACTTCCTCTTCAAAAACTCGCTCCTGCACCGGCTCTGCAGGATGCTCACTAATCATTACAAATTCACGAACATCTTCCTCAACATCTTCGGTAACGGTTTCCTCAGCTACAACCGTCTCTGTCTCCTCGGTAATCTCGACAACTTCAGCCAGTTCTTCGACTTCATCAGCCTCTGTTATAACATCCTCCGGCTCATCAACAGTCTTTTCAAGCTGCTCCAAAAGACTGTCTCGCACAGCCATATCAAACTCCGTAAACATATTGCCTGTCTGTTGAAGCACACGCTGACGCACTTCCTCTTTATTCCTGGCCTCGTTTTCCTTTTTCCAACGCTCCCACTCAGCCAGAATATCCTCAATATTCATCTGACCGGTTATCTGCTTCTCCACATGCTCCTTTTCAGGAACCACCAGACTAATCTGTCCGTCTGCCTCCTGCGAAAGCACATGCGCCAATTCCTTAGGCGGTTCAATCACCGTCATCTGAGGCGTCATCTGAGACACCCTCACGGGCTCAACATGCTCAATTACCATCTGCTCTGCCCGCTCCATCTCAGAAGCTACTCTCTTAATCTCATCAATAGTGCGCTCCTGCTTGAGTATCTGCTCCAACTCAATCTCTCCGGTCTCACCGAAAAAGATTTCCGATTCCTCCATCAGCTCCGGTTCCGGCTCCAAATCCTCCTCATTGACCTCATCTATCTCCGGATAATCCAAAGACTCTGTATCCGTTCCCAGCATAGGCTCCATAATGGAACGCATGACCGGATCAGAAATCTCTGAGGCTTCCCGTTCCTCTGCTTCCTGTGCGTTATTTTCCTCTGCAAGAAGCTCACGCAGTCCCTGTGCCAGTTCTGCCTGCAAATTCATAGTATTATACTGGCTTACATCCATGGTTTTCACCTGAATATCCAGTTCATCAGACTCCTCTGCTACCTCGTTTTCCTCCCAGAAAGTCTCTGTCTGAGAATCTTCTTCCTCAGCATAACCGTCCTCTGCGTAATTAACCTGCTCCAAATCCTCGTCACGAATAGGCCGATAAATCTGTGTATCTCCGCTCACCATCTCCTCGCCGGACACAGCACCAAACTCTCTTGTCTGATCGCCCACCTCGGAAGACTCCTGAACCTGCTCATCTACCGCTTCCTCTGGCGTCTGGTCAAAACGATGGTCGTATGCTTCCTGCTGCTCCGAACTTAAGGGCTGATGCAACATCTTAAGCTCCATTGCCTTGATGACATAATCGCCCTCACCAAACCATACAATCATCTCATCACACTCTTCCACACAGCGGGTTCCAAGCCCCACTCTATGGTACAGATAAGCAAGCTCATAAGCCCACTTTTCTCGATAATCATGCTTTTTGAGCTCCTCGAGAACCTCGATGCGCTCCTCAAGACTTACATCCTGATCCTCATAAAGCTTGTACTGCAAAATATAACGTCCGGGATCTCTGGGCGCCACCTGCACAAACTCTTTATAATACTCCATTGCCTGTACAAACTCACCGGTCTTAATTGACAGTTCACACAGGGAGTAACAGATGTTTCTTCCACCGGGACGACGCTCATAAGCCAAAAGCAACATATCTCTGGCATCCTCGTACCGTCTGTTAATCTTATACAAATCACTGATTGTGCAGAGCATCATCACACTCTTAACCCTGCGCCAGTCAATAGTATCTGCTATTTCTGCCGCCTGCGCATAATCTCCCTGCGCGATAAGATTCTTGATTTCCTCTGCCCTTACTTTATATTCAAACTTATCCAAAACAATTCGCTCCCATTTCTATTTCAGTCGTAATCAATCGACAATAAGCCCATTTTCACTACCTAAGTTTATCATAGTCGACATAGTATGTCAAAAATAAAGACTAAAAAAGTACATAAAAAATACAAGATATAGTGTTTCCACCATATCTTGCCAAACTAGATGTCGATATTTACTTACAGCAAATTACTAAGCTCCGCGAACTGTTCCAAAGTCAGCGCCTCGCCACGGATGGTGGGAGACAGGCTCATCTTCTCCAATGCTGCTGCCACCTGGTCCTTGGTTACAGAGAGTCCTGCGGCGTTACCGAGACCGTTTACCAAGGTTTTGCGACGTTGGTTGAAAGAGGCGCGGATAAGTGCAAACATCTTGTGCTCATCCTCCACCTTTACAGGCGGTTCCTCATAACGGGTCAGGCGAATTACCGCACTACCCACATTAGGTCTGGGGATAAAGCAGTTGGGGGGCACGTTTGCCACAATTTTGGGCTCCGCATAATACTGCACAGCCAGAGAGAGCGCACCGTAATCCTTAGTACCGGGGCCCACCTGCATACGGTCTGCCACCTCTTTTTGCACCATGATAGTGATGCTCTTGAGGGGTACATGCTGCTCAAAAAGACCCATAATAATAGGCGTGGTTATGTAATAGGGAAGGTTTGCCACCACCTTGATGGGGCGGCCTCCATTTTTCTCCTGCACAATCGCATTAATATCAACCTTCAGAATATCCTCGTTGATGACGGTGACATTGTCGTAGGCAGACAGGGTATCCTCCAAAATAGGAATCAACGCCTTATCAATCTCCACTGCCACTACCTCGCGGGCAGACTCCGCCAGATACTGAGTCATAGTACCGATACCCGGGCCAATCTCCAGCACACAATCATCCTTGGTAATCTCTGCGGAAGAGATGATCTTGTCCAGCACATTCGTATCGATTAAAAAGTTCTGTCCAAATTTCTTCTGAAAATTAAATCCATATTTTTGTAACACCGCAATGGTGTTCTGGGGAATACCAAGATTCGCCATAATCGTTCCTTCCTCCTGACCGCTGTCACAATTCCGACCATAAATTTTTCAAAGTATTTCATGCCTGTATTTCTACCAATACTTAAATTCCTCCAGAAAATGCACACAATTGTACAAAACCAGCACATCCATGCCACCTTCCGGCTCATAACTCTCCATAAAGTGAAACAGCTTCCCATTCATATAACGCAAATCCATCACATAAATCTTCTCATATTGAGCCGCCATCAGCGGAATCATGCAGTTTGCATAGGAATCCTTAATGAGAAACAATGTCTTTCCATTATTGATACCTGTATCAATCTCAATAAAGGGATGGTTGTCATCCAGAAAGAAACCATATTGATTCATGGTGTCCAGATACTTTTCCTCGTAATAAGAGTTAGTTTTCACTGTCATGTCATAGACCACGGTCTTAGGCAGGATATCCGTAGAGGGAAAATACTTTATGGTATCCGGCTTCACCTCTACATTCACCTTAGAATACAAGGTTCCCAAAAAATTCTCTGACACTGTCTCCATGGAATCCGGATTGTAATTAAGCTCCTGATAACCCATAGCCTGCTCCCATGTCTTGTAACCATAATAAGCTCCAAGACCGTTCCAGTGGTGGTCTGTACGGTAGTAAAGCTCCTCATCCCGATGCTCCAAAAGTGTGGAATACACATCAATATAGTTATCTTCTCCCACTCGCTCCGACACCTTCTCCAAAAATGCCGCCTGGTCAAAATATTCTGCATAGGCAGGCAGACGATTTTGCATAATATTATCTGCTGTAGGCACCAGCATCACCTTGGCATCCCACTGATCCACCAAAGGCTCCAGAAGGGCAAGCTTCTCCTCCACCAGCTCCGGCGGAAAATCTGCCTCCTCATGCTTTTCGATCAAATACTCATTCTCGCACAAATAGACACCATTCATTTCCTGCTTTTGCATTGCTAACTCCACGAAGGTCTTCATGCCAATCCACTTATCCCTTACCACAAACTGGTCCGTGACATAGGCATCATAATCCTCCATAAAGCTCCCATCCAGCAAAGACTCCTTACTAAGCTCCGGCCTCGAAGCCAGCACTCGCTTTTCCTTCTCGGAATAAAGCCGGTCTTCATTCAAAAAGTCTGCTATGGTAAACGTCAATATTATACCACAAATGATACCAACGGTCAAAAATGCATGAAGCTTATCTCTGTTCATACTCATCTTAATCTCCATTCTTGCGACAACCCGGAAATTGAGGCGCAAGCACAAATTTCAGTATAAAAAATCTATTTTTCACACTGACCTTCTCCCTAAAACCTGAAATACAAAAATGGATTGTAGGAAGCCTCCACCACGTATGCAATGGATAGTATCAAAAGCACCGCCGGAATCACCTTTTCCCCAAGGGAATACAGTGCCATGGCATACCCTGCTTTACTCTCCCTTAGACGCTTTACCGGCTTGGCAAAAATCGGTGTTGCCGCCAAAATACCAATTACCAGCAAAACAATGTTCTCTCTGCCCAGGTAAAGTGCCCGATTATCCCAAAGATACCCATTGCCCATGCCAAACATGGCACCTAAATATTGGCCGATGGCCGCCACGGACTCCAGTTCAAACAAAACCCAGCTTACCAGCACCACCACAAGACAATACACATGTCCTATAATTCCCGGTAATCTGCTCAGCCACTTTTTCAGGAAAAGCTTCTCTATGATTAAAAATGATGCAAACCACAGGCCCCAAAGCACAAAATTCCAGCCTGCACCATGCCATATACCCGTCAACATCCATACAATTAAAATATTCAAAATCTGTCTGGGCAGACCCTTGCGGTTACCACCCAAAGGAATGTACACATACTCCTTAAACCAACTACTCAGAGTCATATGCCATCTGCGCCAGAACTCTGTCACTGACTTAGCTATATAGGGATAATTAAAGTTCTCCGGAAACTCAAATCCCATCACCGCACCCAGACCGATAGCCATATCCGAATACCCCGCAAAGTCAAAATAAATCTGCAATGCATATGCCAAGATACCCAGCCACGCCGTGAGCACACTCATCTCACCATAATCATAGCCCTTTGCAGCAGTCCAAATCAGCCCCATATTATTGGCAATCAGCACCTTTTTGGCCAGTCCCAGCACAAAACGCTTCACACCATAACTGATGGTGCAAATATCTGACTTGCGGTTATGAAGCCTGTTTTCCACCTGTCGATATTTTACAATAGGGCCGGCAATCAACTGGGGGAACATAGTGACAAACACGGCAAAGTCCAAAATATTTTTCTGCACCTTGGCCTCACCCCGATATACATCAATGGTGTAGGACATAGTCTGAAAAGTATAAAAAGAAATACCGATAGGCAACCCCAACTCAAGCAGAGGAATATCCAAGCCGCCTATAGAATTGATAGTCTGAATCAGAAAATCCGCATACTTGAAAAATCCCAGCATCAACAGATTAATAACCACCGAGGACACCAAAAGCCACTTGGCCGCCTTTGTTCCCCTTCTGGGTCCAATAAGTCTTCCATGTATATAATCCGATACCGTGGAAATCAGCATAAGTACAACGTAAATCGGCTCCCCCCAGGCATAAAAAATCAGGCTCCCTATTAAGAGAACCAGATTTTTCACCCGGCCGGGAGCCAGAAAATACAACATCATAAATATCGGCAAGAACCGAAACAAGAACATAACACTGCTAAATACCATGCTCTTCCTCCTCGAAGATGCACAATCTGTGTCTTACTATGCAGGAATCACCTGATTATCGCTCCACACCAAGCTTCTCAGCAATTACACTCAGGGCTCTCTCATTGTACTCCTGACACTGCTTGATAACAGCCTCG
This sequence comes from uncultured Acetatifactor sp., assembly GCA_964403595.1. Lineage (GTDB taxonomy): Bacteria > Bacillota > Clostridia > Lachnospirales > Lachnospiraceae > Acetatifactor. The sequence continues at coordinate 18,263 of CAYOGM010000003.1, read as the reverse complement.
TCACCACCTTGCGTTTGTGCATCCATGGTTTCACCGCCCAAAAGTGCAAAAACTACATAATCGTCCATACGCTCTACCACGGAAGCCTGCACTCTGCCAAGATTCATGGGATACTGCATGCTGTTCTCCACCTGCGCATCACGATATGCCTGCAAAGCCTGCTCCACAGCTTCTTCCTGCCCCTCTGCAGCCTTCACAATCAACAGAGTGTCAACATGAGCACTCATCATAGGCATCTCTCCCATATAATCTACATACATATCAGAAGTCAGACCATAGTTTGCCTCCAAAATCTCCGCAGGAATCGCCATGTTCGGCCAATAATCACTGCCAAGCTCGGTAACAACCGCCTCACGAAGGCCTGCCATCTCTTCACTCCATGCGCCTGCCTCCTCAGGTGCCACCTCAGATTCTACAACCTCAGAAGACTCTACGGTGCTCTCCTGAGTGCTCTCCACTGCAGAAGAACTCTCCACAGCACTTGAACTCTCTGCTACGCTTGATTCCTGATTATTCTTACTGCCACATGCGGTAATACCCAAAACCATCGCACCAATCAACATACATACAACTAACTTTTTCATAATCTCCTCCTAACATAAAACCCATTTAAAACAACGTATTTGGCAAATATTGTTCACCAAATCCCTATTCTCTATACTTGATACCGGTATCTGACATCAATATAACATACATCCATGGGTTATGCAAATTAAGTTCCTATAAACAAAATATAAATATTATAAATTTATACTATATTTATTCAAAGTATTGTTGGCGCTTTTTTATATAGATTTCTAAAAGATTCGCCGTCTCCTCCACCCCAAGCATACTGCTGTTAATCTCCTCTCTGGACTAAAAGTATCTCACATAAATACACAACATGGAAATAAATACCACCAGAATAGTTGCCGGTGCCACATATTTACAATATTTTCCCCAACCAATCATATAACCATTTTTAGAAGCTACCGATATGCCCACTACATTTGCAGATGCCCCAATGGGTGTTGCACTTCCTCCGATATCAGTTCCAAGTGCCAACGCCCATGCAAGCACAGACAAATCTATGCCCGATGTCTCTGCCAATGTTTTTATAATAGGAATCATAGTTGCTGCAAAGGGTATATTATCCACAAAGGCACTGGCAACTGCGGAAAACCACAGCACAATAGCAACCATCAAAAGCGCATTATCCCCACTTAATTTTGCAATCAATCCCGCTATAATATGTAAAACACCAGTCTGTTCCAATCCGCCCACCACCACAAAAAGGCCGACAAAAAATAGCAAAGTCTTATAATCCAACTTTTTCAATATAGAAACCGCTTCTTTTCCGGATGCCAGCAATGTGAGCATACCTATCAGCAATCCAATTGCTGCCACCGTCAGCCCCGTCTGTGCATGAGTTACCAGAAGTATTACTGCCAGGCCAAAAATAAATACACTTATAAGAAAATCCTTCTTATTTTTTATGGCATCCCCAGGCTCCGGACAGGAAATCGCTGCATTACCCCCCCTCTTCTGCGCCAATTCTTTGCGAAAACATAAATAAAAATATACCAACACAAACACCAAGGATATCAATGCCACCACGCCCGTATTGCTGATAAAATCCCCAAAGGTATAGCCAAGGGAAGTACCTATAATAATATTGGGCGGATCTCCGCACATGGTAGCTGAACCTCCGAGATTCGCGCAAAAAATCTCTGCAAGAATTATCGGTATCGGATTAAATTTCAAGAACCGGGAAAGCTCCACCGTGACTGCTGCCAAAAACAAAATCACCGTAATACTGTCAATAAACATTGCAAGTCCAAAAGACATTATCATAAAAGTGATAAAAATAGGAATCGTCTTATAATGTACCGCTTTAGCAATCCGAATACAAAGCCATCTAAAAAACCCGGCTCTACCCATTCCTTCCACCATAATCATCATTCCGGATATAAACATAATGGTTTCCCAATTAATACCTGCCATATTTTCCACTGCATCGTTGGCTACATTTCCTCCCTGATACCAAAAATGAGTAGTAAAAATACTTTTAATATTGAGAGCATCCATAATCGCACTTGTGCTGCGCATACATATACCAAATACCAAAGTAAGCATCAAAGCACTGCACACCAGAGACACCAGATGCCTTTCTATCTTTTCCGAAACAATCAAAATAAACATTACGATAAATATCGTAATGGCCAATATTTGTGCTATCATTACTATAATGCCTCCTAATTTTTTCGTTTAGAATTCACGCAAAAAAGCCTATGCTTCACATAGGTAATTCGTGTCTGGTTTTATAGTAATGTAGTGCCTTTGGAACCGTCTTTGTGATGAACATAATTGATTATTACGTGGTTAATGAGATGTTCTGTCTGAAAGCTTCCATATATCTGAGAAGCCACAAGATATCCCTTACTATAGAAGGAATGAGATGGTTTTGCAAACAACACAACATCGCAAAGCTTTACTTTTCTGTTGCGACTATATTTCATGTAACCGAGCAGCTGCTCCGCCTGTTCCTGCTCATTGCGATATGCTTGCTCGTTTGCAAAAGGTACCTTTGTTTTATATGAGACCTCTACCTGACCGCAAATCCTTTTCTCGGGCAAAAACAACATTCCATCGGTGGTAGAAGCATTGGTATGACATAATATCTGTAAAAATATGCAAACAACTACCAATAAGCATACTTTATGTTTTAGTCGCTTCATTCCGATGCCTTCTCCTTCCACCTTCTTATTACATGATATTTTATGCCCTTTCCATTCAGAATGCAACCTCGTATCGTTGTACAAAACTAAATATAAATCGTTTCTCCCCCTTGACATTCGGCCAAATTCTTAGAATAATATTCTCAGTTGCAAAATATCAGAAAGAGGACAAATATGAGTATTTTAAATGTAGAGCACTTAACACACGGATTTGGTGACCGCGCCATTTTCAATGACGTATCTTTCCGCCTGTTGCCCGGCGAACACATCGGACTTATCGGTGCCAACGGCGAAGGCAAATCCACTTTTATGAATATCATTACCGGCAAACTCACTCCCGATGAAGGCAAGGTTGAGTGGGCCAAGCATGTGCGCGTGGGCTATCTGGACCAGCATACCGTTCTGGAGAGCGGCATGACTATCCGTCAGGTTCTGGCCTCCGCCTTTGACTTTTTATTCGAAATGGAAGCCCAGATGAACGAAATCTGTGACAAGATGGGCGATGCTACTCCCGAAGAACTGAAGGTTTATATGGAGGAGCTGGGCACCATTCAGGATTTACTCACCATGCATGATTTTTATATGATTGATGCCAAGGTCGAGGAGGTTGGTCGTGCACTGGGACTTACGGAAATCGGTCTGGAGCGAGATGTCACCGAGCTATCCGGCGGCCAGCGTACCAAGGTGCTTCTGGGTAAGCTTTTATTAGAGAAACCGGACATTCTCCTTTTGGACGAGCCTACTAACTACTTAGATGTAGAACATATTGAATGGCTGAAGCGCTACTTAAATGAATATGAAAATGCATTTATCCTGATTAGCCACGACATTCCTTTCCTGAACAGCGTTATCAACCTGATTTACCATATGGACAATCAGGAGCTGAACCGCTATGTGGGCGACTACGACAAGTTCCAAGAGGTTTATGCTATGAAGAAGGCACAGCTGGAAGCCGCCTACAACAAGCAGCAGAAGGAAATCGCTGATTTGAAGGACTTCGTAGCCCGCAACAAGGCACGTGTTTCTACCCGTAATATGGCTATGTCCCGTCAGAAGAAGCTGGACAAAATGGATGTCATCGAGCTTGCAGCAGAGAAACCCAAGCCCGAATTCAATTTCAAGGAGTCCCGCACTCCCGGACGTGTACTGTTTCAAGCTACGGATTTGGTTATCGGCTATGATGAACCCCTGTCCCGCCCTATGAATCTCTTGATGGAGCGTGGTCAGAAAATCGCCATCATCGGAGCCAACGGTATCGGTAAAACTACTTTATTGAAGAGCCTGTTGGGACAAATTAAACCTATTTCCGGCTCCACAGAAACCGGCGACTATATCGAACTCGGCTACTTTGAGCAGGAAATGTCCGGCTCCAAGGACAACAGTTGTATCGAAGAAATCTGGCAGGAATTCCCCGGATTTACCCAGTATGAGGTCCGCACCGCTCTTGCAAAATGCGGTTTGACTACCAAACATATTGAGAGCCGTGTGAAGGTACTTAGTGGTGGCGAACAGGCCAAAGTGCGCCTGTGCAAACTGATTAACCGCCCCAGCAATGTACTGGTGCTGGACGAGCCCACCAACCATCTGGATGTAGATGCCAAGGACGAGCTGAAGCGCGCTCTGAAAGCATACAAGGGAAGCATTCTCATGGTTTGCCATGAGCCGGAATTTTATGAAGGACTGGCTACAGATATCTGGGATTTGACCCAGTGGACTACCAGAATAATTTAGAACCTATATTCAAGGAGGATTGTCATGAATTTTACTACATATACCTGTGAAGATTTTGTTGATATTCTGGCTACCAAGGCTCCCGTTCCCGGCGGCGGCGGTGCATCCGCACTGGTCGGTGCACTGGGTACCGCACTTGGCAACATGGTAGGAAGCCTTACCGTAGGCAAGAAAAAATATGCCGACGTGGAAGCTGACATTATTGCATTGAAGGAAAAGGCTGATGCTCTGCAGAAGGACTTTCTTCGTCTGGTAGAGGAAGATGCCAAAGTATTTGAGCCCCTCTCCAAGGCTTACGGCATGCCCAAGGACACCGAAGAAGAGAAAGCGGAGAAAGCTCGCGTGATGGAAATTGTACTGAAGGACGCTTGCTCTGTTCCCATGGAAATCATGAGAAAATGCTGCGAAGCCATTGATATTATCGAGGAATTTGCTGCAAAAGGAAGCATTATCGCCCTGAGCGATGCAGGTGTCGGAGCAGCCTTCTGTAAAGCAGCTTTACTGGGCGCATCCCTGAACGTGTTCATCAACACCAAATCCATGGCAAATCGTGAATACGCAGAAAGCCTGAATGCAGAAGCCAACCAGATGATTGCTACCTACTCTGCCAAGGCAGATGCAGTTTTCAATAGTGTAAATGAGCGTCTAAAATAGTCTGATTGTAAATTTACCAAATATAAATGGTTTTATTGCAAATAGTTTGATTATCAAAATAAACCGGAGGATTCTATAATGGCAAAACAGTTATTAGGTAAGGAAGTTACCGCTTCCATGAATGAGAAAATCAAAGCAAATGTTGCGAAATTAAACGAAAAAGGCATTACCCCCACTTTGGGTATTATCCGTGTGGGTGAGCGTGAGGACGATATTTCCTATGAGAGAGGTGCCACCAAGAGGTGTGAGACCCTTGGCGTAGCTTACGAAAAGTTCCTGCTTCCCCAGGATGTAACTGAAGAAGCCCTTTTGGAAGTCATCAAGCAGGTAAATGAGAACGATAATATTCATGGCGTGCTGCTGTTCCGCCCTCTGCCCAAGCACTTAAATGAAGAGAAGATTATCAACGCACTGGATTTTGCCAAGGATGTGGACGGCATTACCGATGGCTCTTTGGCAGGTGTATTTGCAGGCAAGGAGCAAGGCTTCCCTCCCTGTACTCCTCAGGGCTGCATGGAAATTCTTGACCACTATGGAATCGACTGTACCGGCAAAAAAGCTGTTGTGGTAGGCCGAAGTCTTGTCGTAGGCAAGCCTGCTGCCATGATGCTTCTCAAGAAAAATGCAACCGTTACCGTATGCCACACCCGCACCAAGGATATGCCCTCTGTTGTTAAGGAGGCAGATATTGTTATTGTTGCAGCAGGTAAGGCAGGCGTTGTAGACGGTTCTTATCTGAGAGAAGGCCAAATTGTTATTGATGTGGGCATTAATGTAAACGAAGAAGGCAAGCTTTGCGGCGATGTAAATTATGACGAAGCTGAAAAGATTGTAGAAGCAATCACACCCGTACCCGGCGGCGCAGGAAGCGTAACCACCTCCGTGCTGGTAGGTCATGTGGTAGAAGCTGCCATGAGAAAATATATGTAATCTATTATTCCGAGGTATTTATAATGAAAACAGTTGTATTTGATATGGATGGTGTGCTCTTTGATACTGAAAAACTCTGCATGGACAGCTGGGTAGCCATCGCCGCCAACCATGGAATGACCGGCGTAGAGGAGGTTTTCCCCCTATGCATCGGCTTAAATGACAAGGACACTCGTGATTTGATTATGGACCGCATGGGCAAAAAATTCCCCTATGATGAATTCAAAGAGGAAGCCTCCGCATGGTTCCACGCTTATGTCAAAGAAAAAGGACTCCCCATCAAAAAAGGAGTCCGTGAAATTCTTGAATATTTGAAGGAAAATAACTGGTCTGTCGGTCTGGCATCCTCTTCCAGCAAAAAGTCTGTCCTCTCTCATTTGGAGAATACAGGACTTCTGGAATACTTCTCCGTGATTGTCACCGGAGATATGATTGAACACTCCAAACCCCAGCCCGATATTTACTTGAAGGCTTGCAAAGAGCTTGGTGCCACTCCCAAGGAATGCTTTGCCATCGAAGATTCCCTAAATGGTATTCGCGCCGCTCACTGGGCCGGCATGAAACCCATCATGGTACCCGACATGATTGCACCCAATGATGAGATAACGTCTATTACACGCTGGATTTTTGAGGATTTGACCAAAGTGCAGGAGTTCTTTAAGGCTTACAATTAAATTCCGTTTGCTAACAAACAGCTTTGTCGCATTCGCTTATTTACGTCCTTGTGGAGGTTGCGATGTTGATTAGGCACCCAAGTATCTATACAGAAAAATTGCGCCCTAAGATAATAAATTTAATGATTAAAAGAATCTCAAAAGCAAATTTTTCTCTATAGATACTTTTTTTCTTGGAAATACATTTTATTTTGATAAAAATCAGCTCAAAAAGTATCTAACGAAGAAAAAATTCTGTATAGATACTTCAACAGAACATCTTAGTGGAGGTTTTTGAAAAAATAGCGACACAATAGAGCACTATCTACTTCGCACCCGAGATGGTAGCTTAATGATTGCAACTACCGCTCCAATCAGCATCACTAGGAAGCTCAGCAATATCAAAAGTAAAATAAACATCTACTCAATGGCCTCCTCAATCTGCTTCAGCGCCATATGTCTGGAAACATTATAGGTACGAGGCCCGAAATTCTCCGTAGACTCTTGCAACTCCCTTAGATAATAATATCCGAAATCGTCCTGACGGTGAGTTCTTCTTTTCTCATTGCGATTCTTAACTGCAAGCTCGTCATCCTCCAAGTAAAACTCACTCAAGTCATATCCCAGCTGATCCAGATAAGGGATAATCACTGGTGCTGCATCTGCACTCAAGTTCGAAAGATAAGAAAAATCCAGATATCTCTGCTCCGCCAGAAAGAAATCACTGGCAGGCTGCCAGTTAGGGTCTGCCTCGTCATTTTCCACCAAGGTCTGGGATGCATTTGCAATATTAATCTTGGCAATAATGTAATCCGGATGACTAAATGACAGCACCAAGTACAAAACTGTCACCACCGTCATACTATACCGAAACAGCGGAAAATCCTTTTTGAAAATATTTAACATCACACCCACAAACAGTACAAACAACAGCGCCAGCGCCCACAACACCAAAATACGCAGGAATGTCATATAGTAGAAACGGATATAAATAATCATACGCATTGCACTGGAGGCAATCATAATAAAGGTGCAAAGTGACATCACTGTCAGTACAGCCTTCAATATCTTACTTTCTTTAAAGAAGCTCATTGACACCAACACAATAATCAGATTCAAGATGCTGACCACCAAAAGCTGGAAAAATCCCTCTCGTGCATACATTGCATAGGTATACCCCTCCGGCAGCTCCATCTTGCCCATGAACAGATAAATAATCTGAATCCCGGAGAATACCAAATAAATTAATGTAAGTATACTGTTAATGGTAATTGCCAACACCGGCTCGCCATTCCGGTTATCCTTGACCTCTTCATTTAACGTCCGCTTACACAAAAATGCAATCAATAAATATGTAGCAAAAAACATGAATCCAATGCGGAACCCGACATTAAATACATTGTCAAAGTTGATACCTGCAAGCAAAGTGTCAGTCACCTGTCTAAACACCGCATCCGCCACGGACAACATTGCTACTACAAAGGCCACCAAAGGAATGGCAATGATTGCTCCCAGAAAAACATACCACAAGGTCTTACTTTTCTTACTTTTTTCTTGTTTAAAATATCTGCCGGCATCTACAAAAGGTCTTCCCAGCTCACCAATAGCAGCAAAAATAAGAATAAAAATATTTCCCAGATACTTGCCCAGATTCCACTTCTTCGTATCATAAAACTGATTCAGAAGAAGACTCATCGCCAGCAGGAAGATTCCTGTTTTATTGAAAGCGATAATGCGCCCATCGTCCGTACAGAAGGTGGACACCGCCAGCAGCATCATGCTTATCATGTGAAAAACACTTCCTTTTCTCAAGGTAAGCTCTAGTTTTGATAACGTAAAGCACAAATAAAAGAGGCTGGCGGCTACGAAAAAAGGGAAGGTGATACCCGACCCATTCTGAAACATACAGAACGCATAAAATACTGCATACAAAAATGTCACCGGACCGAAAAATCCAAAATTCTCCTTCATTCGTTTCGTCTCAGCGGTCTCCTGCTTCACCCGCGGCATCACCGGAACCGGCTGCATCTGCGGCGGCATGGGCTGCATCTGTGGTGCCGCCGTACCCTGTACAGGCGCCGCCTGAGGTGCCATTCCCTGTGTAAAGGTTCCCTGGGGTATCGTCCCCTGTGTAGTTGCTGTCTGTGGCTTTACCTGTCCGCCACCCATATTCTGATTATCCATGATATCTCCCCCTATTCTTCCTCGTCGGGCACATACTCTAAAATGTCCCCGGGTTGACAGTCCAAAGCCTTACAAATCGCCTCCAATGTAGAAAACCGCACCGCCTTGGCCTTGCTATTTTTCAAAACAGACAGATTAGCCAGCGTAATATCCACCTCGTTTGCCAGTTCCGTGAGATTCTTCTTCCGTTTGGCCATCATCACGTCCAAATTTACTACAATCGCCATATATTCCTCACTTCCACTTTTCTACTATTTACATTCCAACAATAAACCTAAATGGTCAAGTCGTTCTCTTCCTTGTAGCGAACCGCCTCTTCAAATACCATAGCCAGCACCTTGGAAAACAATCCTGCAATCACAAATACCAGCACCACTACCGCCATAGCAATGGTCACATACACAATGCTTCGCACCACCGACATACCTGCAATGAAGAAGCTCCAATTGCCCATCTTGCGCAGGCTCACCACATTCTCCATAACAAAGCAGTCCTCATTCAGCACCGTGCAAAAAATCTTCCTAAGTTCCCGAATAAGCACCAGTGCTGCCACACCCAGTACAAAATAAATAATCGTGGTCTCCTCATAGCTCTCCTTTACCGGTTCATAAAACTGTCCAATCCACTTCACCGTAAAGGGTATTGAAATTGTCACTACAATCCCCATGTAAAACATGACATCCAACATAATTTTGGTGCCCTTGGTTAGAATCAGTTTCTTCTTGGCCTCATCCTTCATCTCCGTGTACCTCCAAATTACTTTCCAGTATTTTCCTGTTCTTAGAACTCATTATATGCAGGCCGAATTTGTTTGTCAATATATTTTTATTGATTTTCGATAAATTTATATTGAGAAACGAAAGCATCCTAAGAGAAAGTCAGGGGCTTAAGGGGGCACCCCAGTAAAGTCAGGGCGTAAAATCAGGGTATAAATTACGTTTGGTCAGTAATACTATGACGCCACGGGTATATACAGATTTTTTGTCTCAAAATACCCCGAATAGACGGTATACAGCGCAGCATTCTCCATTTATACTTACTTAAAGCGGTCTCCCCGGCAGATTCGTTAATTTTATGCGCCAATCTGCATCTGCCATGATCAATCAGATGCCTTAAAATTATAAATAGGCTTCATCACATCAATGACATCCACGGACTCCTTAATCACATCAATAATGTCCTCCAGACGTTTGTAGGCCATGGGAGCCTCATCCAAGGTTGCCTCATTGACAGAGGTGGTATAAACACCGGCCATTGCTTTCTTATACTCCTCCATATCCAAGGAATTCTTGGCCTTGGTACGGGACATGACACGACCTGCGCCATGAGGTGCGGAGTAGTTCCACTCGGGATTACCCTTGCCGATTGCCAGCACGCTTCCATCTCTCATATTAATGGGAATCAGCACTTTTTCACCCTTATGAGCAGCAATTGCTCCTTTTCTCAAAATCATTTCATCTGTATCGATATAATTATGAATGGTATGGAATGCATCTACCTTCTGCAATCCGGTTCTCTCCAAAATAATCTCCGCAATCAGCTCACGATTTCTTCTGGCAAACTGCTGACAAATCTCCACATCGTGAAGATAGTCCTCAAAATACTTGCCATACAAGTGGCACAAATCCTCTGGAATAGTTGCCTCTCTCTTAGCCCATGCGATATTGTTCAAGGCCTCCTGAATTTCGCTTCTTCTGCCCTGCTCCTTGTAAGTACGGATAATCTCATCTCTCTGCTGAAAATAAGTCTCCTTGCCCTTGTTCAGGTCAATGGCCAGTTGCTGATAAATCTCCGCCACCTGCTTGCCAAGGTTACGGCTACCGGTATGAATCACCAGATATTTGGTGCCGTCGGTAGCCTCATCCACCTCAATAAAGTGATTACCGCCACCCAGAGTACCAAGGCTTCGCTCCAGCCACTTGGAGTTGCGAAGCTCTCTGTAGCAACGCAAAGCCTCCAAGTCAAAACGCTCTTTTCTGCCCTCCCACACGTTCATTCCGCTGGGAACAAAATGAGCCGCCTCATCCAGCTTGGCAAAATCAATTTCTCCCTTACCGATATTGGTGGTCAGCATGCCACAGCCAATATCCACACCTACAATGTTGGGAACCGCTTTATCCTTTACTGTCATGGTAGTACCGATGGTACAACCCTTGCCGGAGTGAACATCAGGCATAATACGAATCTGAGCCCCTTCCGTGAACTCATGGTCACACATTCTGCGAATCTGCTCGATAGCCTCATCCTCCACCACTCTGGCATAGCAGATGGCAGTATTTACTTTTCCCTTGATTTCTAATTTATCCATCTTTCTAATCCTTTCTACAATATAATCCGTTTCGCACAGAAACATAATATGCTTCACAAAAAAAGGCCGCTCGTCTCACAAAAGATAAGCAGCCCTGTCATCTATGTAACTTATGAATCCTTTTGTCTGCACAGTCTACAATCCCACATCATAGTCACTATACCATGTAGTTTTTTATCTGTAAATTATACGCGTAGTATAATTCTGCACATCCGCAACACTAATCAATGTACAATGCTAAGATAAAACCATAGAATACAACATATTACACCAACCACAATAAAAGGAATCGCATGTAAAAACAATGCCCAATTGGATGTACTTCCACCGGAAAAAGCCTCCTCAAACGACTCTCTTGGCTGCTCCACTGTTCCTTCCTTACCTTCATGTTCGGACAAATCAAAGGATTTGATTGCATTCCATGCATCGTTCTCCGCCCTGTTGGAAGAACGCCAGACAACCTGCTTCTGCGGTACAACTTCCTTCACAATATTATCCTTGCCGTTTTTACCACCACAGGACTCACAAATAAAATCGGCATCCTTTGTATTGGTATCCACAACAAATGTCTTATCACAGTAGGCACATTTCACCATATATTTCATTGCTCAATCTCCCTACTCATATCTTTGTCTTAATTCTAATTCATTCATTTACTTTCTCCCCCTCTTATCTCTTACAAAAACTCCTCACGCTTGGGATTGAATACATCCACCAGCTTACCTGCCTCCAAGCATTTCACGCCATGCTCGGAATTGGAAGGCATAAATACGCTGTCGCCCTTATTTACTACCTGGCTCTCGCCATCAATGGTAAACAGGAAGCTGCCCTCTGCAATATAAGTAATCTGCTCATGAGGATGCTTGTGCATATTGCCCTCTGCATCCTTTTCAAAGGTAATCTCACACATCATCAACTGGTCAGAATAAGCCATCACCCTTCTGGTTACACCGGGCTCACAAGGAGTTACTTTACATTCTTCATTTTTTACAAACATATTCATACCTCTCCTTCTCTGAAATGAAATACTTAATTATACCTATTTTATCTTATTTTACCTAATTTGCCTACCCCTTTAATTGCCGTACTCCAAGCAAAAAGGAGAAACACCATAAAATCAATGTTTCTCCCTCTTTCGTTAACATATTATTGTTTCATGCGATACAACGTATGGGCATTATCCCATGCCTGTCTGCGAACCTCTTCCTCCGAAATCCCCTTTATCTGCGCCATTGCCTCAATTACATGGGCAATATACAGAGAGCAGTTGCGCTTGCCGCGATATGGAACCGGTGCTAAATACGGGCAATCCGTTTCCAGCACAATGCGCTCCATAGGAATGTACTCCACAGCCTCCTTCAGCTTCTTGGCGTTGTTGAAGGTCAGCACACCGCCAATTCCAAAATAAAAGTCCATATTCAGAAAATCTCTGGCAGTTTCTTTCGTATAAGAATAACAATGAATTACTCCGCCGATTTCGCCGGCCTTCTCCGCTGTCATCATATCTACAGTGTCCTTAGCAGCATCTCTGGAATGAATCACCATGGGAAGCTTTAACTCCCTTGCCAAATCCATTTGGCGCACAAACCATTCCTTCTGAATAGAGCCTTCCGGCTCATTCCAATAATAATCCAGTCCGATTTCGCCCAAAGCCACGCACTTCTCATGGCCACAGACCTCCTTCAGCCACTTAAAATTCTCTTCATCCAGCTCTGCTGTCTCGCTGGGATGCACACCGATGGCTCCATACATAAAATCATACTTGTCCATCAATTCCAAAGTCTTCTTACAGGATGTCAGGCTGGCACCCACATTCACCACCTTGGCAACACCCTGTTCAGCAAGAGAGGACAGAAGCACTTCCCTGTCCTCATCAAAAGCCTCATCATCATAATGCGCATGTGTATCAAAAATTGGTGTCATTATTCTTTCCTTTCAGGCATCTGTTCATACAACGCTTCCAAAGCGTCCAGCCGCTGCTCTGCCCTTTCTGCATCATAGGTAACACCGTACCCGATATTTTCCGTGTCCTCCACAAAACTCTTTACCTCCGAACTTTCCTCCACTATCGGCACTTCCACAGATTCAGTGGCTACTATCTCCTCTATCGTTTCCGGCACCTCTTGAGTAATCACCGAGGCGGACAACTGCTCCTTCTCCGCAGACTGCAATGCCGTAAACATGGTGCCACCCCCGACTAACAGCCCTGCAACCAGCGCCACACCAATTACAACAGGAATCCAGTTCCGTTTCTTGGGCTCAGAAGCCGTCCTATAAACTGCCCACCTGTCAACCTGCTCGTCCAGTACCGTAAAATCCTTCATCCCACTTTTATTTATAAAATAGGATTCTTCGTTACTTTCCGGAAATTCGGCACTATTCTTCTTATCAAAGATGTCTTCACTCCTTTTCCCCGTAACAGGATCAGAAAAAGTGATCGGTTTGGGAAAAGTTATTTCCGAAGTAATCTGAGGAGTCTTTACCTCCACCAGCTTGATACCATTATCCTGTTCACTCATTTAATTCTCCCCCATATCCATATCCCAAAATTCACCGGTATGTAAATCAAACAAGATAACCGCAGGCTCCGTATCGGTTGACTCGGCCATTATATCTGTAGGATATTCCCTGTCGCCGAAGATTGCCACAAAGCATCTGTATTCTCCACTGTACAATCCGGTATCCTGTACAACCAAATCTCCTACAACCTGATAAGAATAGCTTTCCTTGCATCTGCCCTGGTCGTCATAAAGGTAATGCGTCAGTTCCACTTCGTAATATTCTGCATCCCATTGAGGCATGCAAACAATTTCATAGAGCAACTTACCTTCATCGTCATAGGAGTACCAGTACATATCATTCAATTCATCTGCATATTCAGCCTCCAGCAAAACCTTTCCATCCATCTCATCCTTGCGGGAGCACGCTTTTTTCTCTCCGTTCACCCACTCTTGCGTATATCCATATACTGTATAATCCCCGCTATACTGATAAGAACGCATGGGGGATGCGTCCATAATGCGCTCCTCCAAGCCGGACAAATCGCTGAATTCGTAGGCCAATCTGCCCTCTTCATCATAATAGCTGCAGTCAACGGACTTTATATTCCCTTCGGTATCATATTGTACATCAAGCTGCTCCCTGCCATCTTTATCCCAGACCCAGCCCCGTCCATACTCATATACTCCATGGTCATACTTATCCATATAGCCAAGAGTCTTATCCTCCAGATACCGATATGTATACAAATAAGCAATAGCTTCTGTGGCTGATGGTCTGATTTCATAAATCTTTTTGACCTTACAGCCATCTATCTCATATATCATTTCTTCTTTGGAGTAATATAATTCTCCTGCTTCGTCATAACTATACTTACAAGAACCATTATCTGTATAGAAATACGTGGTATAAGTACTCAGCACCAGCGAATCCTCAAATTCACCCAAAGCTCTGTTCTCCGGAATGTTCACCACAGCATCACCCTTAGCTGCATTGGTCTCCAACTCTCCAAAGCAAAATACACCTGCCAGTACCAGAGCAACCGTCTTGGCCAAATATCTCATTGCTTTCCTTTTCATTCAAATCCCCCCTGTATGGTACAAATTTTCCAACTAATTCTACCACACAGTTTACTCAGATGGCAACACAAATACCTTATCCTGCCATATTCAACTTATTGAGCTGCTTCTTATTCACTCTCCCAAGGGGCTTCAAACTCCTCCAAGGGAATATAAGACATCTCCCCAGTCTCAAGGTCAATCACGCACATACTGTCCTCCATCCAGTCCAGCGCACCGTCATAGTATTGTGAATCTGTAGGGAAATAAAGCTTTCCGTCAAGGTATGTCAATTGCGTGGAGACCGGCATATGACCGGGATAAATACAAATAAGTCCGTCCGCATTCAGCTCATATAAACCATAAGAGCTGACCTGATAAACCGGGTAACTGTCGCCATTTGGTGCACAGGTACTATACACAATTCTGGCATTAGAAGCCCACAACACATTGGTATTTTCATGTGTTGCTCCACCGATTTTCTCTGTAGCTTTTTCCTCAATATTGAAGTCTGTAGTGAAACACAACGCCCATACATTCATGCTTTCCTCTGCCAACGTCATAGGAATATCTATAGTGGAACCGTCCTTGGCAAAGGTATACCGTACATTTACAATCGAACCCTCGCCCAAAGCACTACTGGCCGGATTCCAAGGAACTACTGCATATTTTACCTCTGTCACCTCGCCGCTTCCCTCGCCCAGATTCAAATAAGCCTTGGCAGCGGTCACAGGGTCTGTATAAACATTATAATAGCCCGGGTTGGTATTGTTTAACAGATGATTAAAAATTGCTTTTGTATGACTCTGTGCAAAACCGGTTGCCTCAAAATTAAAAGGATTATTAAAGCGTGTAGCGGCATCCAAATCATAAATCTGTTTTGCCTCATTCCGAGTATCCAGACTGCTATACTCTACATAACTCACATGATCCACGCAGTAAAGGGCCCCATCCTTTACCACCTTTACCTTTTCCTCTGCAATATAAATCTCGGGAATGAAATTGGTCAGATAAAGCCGGATAGTTGCCTCCTCGCTGCCCGCCAAATAATCAATGGAATAGTGGGAAACCCAAGGCGAAGAATCCCCAAAGCTATAACCGTCCTCGTGAATCACTACCTTATTCCAATTCTTGAAATTTTCCTTATCAAAGGCAAGCTGATACAAGGTATTACCGTTTCGCGACTGATATGCAAATGCAAAGGCATCAAGCGCAGCCTCCGGAGTCATTCGGGAAGCCGCCAAGGAATCCGCCGCCTGCCAGCCATATTCCTTGGCAACACGCTCCGCAAAAGGCTCCTCCCCTTCATTAATAATACTGAGTCTATAGCAGCCGTCACTCTGTTCCAATGCCACCAGCTCATTCTTACCATTCTCCGTATCATGTTTATAAGTCACATTCCAGAAATGGATGGTGTTTTCATAATTTCCCTTTTGATAAGCCACATTCACATGCACCAGACCATTTTCCCTTGCTATGTACTGGAATTGTCCATCAGGAAACAGCTTTTCCAACCCCTCCAATAACTCTGTTGCATTGCTGTAACTCTCTACCATTTCCTCTCGGGAAAGCTCCTGTCCCTTGTAAGGCTTAAAATAAGGCTCCTCATAATAAAAGGCATACTTTTTCTGCGCTTCCCCGCCAAAGGCCTGAGTCGCAACATCAAAGGTCACCTGATTATCCGGGAAAACACAGACAATCTCCCCATTTTCCACATAAGCGTCCTCCGCCCAGGGAACCATGGACTGACCACCCTCTACCCAGGCATCCCAAATCTCCTGATTCGTCTTTGCCTCTGATGCAGGCATTTGGGCCGGATTTCTGCATAAGCCAACGACTAAAACCACAAGAACCACTACCGTACAAGCCACAATCCATACAGAAGCCTTCTTATACTTCAAAACATGACGAATTCGCGTCTTCACACTGTCCTCACCAAAGGACAACACTGCACATAAACTATTGCGACGATAGTTTTTGCTCTCACCCTTGGTAGCCTCATCCAAAAGTGCATAGGAATAAATCTTTTTACTCTCCTCACCCAATAAGGACACCACCTTTTCATCGCATGACATCTCACAGTCCTTACTCATCAGGTAAAACGCCAGCCACACCAAGGGATTAAACCAATGTATACAGCAAATTCCCAGTGCCAGTGGCTTCATCACGTAATCTCTCCTCTGCAAATGCACCCTCTCATGGCACAAAACCACTCTGCGACTCTCCGCATCCAGCCCTGCTGACAAATAAATTATCGGCCTAAAAATTCCCAATACAAAGGACAAGTGCTCCCCTTCTACCTCATAAACCCCGGGCTCGGTACAGACAGCATTTTTAACTCTTATCTTGAAACGCCAATAGGAAATGATATGATATCCTGCAAGCAAAACCATTCCTGCTAGCCATACAATAGAAAGCACATTTGTAAACCCGGACATCTTTCCATGAGAAGAATTACTCTGCTGTAAAGATTCACCCGACTGCAACACAGTGCTCACATTCTCTCCACTGTTGCTCGACTGAACGGTTTGTCCGGTTGTCTCCGATTCTATATCAGATTGTACTTCTAATTGGTCGGATAAAACCTGCGACTTCTGCAACACCTGACCCGTCTGTGTCTCCACGACTCCTTGTGCTGTCTTATAATTTAAGTCTGCGGCTTCGACATCCTCTACTTGACTCCAAAGCTGTTCCGGTATCAGACTAAACTGCCCCTCCGGGAAAACCGGCCAAACCAACCTCACAAACACAATCACCCAAAGAATATAAGAACACCACTTGGGCGCCTTACAAAATGCCGGACGCACCAAAAGCACCAGAAGAATCACATAGCTTCCAACCAGACTCAAATTCACAACACTACGGAATATCGTATCAATATTGTTCATGACCTCTCCCATCAGCCTTCCTCCTTATAATCCTCAATCATCTTGGCAATCTCTTCTATCTGCGCCCGACTCAGCCTCCTGCTCTCAATAAAAGCAGCTATCATCTTCGGAAAAGAACCTCCGTAAGCCCGCTCCACAAACTCCTCGCCGCGCCTTTGCAAATAGTCCTCACGGCTGACCACAGCCTCCACAACAGCATTCTCATTCTTGAATATCCCCTGTTCACACAGCTTCTTCAAGAAGGTATAGGTAGTAGACTTCTTCCACTCAAATTCCTTCAAACACCTCTTCACCAGCTCTCCTGAGCCAATGGGTGCCTCCTGCCAAATCAATTCCGCAAACTTCATCTCCGCATCTGTCATCTGATACATATTTTGTTCCTCCTGCGACCTAACGTCTACAACAAAACAGGTCGGCAAATCATAGACCTTTGTCTTGAGTCTATAACTTACCGACCACATTGTCAAGTACAATATTATTTCATTTACATATTTTAAGGCAGTAGACTGATTTTTTCAGTTGACCGCCTTTTTCATGTATAATAAAAAACCCCGAACCCGCTTTAACAGCAAGCTCAGAGTCTTTGAGTGGACCGCCAGGGGCTCGAACCCTGGACACCCTGATTAAGAGTCAGGTGCTCT
>CAYOGM010000002.1:37254-53341 GCA_964403595.1 uncultured Acetatifactor sp. | reverse complement strand
TTACGGACTTGGAGTAGATGCAGACCGCTCTGCCCTGCTCGTCAAAAACATGGATATTCTGAATATCGTCATTGTTGCCGTAGACATCATCCACACCGCTGAAACGGAAGGTGGTGGAGTTGTCGGTGTTGTAGGCAATGCCATAGGTCTGACCCGAAGTGTTGTTATGGGATTCGGAGACCTTCACAATACGGTTGTCTTTGCCGCCATAGGTGTAGGTTACCTTATATCCGTCCGTGTCCTGCTGGGAGGTCAGAAGGGTTCCCATGTATCCGAAATAAGCCCATTTCTTATTTGCCGGATTTCCATTTTTATCCGTAAAAATACCATCCGCAAAGCTGACACTTGTCAGGTTCTTCCCTGAATAATGAAGTGTAGCGTTATCTCCTCCATATGCCGGGTCAGAAACAGACGTAATCCAACCACTTCCATTGTAACCGATGGTGGCAGTTTTATTTCCCGAATCCGTCACGGTTTTAATCCGTTTGTTGCTGTTGCCCGACAGGGTCTTTGCACTGGTCAGGGCAGAATTCAGCGCCGTGACAATCTCCGTTGACTTACTCTTGATGGTGGCCTTACTGGGTGTAGAATCCACCTCATTTAAAGCCGCAAGAGCTGTCAATGCCGTGCGAATGTGTCTGGCGGTGGCATAGTCCGCCTTTGCGTAGGCATCCTGTTTCAGGGCATCCATCCGGGTCTCCAGAACACTCAGGGCATTTAAATAGTCCGTATGGGTGGCCGTGACACCGGATTTATAACACTGGGTCTTGAAGGCATTTGCCGCACTTATGGCATTGTCAAAATTCGTCAGTGCCAGCGTACTTCCATAGCTTTCAAAACCAATTGTAACACAGTTTTTCTCCTTTGTGTTTCTATTATTGCCATTTTCAAACTGATTGGAATCCGTAATCAGGGCAAGACGGCCAAAGGTGTCAAAATATTTGACGGTGCTGGCGCTCTTGTCAATGAGCTTTAAGGGATACTGGGCCTTCAGGGCACTGTCCGTTACCGGCACAATGTAAAGCTTCAGGCCGTCCTCATCCTGGGCAGGGGGAAGAGCCGTAGAGGAGGAAGGAACCTCCACGGTCTTGGCACTGCCGTTTAACAGATAGGTAACTTCTTTTTTCTTGAAATAATGCTCTGTACCGTCACTGTCCGTATAGACATAAGGGTAGGTTGCCACATCCACCGTATCGATGGGGATTTTGATGGTCTCCTCATAGTTTAGATGCCATTTGTTCTCCCCATCGGCATTGGAGTTGTACACATGGCTGATGTTCATGGGGAAACGGCTGCCTGCCGTGGCCACAAGAGGTGTCACTACAGTAAGGGCTCCGGTATAGTCGTTGATGTAGCCTGCGCCTGCCGTGCCTGCCCCAGTACTGTGGGTGCCCCAGTAGGACTCCAGGCCCACGGCACTGCGGTAGGTAATTTTCAGGTAAGGGGCAGATTTGCTGTACTGCAGAGCAAGCTTTTCCGTGGCTTTTACATTCTCATCATAGGCACGGATGGACACACCATAATTGGCCGCAGCTCCGCTCATCCACTGGCGCACTGCCTTGGTAATGTCAAAGCTTCCGCCGTTTATGGTATAATCCAGAACCTGTCCGATTCCGGGCTGGTTGTTCCATGCAAGCTTCTTGCCGCCTCTTGAGGTATTGGTATTGAACCAGTTCTCTGTAACCAGACTGGCTGTTATGTAATGGTCCTCGTCTGCATCCGACACCGGACTCAAATCCAGAACCGCCTGGGTAACCACGCTCTGGGCAGGTAGTTCCGGCAGGTCAAATCGCACATAGCTGCGGAAGGTTCCGGTATTGTTTTTGCCTGCATACAAATCCGTACGCATGGTGGAATTGCTCACCACACAGCCGGAGTCCACAAGGTTCTTGGTGCGGCACTGCTTCAGTACCGGATCCACAATGACAGGATAGGAAGCCTCGCCAAGCCACTCCTCATCTAAAACAATTTTGATGTAGAGTGCCTCCGGGGCAGATGCTTCCTCCACCACACTGCCCATCTCTACCAGCTCATAAACGGCATCGTAGGACAGCTCACCCTCATTGTCTATCATAAAAGGAGCGGGGAAGTAATATACAAGCTCTCCGGTTTCCTCATCGTAAAATTCAATTTCATTGCCATCTGTCAGCTCTGCCACAAGACCCTTTGTCTGAAGGCAGAAGGCAAACTCACTGCCTGCGTCTGCATCTTCAAGGATGATATTTTCCTTGACTCCGTCTCCCTCAGGCTCATACTCCACACTGACTCCGTCTGAATAGCCCTCCAAAGTCACCTTGGACTGAGGTACCTGATGGATGCCCTCATCCTCCGGCAGCTCCGGCTCCTGTTCCTCTAAGTCGGTTACTTCTGTCTCCAACTGGGGACGGTGGATTTTCTGTCTGCCTTTCTGGTTCTCCCGATCATCCTTGCCGGGTTTATTCCAGCCATGCTTGTTCTTCCAGGCAGAAACTGCCGCGGAAACGGATGCATCGGATTCCGTATCTTCACCATCCAATACCGTAGTTTCAGACAGGGCGGCTCCATCGCTATCTGTTGCATCGCCACCTGACACATCTGTTACATCCGCACCATCTCCGGTTCCTGCATCTGCTCCATCTGTGGTTCCTGCATCCAACAGCTCAACCATCTGCCAGGAGATTTCATAATCCTGTTCCCGGTAGATGACCTCACCCTGGCTTTCCTCGTTATCCGTAATCAGAAGCTCATAGCTGTTGCTTCCGTTTTCGTAGCCTTCCTCCGTCCGGGTAAGGGAGTTGTCAATCTCCGCAAGGACTCCCTCCTCCGTCTCATAGTGTACCTGCTGGGGATATACCACCACAGTACGGCTATTGTCACTGCGCAGATATTCCTTGGAAAAGGCTCCCCTGCGTCCTTCTATTTCACTGATAATCTCCGGCTGGCCGGTAGGTTCGTCACCGGCACTGCCGGCATTTTCACCAGTATCGTTATCATCAGCTTCCGTATCAGATGAGTCTTTCTGCCCCTCCTCTTTGTCTCTCCCGATTCCCGGATTATTTCCACTCGGTCTGTTTGTCCGTGCGCTCACCGTCTGCATGCCATTCTGTGAGACCAGCGATGCAATCAGGACAAAGCAGAGAATTCGCTGTAAAATGATTTTTGTTGCTTTTCTCATGTTTCCTTCTTATCTCCCTCTGTAGTAATTCTGCATTGTTTGTGTTGGCAACTTCGTTTGATTATTATCCAAAGCCATCATTTGAGATAGTAGCGCCATTGTCAACATTTGTCAATAACCATTACTTGATAAAGCTTTCTCAATACGCAATAAGGGCAACGAGGTTGTCGCGCACTCAGCGTGATAACCTCGTTGCCCTTATTGTTAAAATATTCCCCAAATCACCGGCGTTACATAGCCTGGAATCAACACACCAACTGCGACATACGATCCCCTTTTTTAATATCTGCTGTACAACACCATATCCTCATCTCTTGACAACTCCATATATCCGGCTTCCTTGCACCTTGCATCCACTTCCGCACCGGACTGGACTGCAAAGTATCTACACTGCAAGGTATCAAAATTAGAAAGTACATAATCCTTCTGACAGCAGCTGATGCCGAAGCCCTCCGGTAACGCATAGAAAAGCTGCCACTTCATGGTCTCTCCTGCTGCACTTTGTTCATTAAATACCCACATGACAGCATTGTCATAGTTGGGCACATTTTCTTCGGTAAGCTCCAATGCATCCTCAAAGCGAACCTGCCAGTCCTCCACCTGAGCCTGTCTTTCCTCTGTCACATAGGGTATCTGATAATCGTAGGGGTCCACCGCACGATAAGTATAAAGAAAAGCAAAGGTCGCTCCCAGAAGCACCGCTTTTTTGTAAAATTTCGTATCCATCATGCTGACAACAAACACGCCTACTGCCATAAAGGTCAACAGATGTTTGCTGCCCTCCGTCAGCTTGTACATCAGAAGCAGTGCAAAAAACATACCCACAAAAGAAAACGCCAGATGTGCTTCTGCAATAAACTGCGCCCGAATCGCCTCTACATCCAATGTCTTCTTCTCGACAGACTGATCTTTCTTCGCGTCCTGAACATCCGTCTCAGCGGCATTCTTCTTAATTCGGCGGAGCTTGCCATAGTCCACCACGCTCTGCCACAAAAGCACACCGCAAGTCACCATATAACCTGCAAAAAATGCTCCCGATGCCAGACCGGTGCGAAGTCCCTGTACCGTATGAGCATAGAAATCCTTTCCCTTCCAATAGAGAGTGCCAAAGAAATTCTCCACACCTCTTCCAAAGCCTTCATCAAAAAAGGTAGTAATCCAGTCTGTAAAAAATAACGGATGAAAATATTCTGCCCCAAAATAATGCTTAATCAGGAAATAGCAAACCAGCACAACTCCCGTCACTGCACCGGAGCCTGCAACTCCTACCCACATACGCCCCTTTTTGCGACTGTCTCTCACCCAGTAAAAGGCAGGCAACAACAAAAACAATAACATATAAGGCCGCATCAGCGTCAACAGACCGGATATTGCAAACAGACCTGCTATTTTACCTCCGCGAGGCATCTTTTGATAATTAATTGCCAATCCATAAAATACAATCAGATGGCTGATACAGATAATCTCCGGCATACCGGACAACATATATCGCACAAAAGGAGTATATAAACAAAAGAGTAAGGTCAATATTCCCAATTGTTTCCAAGTAGGCTTCACCAGCCATACAAACAAAACCATGGCCACCGTCATCAGCAAAATATTGCAGACGACCGGAGACATCATATTCCAACCAAACAAAAGCCCCCAGACAATCCAAGGCAACACAAGCACCGGGCTCCACGCTGCAAAGGACAGCTTCAAACCATGGCTTTCGTTAAATCCGTAATACCCCTGAGGATAACCGAATTCCACAATACTTTCCACCTGCTTGTAATAAAAAAGCTCATCATTCCACTCGGATGAGGGCAAATAAACCTGACCGATTGTTGCCCCTTCCACCGCCGTGGTCACAACACAGCACATAACAGGCAAAAGCGCCATGAGCAGCGCTTTTATCAAAAGAATATATCGTTTATCCTGTTTCCACCATTCTAGGAATTTGTTCATCTGAGTTCCTCACAATTAATTTTCTCCCGGATTACATACTGAGGAGAATTGTTCATACTAATATAAATTCTTCCAATATACTCGCCAATCAGGCCCAGCATAATCATAATCATTCCACCAAAAAATACAATAGCGGCCATGGTTGAACTAAAGCCCAACGGCACCGCCGGATTCACCAGCTTCTTAATAATAGTATAAATACCGTAGGCAAAGCCCATACAAGCACTTGCACCGCCAATAATCGTTGCAATCCTTAAGGGCTTTACAGAAAATGCCGTAAACCCGTTAAACCACAGACCTAAAAGCTTTTTCATGGTATAGCCGGAATTGCCTTCCTCACGCTCCCTGTGATTAACTACCACATTGGTAATGTTCTTGGTGGTTCGAAGCACCAAGCCAATAACATAGGGATAAGAATTCTCATAACGAATCATATCGTTTACCACAAATCTGCGCACCGCAAAATAGCTGGACACATACAACTCCTTGGGTTTCTCCAGCATCATACGGGTCATAAGCTCATTCATTTTGCTACCCATGTTGCGGAACGGAGAATGCTTCTTGTGCTCATACTTGGCATAAACCGCGTCATAACCCTCATCCAGCTTGGTAAGAAGCTTGTCCACCTCATCTGCCGGGGTCTGTCCGTCATCATCCAGACACACCACATAATCTCCACTTGACTCACGAAGTCCTGCCATCAAAGCGGAATGCTGTCCAAAGTTGCGTGCAAAATCAAGTCCCCGCACTTCCTTATGACGCTCGCACAATCTGCGAATCACTGCCAGCGTTCCGTCAGGAGAACAGTCATTTACAAGAATAATCTCGTAGCTGTAATTTGCAAGCTGTTTCATTTTATTTTTAATTTCCGCCACTACATGCTCCAGAGTCTTCTCCGAGCGGTAGCAGGGAATGACAAAACTCACTGTTTTCATTCCGGCAACCTTTCCTGCTGCAATCATCCGGCGACTGCAGCCATCCAAACTATATCACGATATTCACCGTCTATACAGACATCATCCTTTAAAAGTCCCTCTCTCACAAAACCGGCCTTCTCATAGCTGCCGATAGCCTGCATATTCTCTGCAAAAGCCCTCAGGTACACTCTATGAAGTCCTACCTCCTCAAAGCAGAACCGAAGCATCAGCTTCGCAGCTGCCGTACCCACACCACGGCCTCTTGCATCAGCCTCGCCGATAAAAATACCATACTCAGCCTTATTGTGCTGTCTGTCGATATCCCTAATATACACACTCCCCAAAGGCTTATCCGTAGCAATATCGCAGATGATGGTCTGCACCACCCGCCCGGTATCCACCTGAGTGCGTATCCAGTTCTCATGCCCTTCTCTGGTAAAAAGCTCCTGATAGATAAAATTTCTGCGGACCGCATCTGAATTTCTCCATGCCACAATCAAATCCGTATCCTCATGGGTCATCAGACGCAGGTAAATCCCCGCCTTTTCATCCTGATATGTTCCGGTCATTCTCACTCTACCTCAATTGTTCCTGTTACATACACCTAAAGTTCTATTTTTCATATGCATTACAGAGTTCAATCACTCTTACAATCTCATCCTCTCTCATCTCCGGGAACAAAGGTAATGTCACGCAATGGGACGCAAGGTACTCTGCATTGGGACAGTCGCCCTCCTTGTAACCTAAATGTGCATAGGCCTTCTGCAAATGACAGGGCACAGGATAATGCATATTACATTCCACATTATTCTCCGCCATATAATTAACAAAGTCATCATGATCAGGCACCGTAACGACAAAGAGATGGAATACAGACTCTGTATTCTCAGGATGGGCCTGCATGGTAATCAAAGGATTCTTAATCTCTGCAATATAACGCTTACCAATCTCCTGTCTACGGGTCGTCCACTCCGGCAGGTACTTCAGACTAACAGAAAGTACCGCTCCCTGCAAACCCTCCAAACGATAGTTATAACCAATTTCATCATGATAATAGCGCACATCACATCCCTGATTCTTCAATCTGGTCATGTGCTTGAGATATTCTTCGTTGTCGCAGGTCACGCTGCCACCCTCACCAAAAGCATAAAGATTTTTGCCGGGATAAAAGCTAAAGCATGCAAGCTCTCCCAATGTACCTACATTTCTTCCCTCAAACTTAGCTCCATGGGACTGCGCACAATCCTCCACCACAAAGAGTCCATACTTGTCAGCAATAGACCTGATAGCCGCATAATCAAAAGGCTGTCCATAAAGATGCACACCGATGATTCCCTTCGTCTTATCCGTAATCTTCGCCTCCACGGATGCAGGGTCCAGCTCCCATGTATCCGCTGTGCAATCTGCAAACACAGGAGTGGCGCCAGTGTAGCTTACGCCCCATGCCGTTGCAATATAAGTATTGGCAGGCACAATCACCTCATCCCCGGGGCCCACGCCCAAGGCAAGCATCGCCAGATGCAAAGCGGAGGTTCCGTTATTTACACCGCAGGCATACTTGCTGCCTACATATTTTGCAAATTCCTCATCGAACTGATCTGCATACTTACCGCCGGAGAAGGCAGTTTCCTTGCAAACTGCTTCGATTGCCTCTAAATATTCCTTGGCATGATTTTCATAATTTCTGGTTAAATCTATTCTTTTGATATGTTCAGCCATGATACACTCCTAGATATTCTTCTTAATATAAAACTCATTAAACAGTCTTGCAATCTGCACCAGATAATTGCAAATAGTCTTGAACACCTTAACGGTGGTATTGTAGTCCTCCTGCCATTCCACAGGGTAATCCATAATCACGACTCCACGCTTCTCAGCACGCAGAAGGAACTCAATCATGTAAAACCATCCATTGTCCTTGCTACAGCCCTTAATCAAATCGATTGCTGTCTTGCGGCGCACAAAGGTAAATCCGCAGATTGCATCGGTAGATTTCATTCGCAGGAATAACTTCAACAGAATCAAAAGTCCCTGAGAAGTAATCTTGCGATACCACTTACGCCCCTGCGTATCAGACTCCTTGGCAAATCGGCTTCCGTTGATATATTCCACTTCGGGCACAGTCTCAAAGAGATGAATAGCCTCTCCCAAATGCTTGATATTGGTGGACAAATCAATATCCATATAGCCCACCACATCACCGTGGCTCAGTTTCACGCCTCTGCGGAATGCAGCACCCACACCGCGCACATTAATACGCTCATACTGCACCGTAGGATATTTCTCACAAAGCTTCTTGGCAATCTGAGGAGTCTCATCTTCAGAGCCATTGTCCACAATGATAATCTCATAATTGCTGTAGTTAATCTTTTGCAAATACTCCACCGTACGGGTGATTCCGCTCTCCAATCGAAGTTTTTCATTTAATACCGGAAAAATAATTGTCAACATCATTTGGTCAGTTTCTCCACTCCTTCTATTACATAGCGCTGTCTCTTAAAACTCATATTCAAAATAATGGACAAATACTTGAAAATCAAGGTCATCAGCACCGACAACATAAAAAATCCAAAGCTCATCAGCGCCATAAGCGACAGCCAGCCTTCTACCGGGCGAACCTCACTGAATATGGAATAAACAATCCAGCCAAACATAACCAGCAGGAAACCAAAAAGCACCACACTTACCAGCATGGAGAATTTCTCCAGCACATCTGTAAAAATCACAAGGGTATCCACTGCCAGCCCGCTTCTGTTGCCCCGCTCCTCGCGATTGCGATTTCTATGTCCGGTATTTTTGTTATCATACACAATGGTATCCGTCTTCAAACCACAATTCATATACATTGCCTTACGATAAGGCACATAAATGTTCATCTGATTCACCCTATTAATAGCACGTCTGGATACAATACGAAAACGCTCCTGACGAAGCCTGTATCTGTTTCTCGTGCTCCAGTTGTACAGTCCATAGAATACTTTTGAAGTCAATGCCACGCCTCGCTTGGGGGATGCCGATACCACATCATATCCCTCCAATGCACGACGATACACCTGCATGATAAGCTCCTCGTCAAAATCCATGTTACACTGGTCAAATTCAAACAAAAAATCTCCCACCGCCAGATCACTTCCGGCATTCATGGCAGTCTCCACTCCCTGATAAAAGCTTAAGTTAATCAGACTTACAGAGCGGGCATGCTGCCCCTCCTCCAAAAATGCATTGAGCTGTTCCACGGTATCATCCGTACAACCATCATTGACACACACAATCTCAAATTTCTCAAAATTGGTATTCATCACATCACAGATACTGCGCATAAAATCCTTTACTGCAGCTCCGTCATTATGCAGATAAACCACGCAGGATACAAAATTTTTCTCCTTGCCTGTCTGTTCCATTTATATCCAAACCTCCGTTAGTTCAAAAACTCATCCAAATCATATACTGTATTAATCTTACCGGAAAGCACACTGATAAACACCGGTCCTCCTGCCTCCTCCGGCTCCAGACGCTTAATCACCGTAGGTCGGGAATCGTCAATCTCTGAAGCTTTGAGAATGGGCTTCATGGAAAACAATGACTTCTCGTAAGTAAATCCGTAATCCTCCCGCATATATTTGCGGGCAAGCGCTGACATATACTCCCAGGCACTCTCCGGCTTGTAAGCGCACTCGTTACAATTACCCAGCCACATTTCATTACAAATACCGTTCTTCACACACTCAAACTGCGGTATAGCATCATAACTTGTCTTGTGAGGTGTAAAGGTAACTGATGTCAACGAGTGATACCCTGTCTTACCAAAGGGCATAATAGAGAAAAAGGGACCATCCATCACAGTCAGTCCAATATCCTTAAGCCTCTCATCCACATTGCACAAAATAATCTCACAAAGCTCGTATTTTAATCCAAAATCCTGAGTTTCCACGCCCTCCACTCTGCGAAGCACCTGATTGACAGAAGCATAGGTTGCATTCAGTACAAAAGGCGCAGAATAAATCTCCTCTTTCCCTTCATGGAGCGCATAAATCTCATAACCGTCACTCTGTTTTACAATCCGCTGAATCTCCCGACTAAACTGCAAATCCACATTAGGCAGAGTCTCCAGTTCCTTCATCAGATAATCCCTGAGAATATGTGCATCATAGGTATATTCCTCAGTCAAAAAAGCACCATCGCACAAGCCTGTCTGGAAATACTGCTCCACCGGCAAATCCATACAGGGAATATCAGCACTCTTACAAAACTTACGAAACTCCTCCGCATCCGTCCACGAAAAATGACTGGAGGTAGCATAGACCTGCTTGAATTTGTCATGAATACAAAACCCATAATCATCCACAAAACGCTTAAAATAGCCCGCCGACTTCATAGCCGTGGACAATGAGCGAGGATAGTGATATCCCATATGAACTCTGGCCTGATTAATATAGGTAGCGCGGGTAAAAGGCGCCGGCTCTATCTCAAGAAGCGTAACCTTTTGTCCCTTGCGTCCACAATAAAGTGCCGCATAGAGCCCATACAATCCACCGCCAATTATTAATTTGTCATTCATGTTCTGACTACTCATTCTTCATTTCCTTACTCCCACCTCTGCACATTGCCATAAGTGCTGCAAAAGGCAATGCAATCATCAGCGGATATATATATCTAAGCTGCACAGTAGGGCCAAGAATCAAAGTCGCATAATAGCCCAGAACCAGTGCAAGAGGTACACATCTGTCGTATTTTCTGTTCGCCACAAGATACCCTGCCAGCAACAGATAGAACCACAAAAACATCCCCGGCACAAACAAATATTTCAGTACCGGAAGCTTTAAATAAGTATTGGCATCTGCCCATTTCTCCATTATATCATAGAGACTTTCCCATTTGGAAGCCTGATAAATCCCCTGGGAATTGAGCTCCTCTGTCAAAAAGCGGGTCTGCACATAGCCAAGCCCGGTATCCCTGCCGTTCGCATTGATATAGGCATGACTTTCATCCCCTATATATAAATATCCTGCATTCACTGCCAAAGCAGCATTGATAAAATCTCCCGGATAATCTCCCAGAAGCCTCAGATATGTTCGCACAAAATCTTCCGCACGATATCTCACCACATAGGTATTTGTATGACGTTTAACAGGGTCAGCGATATCCGGTCTGTATTCCTTGTAGCTTTCATTCAAAAGAAAATCATTGATTAAAGCCTTGGACTCTGCATCCATGGAGTCATCATCCTCCGCCAGCACTCCCACTCCGCCATGATATATCATACATCTGGCAAGCTGCTGTATGGGCATGCTCAGCATCTCTCTTCTGTCTCCCTGTTCTGCTCCGGTAACCCGAAACAGCCCCGAGATGCACAGACTTCCCACAATCAGGCTCAAAGCACAGTTAACAGCTGCCTTGCACCAAAATTTTCTGGCACCCTTACCGCCAATCACCGCCAAGACAAGCACAGCCATAAGCACCAGCATGGCATATCTGCCATTGTTGCGATAAAGCTGCATCCCCACAGAGCCGACAGCAAAAAGCACATCATAACCGTCAAGTCCTGTCTTTCTCCGTCTTATCATCTCATATAACGCCAGCATCTGCAACAAGAAAAAAACAGTAAATAAAACATCCTTACACACACTGACACTCATATACATATGGAAAGGGTATATCATGGTAACGATTTGCATGCACACCAAAACCCATTTACGGATTCCCCTGCCTGCAAGCAACGTAATCCCCCACGCAAAGACTGCTGCCAGAGCAAGCATCTGAAACAATACCAATAACGCAAGGCCGGTATTCACATCCCCAAAGACCTTTTCGCCAAATGCCAGAAAACCATCTAAAAGCAGGGTATGAGCAATAGGATGATGGTCATTGTAAGCACCACCTTCCACCTGTCCCAGCTGAATAGTGGTATCATAGGCGCAAATACCGGGATAGTATGCCAGATAACAAGGCAGCCAGCACAACACTGTCAACCCGAAAGACACCAGCCATAGCAGGCCCTTGTAAGACCATATACTTTTCCCGCCTTCGGCCTTTGCAGCTACCACACCCTGCTGTTCCGTAAACGAAATCTTCTTCGCAAGACTCCCCCGCAAAACACAGCTCACAATACCAGCAAGCACTCCTACAAGCAAACACCCAAAACTGAGGCGCGCCACATACGCCCCTGTCCAAAGAATATTCCCTTTATTGGCAAGCTCCCATCCGGTCAGCTGAAAGAAACCAAACACCATACCCATCAGAGCGAATATTACAAAAACTCTTTTCTCAAAATACTTTTTAATCATTCTGCTTAGCCTTCTTGTCATTATGAACCCGCTTCAGGCGATATTCAAAATCTCTTCTGTCTTTGGCCGCCATACCTTCCAATATCATACCTGCAAACAGAGACAAAATCCCTGTAAGCACGACAAATCCACATACAATCAATGTAGGGAAGCGAAGCACCAGCCCTGTCTCCAGATATGCCAGTCCCACCGGAATAAACACAACTATCGCCACCAGCGCCAGTATAAGCGCTAACAACCCAAAAAACCGGAACGGCTTATAATTTTTGTAGAGTTGAAGCATCTTAAAAATAACCTTAGCACCGTCACTGTAGGTATTTAATTTGGATACACTTCCCTCCGGTCTGTCGCGATATTCCACCACCACATTTTCCACCTGCATATTGTAATTCACCGCATGAATGGTCATCTCTGTCTCGATTTCAAATCCCTTGGAAAATACCGGAAAGGTCTTAATAAATTCATAGCTGAAGGCTCTGTAACCGGTCATAATATCCTTGATATCAGAACGAAAAAGACTGTTGATTCCCGCACGCATAAGGCTGTTACCAAAATTGTGGAAGGGACGCTTATTCTCCACAAAATACGTGGAAGAGAGCCTGTCTCCCACTACCATATCTGCATTTTTCTCCAGCACCAGATTGACCATCTCCCGCGCACAGTCCAAGGGATAGGTGTCATCACCGTCAATCATCAGATAACACTCTGCATCAATCTCCCGAAACATCCTTCGCATGACATTGCCCTTGCCCTGCTTGTACTCATTACGCACAATGGCACCGGCTTTAGCCGCAAGCTCCACAGTCTTGTCCGTAGAATTGTTGTTATATACATAAATTACCGCCTCAGGCAGTGCAATTTTTACATCCGACACCACCTTGGCAATCGTCTTTTCTTCGTTATAGCAGGGTATCAATACTGCAATTTTATCCATAATAATCTCCATTCTTGGAACAACCCGGAAATTTGGGCGCAAGCACAAATTTCTGTGTGAAATTTTTTCACACTAATCTCCATTCATTTCATGCATTACCACTATTTTAGCACGATTATTCTGTTACAGCCACTATTTTTATCATTTAATCTGTGTTATAATGTCATAAATTTGATTTTTATTGAGGTGAAAATGGTGAAATCCTTATTTCAGGCAATGTATCGCCTGTCCTGCAATTTTATAATGATATTATCTTTGGTCTTTACAGGGCTCTTATTTACAACGGGATTTCTCTTTACTTGTTATGCCGATGATATGACTTCCCAGCAGGTACTGACTCGGGCAGACAACCCTCTGTTTCATCTTTTGGGCATATTGATATTTGTCAGTGCAATCTTTTTCTGTTGCAAGCTTGCCTGCAAACAGCCTGCACAATGCAAGAAAATTCTTCCGGGTCTGACCATGGGCTGGATACTCTTACTGGGAGCTCTGCTAATTCTCTTTGGCCGGACCGCTCCCGCCGCTGATGCATGGTCTGTTTATTCCGCAGCCCAAGGTCTCGCTGCCGGAGACACCTCGGTCATCCACCCAACGGACTCCTATCTGTCCTATTATCCACAGCAAGTAGGGTTAATGGCTTTCTTTGAACTGCTTATTCGCCTGTGGAATTTTGTTCCAATCAGCCTGGAACCCTATCACTTCATTAAATGCTTATATGTAGTATTGACCTGTATCATCGTTTTCTTTCAATACAAAACCGTACATCTTCTCTGGGAAAATGACAAGGCGGATTGTATTTATTTGACCTTAGCCGGTGCAAGCCTTCCCATGATTATGTACAGTTCCTTTGTATACGGTGAAATTCCTTCCTTTGCCGCCCTGTCGGTTGGCCTGTACTATCTGTTGAAGCTTTTAAAAAACATTCCTGCAGACAATACCACTCCCTGCATTTTCTCTGCCAGATGGTATATACTGCAAGCCACAATTAGTCTCTTAGGACTCACGCTGGCAGTTATGCTTCGCAAAAATTCACTCGTCTGCATTATCGCCGTGATACTGGTTGTACTTTTGGAAAGTTGCGCACGCGGCAGAAAATCCCTCTTGGTATACTGTGCGCTTTGCATTACACTATCCCTTACCGTTTTACCCATTACCCAGAAATGCTACGAACTCCGTGCCGACAGCACTCTCCGCACCGGAGTACCCGCCATGTCCTACTTCGCCATGGGTATGCAGGAATCCTCTCGGGCAAACGGCTGGTACAATGGGTTTAACTTTAATACCTATCAGGAATCCGGAATGGATACAGAGCGAACTGTAGAATTGAGCAAAGAAGCCATTGCCGAGAGACAGGCCTATTTCAAAGCCAATCCCGGCTATGCTGTATCCTTTTATTTTAACAAATTCCTCTCCCAATGGACCGACGGCACCTATGCAAGCCGCCAGGCCACCCTTGCCACATTGGGCTCCAGACACCCGGTTGCCGAGGAATTTTACACCGGTAAATTCGCAAAAGCATATATCGAATTTTGTAATATTTATCAAAGCATCCTGTATCTCGGATGCTTTGCAGGAGTTCTTATCATGGCACTGAAACGCCAACCTCACAGGCTCTTTATATGGACCGGGATGATAAGTGTATTCGGAGGTTTTCTGTTCCACATGATATGGGAAGCCAATGCCCGCTATATTTTCCTCTATGGACTCTTACTGCTTCCTTATGCAGCCAAAGGCCTTGCGGATATCAGTAATACATTCGCCCAACATAGAAGCCGTAAAAATAATACAGACCACACAGAAGATGCAGACCAAAAGCAGCCCATTGCAGGATGAGAAGCAAAGGCCTTTGTCTCTTGGCAGTGGCGCGCAGAAGCACTACAACCGCCCCCACAAAGGCGAAGAAGATGCCATACATGTATCCCCATGAAAAATTAAAATCCGGCGCCCTGAATCCTTTTTCGTAGATGAGAAATGCCATGGCAAAGCCCATGAGATAAATCTGCCACGAGAAGCGATACAGGGTGTTTGTTTTTATCTCTTTGAAATTCAGGATAAGCACCAGAATCGGGAACCCTACCGCCAATCCTATTGCAATTGGTATATTTCCACAATACAAACTCCAGATATCTCCGAAGCAGAAACCAATTCCTCCTTCCACTCCTTCATCAGGCACAAACACCCCCTTAAACTGATACAACAAATCAATAAAAGTCGGGATAAAGGTCAGACCCAGAAGAACGGTAGGCTTGAAATTCTGAAACTTAGAGCGAAGCATCCGGTAAACCATAATCAACCCTGCAGCTCCCACCAATACAATGGTAAAACTGGGCTTTGCCATTGTTGACAACAGCAAAAACAGTGAAAACAACAAATAATCCACCCAGATTTTGCGGCCATTATCTGACATGCCTGTCACATCTTGTTTTCCAACACCTGCCTGCTCGTAACAGTCTAACAGTTTCACAAACCACAAAAATGCCAGTATGGCAAAGGGTCTCGCTGCCATGTAGGTTGCATTATGAAAAGGATTTGCCGTAAACACGCCCAGATAATTGTAAGTGATTCCCGGCAGATATATCTTCAAAGGAGAAGTAAATATCATTGACACGAAGAAAAGACTTACCGCCACCACACTAACAATCGAACCGGCAAGCCCTTTCCGTCCCTTTAATCCTTCCGTCAGGCTTTCCAAAACCAGTGTATTCAAAGCAAGCTTCATCACAACTATCGCCAATGCATTAAGCACCGTTGTAGCCATGGTCATGGCCATCTCCGGCTCTACAAACAAATCAAAAAAAGCTGATAATTTGAACAAAATCGGATACGGAAAACTATAACCACTATCCAGGCC
>CAYOGM010000002.1:0-37244 GCA_964403595.1 uncultured Acetatifactor sp. | reverse complement strand
CTGCATCTCCAGAATATAGGCTTTCATATCCGAAGGAAATAAGCCTGTACCATTCATAGCAGCCTCACACTGATTCCAAAACAGTTGAAATGTTACTACCACAGCTCCCATGAGTAAAATTATAAAAAAACAAAGGTCCCATATCTTAAAAAACTTGTTATTCATTTTTAACTCATCTGTTTGTCTTTCCATATTTCAAATCATACCTCTCTATATCCCACACCACGATAATGCCGTCCCCAATGCCAAACCTTAATTTCCATCTACCACATTCGCCGAAACTCCCCGGGGGTAACTCCCTCCACCTTCTTGAACATACGGGAGAAATAGTTGGCATCATGCATTCCACATTCATGAGCAATTTCTTCAATAGGCTTGTCTGTAAACCGAAGACTCTGCTTCGCCTTGGTAATCCGCACCTGCAAGAGATACCCTGTCACCGACTCCCCAAACTGTTCCTTGAAAATACGGGTCAAATAGAATTTATTGATATAAAAACGTTCTGCCAGCATATCTAATGTAATCTTTGATGCATAGTTTTCATCCAAATACTCCTTGAGCGCCTGTAGATTCTGTTTCTTGCCCAATTCCTTGCGCCTGGCACTTCCCTCACGAACCACACCTTCTTCGGGATTCCAGCTCTGCTCCATCAACAAAGTGAGCAAAGACGTTAATTTCTCAAAAATCTGCATATCCTTAATATGTGCATCCGATGCAGCAATCCTGTAGACCTCGTCCACCAGACTCTCATAGCGCTCAAAATCACCCGGTGTAAATATCGGCCTGCCGCCCCGTTCCACATATTTATTGTAAATACCATTCATATTTGGGCCATAAAAATGTACCCACTTCAGTTTCCAAAGAGTCTGTGCACAGCTGTGGGCATAATCCGTGTGGCAGTCCACAAAAACACAATCCCCCTGCTTGAGCAGATAAGTCCTGCCACCATACTCCAAACTGCCTTCCCCTTCTGTCACCAGAAAAAACAAATAAGAGGAAAGATTTTTACGCCTGCTGGTGTGGGGTTTCTGCGCTGCAAGCTCCCCAACCTCCTGCAAGTGAATGAGATTAGCCTTGGCAAAATCCGAGGGCGTATAGATAATCCGGTTGGATTTAACCAATGTTCCATCAAATAATGTAGGATCCATAGTACAGCCCCCTTTCTTCACAAAGCAACACTTTTTGCACGATTCATCTGATTTACCAAGCCTACTAATTGGATAGTATAGCACGAAAGTCAATATAATGCTAGTAGTTATCAAAATATACCCTTAAAAAGGGGTTTTTAAACATTTAAAATAGTGTGAAATAAAGATGTAATATGATATGTTTACACCTAAATCGGAGGACATTTTAGAATGAAAAAAGCTTTAATTACCGGAATTACCGGACAGGACGGTTCTTATCTTGCAGAATTTTTATTGGAAAAAGGCTATGAGGTACACGGCATCATTCGCCGCGCCTCCATATCCAACACCGCCCGCATCAATCATCTGATTGCAGACCACGCAATCACTCTTCACGACGGAGACTTAACAGACT
This sequence comes from uncultured Acetatifactor sp., assembly GCA_964403595.1. GTDB lineage: Bacteria > Bacillota > Clostridia > Lachnospirales > Lachnospiraceae > Acetatifactor. The sequence continues at coordinate 35,702 of CAYOGM010000002.1, read as the reverse complement.
CTTCCTCTCTGATTCGTATTATCAATCTGGTACAACCTGATGAAATTTACAATCTGGCTGCCCAGTCCCATGTACAGGTATCCTTCGATGTTCCGGAATACTCCGGCGACGTGGATGCCTTGGGTGTAATCCGCATTTTGGAAGCTGTGCGCATCTTAGGTCTTGCACAAAAGACCCGCATTTATCAGGCATCTACCTCAGAACTCTATGGCAAGGTAGAAGAGGTTCCTCAGAACGAAAACACCCCCTTCCATCCCTATAGTCCCTACGCGATTGCCAAGCAGTACGGCTTCTGGATGGTGAAGGAATACAGAGAAGCATACAATATGTTTGCCGTAAATGGCATTTTATTTAATCACGAGTCCGAGCGTCGCGGAGAAAATTTTGTTACCCGCAAAATTACTCTGGCAGCAGGCCGCATTGCAGAAGGGATTCAGGACCATCTGGAGCTGGGCAATATGGACTCCTTAAGAGACTGGGGCTATGCCAAGGATTATGTGGAATGTATGTGGCTCATGCTCCAGCATGACACTCCTGAGGATTTTGTAATTGCCACCGGCGAACAGCATACCGTGCGCGATTTTACCGAGCGGGCATTTGCTGCAAACGGCATTACCATTCGTTGGGAAGGCACAGGCATTGATGAAAAAGGATATGATGCATCCACCGGCAAGATGCTGATTTGTGTAAATCCTGCGTGGTTCAGACCAACAGATGTGGACAACCTTTGGGGCAATCCTGCCAAGGCAAAAACCATATTGGGCTGGAATCCCCAGAAAACCTCCTATGAAGAACTCATCCGCATCATGGCCACCCATGACAGAGAATTAGCAAAACAGGAGGCAAAATTATTATGATGAACAAGGACGCTAAAATTTTTGTAGCCGGCCACAGAGGCATGGTAGGTTCTGCTATCGTCCGCGGTCTTGAAACCGCAGGCTATACCAACATTATTACCAAAAGCCATAGCGAATTAAACCTGTGCAGACAGGCAGATGTGGAAGCTTTTTTTGCTGAAGAAAAACCGGATTATGTCTTTCTGGCAGCAGCCAAAGTAGGCGGCATTGTGGCAAACGCTGAAGCACCGGCTGATTTTCTTTATGACAATATGACTCTGGAGATGAATGTGATTCACTCCGCCTGGCAAAACGGCTGTAAGAAGCTGTTATTCCTGGGTTCCTCCTGTATTTATCCCCGCATGGCTCCCCAGCCCATGCCGGAGAGCTGTCTTCTGACCTCAGAGCTTGAGAAAACCAACGAGGCCTATGCACTGGCCAAGATTTCCGGTCTAAAATACTGCGAATACCTGAATAAGCAATATGGCACGGACTTTATTTCTGCCATGCCCACCAATCTTTACGGTCCCAACGACAATTACCACCCCACCCACAGCCATGTGTTACCTGCGCTGATTCGCAGATTTCACGAGGCTAAGGAAGCCGGACTTGCACAGGTTACCTGTTGGGGAACCGGCTCGCCTTTGAGGGAATTTCTATATGTGGACGACCTGGCTGATGCCTGCATCTTCCTGATGAACAATTATTCCGGTAACGAGACCGTAAATGTAGGAACCGGCAAGGAATTAAGCATCCGCGAACTGACGGAGCTTACCGCCAAGGTAATCGGCTATGAGGGCGAAATCCTTTGGGATACCGACAAGCCCGATGGCACTCCCCGTAAGCTTTTGGATGTCTCCAAGCTGGAGAAGCTGGGCTGGCGCTACAAGACCGAGTTAGAGGACGGTATCCGTCTCGCATACGAAGACTTTTTAAACAATCCCATGCGTGCAGAACGCTAAAGGAACCCATATTCTTTCAACAGAATTTTCAGATTTGAGAAAAGAGGAAGTTACATGAATATCATTTTATTATCCGGCGGCTCCGGCAAACGCCTGTGGCCCCTTTCCAATGACATTCGCTCCAAACAGTTCATCAAACTGTTCAAAACAGCAGATGGAGAGCTTGAATCCATGGTTCAGCGTGTACATCGCCAGATTACAAAGGTTGATTCCTCTGCCTGCATCACCATTGCAACCTCCAAGTCTCAGGTTGCCTCTATCCGCAACCAGTTAGGTGAGAATGTAGGAATCTGCGTAGAACCCTGTCGTCGGGACACCTTTCCCGCCATCGCTCTGGCTAGCACTTATCTTTATGATGTGATGGGTGTAGGCACAGACGAACCGGTGGTAGTCTGCCCGGTAGACCCTTTTGTTAATGATGACTATTTTGAGCATTTGCAGATGCTCAGCGACTTGGCAGCCACGGGCACTGCCAACCTGACACTCATGGGTATTGAGCCTACCTATCCCAGTGAAAAATATGGCTATATCATTCCCAAAACCGCTGATAAAACAAGTGCGGTGGATACTTTTAAGGAAAAGCCCGATGCTACTACTGCACAGCAATATATCAATAAGGGAGCCCTTTGGAACGGTGGTGTATTTGCTTATAAGCTGGGCTACGTTTTAAACCGCGCCCATGAACTTATTGATTTCACAGACTATCAGGATTTATTTAACAAATATGATACTTTAACTAAAATCAGTTTTGACTATGCTGTAGTGGAAAAGGAATCCCAAATTCAAGTTCTTAGATTCCCCGGTGAATGGAAGGACATTGGCACTTGGAATACATTGACAGAGGCAATGAGCGAATCTGTTGTAGGCAAAGCAATTCTAAACGAGACCTGTGAAAATGTTCATGTTCTTAATGAACTGGACATGCCCATTCTCTGCATGGGTCTTAAGGATGTTGTGGTATCTGCAAGCCCGGAAGGAATCTTAATCTCCGACAAGGAACAATCCAGCTACATCAAACCCTTTGTGGATGCCATCAATCAACAAGTCATGTTTGCAGATAAATCCTGGGGAAGCTTCCGCGTACTGGATGTAGAAGAAGGCAGCATGACCATCAAGGTAACCTTAAATCCCGGTCACCGTATGAATTACCACAGTCATGACCACCGTGACGAGACATGGACCATCCTATCCGGCAAAGGCCGCACCATTGTAGACGGAATGGAACAGCCTGTACAACCCGGTGATGTCATAACCATGCAGGCCGGTTGCCGTCATACCATTATTGCCGATACAGAACTGAAGATTATGGAGGTTCAGCTGGGCAAGGAGATTAGTGTACATGACAAGCACAAATACGAACTGGAAAAATAAGCCCTTTTTACTTGCACCTGCCGGGAAGGATTATCTCTGGGGCGGCGACAGACTGCGCAAAGACTTCCACAAGGAAATTGATATGACTCCACTGGCGGAAACCTGGGAGTGCTCCACCCATCCCGATGGAGAAAGCACTATAGCAAGCGGAATACACTTTGGCGAGTTGCTGTCTGCAGTCCTTGCAGAGCATCCGGAATATCTGGGAAGCCACCCTCGCGCTGTAATGCAGAGGCTGGGATTTGCTTCCCCCGCCACGCTCCCTATACTGGTCAAACTTATTGACGCGAAGGAAAAACTTTCTGTACAGGTCCACCCCAATGACACTTATGCTGCAACCTATGAAAATGGTGCACTGGGGAAAACAGAAATGTGGTATGTACTTGACGCAGCACCCGGAGCCCATTTGATATATGGTTTTAACAGAAATATGGATAAAGAACTCTTGCAGAAAAGCCTTGAACAGAACACTGTGGAAAAATACCTGCAAAAGGTTCCTGTAGAGAAAAACGATGTCTTTTATATTGAAGCCGGAACAGTTCATGCCATCGGCGAAGGCATTGTAATCGCCGAGATTCAGGAAAATTCCAACCTGACCTATCGCCTGCACGATTATAACCGCAAGGATAAATATGGTAATTTACGCCCCTTGCAAACAGACAAGGCATTGCAGGTTTTGAACTATAAAAGCAGCGAAAGTCCCCGCCAGCCCATGCGTGTGTTACGATATCACCCCGGCTGTGCCTCTGAACTTCTCTGCCGTTGTAAATATTTTCAGGTGGAAAGAATTTTACTTAACACTCAGCCCGGCCATCCGCTGCCGGATTGCTCTACAAATGAGCTTTCATTTCGTGTATTGCTTTGTGTGGAAGGCACAGGCAGTCTGCTGACCGAAGGTGGCGAAAAGCTTTCCTTCCAAAAAGGCAGCTGTCTGTTTATTCCCGCCAATTCCATAAACACTCGGATACAAGGGAGCGCCCAACTGTTGAAAATCAGTTGTTAAGTACTCTCTACTTATTTCACCATACTAACAGGGGCATCTGCCATATGCAAAGCGAGTGTGGTGGACCTTTCGGATGATAAGAAAGTTCACTTTTTTATTAAAAGAGTTGAGTTTCTTGCGAAACAAACAATAATGAGGGCAAAAAAAGAAAGAATATGGTAGAATTGTATTATCAATATCGGTTTCTGTCGCTGATTTGCCAGTAAAATTAGGGAGGCGTGTCTTTGAAAAAGAATACTATAAAGAAAGATAAAATGAAAAATCCAATAAAACTTCCGTTGAATATGATGTTAATTATGCTTTCGGTGTTACCCTTGATTGTAGCGGTTTCTATTCTCAGCGTTATTTCGCTATATATTGTGCAAGGGAATATGGAGAGCAGCTCTGAAAATACGTTGCGCATTGTTGCCAATAATTTGGCCGGATACTGCCGCGACAATAAGATTACAGCCATGACTGCGCAGAACTACTACGAGTATTTGGATGGATTAAAGGATAATGGCGTTGAAATGGCAATAATCGTGGAAGATATGCCTTGCGCTACTTCTATCAAAAATGAGAATGACTATCGAATCAGAGAGATAGAAGTGGAACGTGCAATGGAGGATATCGACACAGAGAACGGTTTTTATGACAATTATGTAGAAATAGATGGCACGGTTTATTGTGGCTATTATCTCCCGATAATTACAGAAGGAGAAGTAATCGGTTTGGCATTTGCAGCAGAGCTGCAGGAAAATGTAGTTGGAGCCAAGTCCGCTATTATCAAGACATTTGTGTTGATTACCATTATTTTGATAGCAGTATTTGTTTTGATTACAGTATTGTGCAGCAGAGGACTGATTAAAACATTTGCTGTTGTGGGACGTAATGTAAATGCATTGTCTAAGGGTGATTTGCGCAAACAGGAAGAGCATACCAGTACCATTAGAGAGATGAGCAGACTTTTACAGGAAACCCAGCTGACACAGGAGAATCTGGCCTGTACAATAGAAAAAGTTAAAGAAGGTGTGCAACGGCTTGTAACCAGCATTTCGGATGTTACGGATTTGAGTGAACGCAGTAGTGAGAGAGCGAACCGAATCAATGATGCCATGCAGGAATTGTCTGATTCTACCATGTCTATGACGGAGAATGTTCAGGATATTAATGAGCAGATGATGGAGATTGGTAATTGTGTAAATGATATTTCCGGAAATGTGGATCACTTATACAAAAGTTCAGACACAATTTTACATACCAATGATGCCGCGCAGTCCAGCATGAATCTTATCATGGAAAACAGCTGCAAATCCGTGGAAGCAGTTAATCATATTGCTGACCAGATTAAACGTACTAATGAATCCATTGCACAGATTGACCAGGCGGTGGCTTTGATCCTTTCCATTTCTGAGCAGACCAATCTGTTGAGTCTGAATGCATCTATTGAGGCAGCGCGAGTGGGTGTTTATGGCAGAGGCTTTGCGGTGGTGGCAGAAGAAATTCGAAATCTATCTGAGCAAAGTGCAGCAGGTGCAGAAATGATTAAAGATCTGGCCAATACCATTACGGAAATGTCTATGAAATCGGTGCAGCAGGTGGAAACCGTTCATTCCCTTATCGTGATGGAGCAGGAGAATGTTTCCAATGCACAACAGAAGTATGAGGAACTTAGTTCCAATATCAATTTGTCTGTGAATGAAATCAAGTCCATTGCAGAAAAGACGGAGCATTTGACCAATTATAAAGAACGTGTCATCGCCAATGTACAGGGTCTGAGTGCCATCAGCGAACAGAATGCGGCCAGCAATCAGGAGGTTTGTGAAAATGTTTACGAGATTATGTCGGCAGTGCAAATGGTTAATACCAACTGTGACAAGATGAATGAAATGGCTGGTGAGCTGGAAGAGTCAGTGGCATATTTTAGATAAATAAGGTCAACGTTGTTGTCGCACACATAGTACGACAACAACGTTGACCTTATCTATAAACACTTCAACTTCCTATATATGCAACCTATTTGCGGTAGTAATCCACTACCTTCTTCACAGCTTTAACCACATCCTCTACCTCCGCATCCGTCAAAGCATAATACAAAGGCAGGCTCAAGGAGCTGTTGTAATAGCTTTCTGCCTCAGGACACAATCCCTTCTCATATCCCAGTTTCTCATAATAGGAATGCCAATAAACCGGCAGGTAATGAACCTGACAGCAGATATTCTCTGCCCACAAAGCATCAAAAAACTGTCGCCTGTCGCAAGTAAGCTTCTCTAAATTCAGACGCAGAATATACAAGTGCCTGGTTGTTTCAGACTGCTGGATTTCCTCCTGTACCTGAATTTCCGGCATGCCCCGGAAAGCCTCATTGTACTTTTCTACAATCTCCCAACGTCTCTTGGAAAACGCATCTAACTTATCAAGCTGGCTGATTAAAAGTGCTGCCTGAATATCAGTCATACGATAATTAAAACCAAGCTCCACCTGCTCATTGTACCATCTGGCATCGGTAGGATTCACCATCTCATCCTGATTGCGGGTGATACCGTGTGAGCGCAAACGCATAAGTTTCTTATAGGTTTGTTCATCATTAGTGGTAATGGCTCCACCCTCACCGCTGGTCACCGTCTTTACCGGATGAAAGCTAAAGCACGTCATATCCGCAATACTGCCAATCGGCTGACCGTTATATTTCGTACCCATGGCATGAGCCGCATCCTCAATAAACACCAAATTGTTTTCCTCGCAGATTGCCCGAATTTCCTCAGACTCTATGGACTGACCGGTAAAATCCACTGCCACAATTCCTTTAGTACGGGGTGTAATCAGCTTGCGGACAGATTCCGGGTCAATATTATAGGTGTCATGCTTAATGTCAGCAAAAACAGGCTTTGCACCTACATAGAGCACACTATTGGAAGATGCCGCAAAAGTAATAGAACTTACAATCACCTCATCCCCTTCTCCAAATCCTGCTGCCATTGCAGCCAAATGAAGCGCCGCCGTACCATTGCTGACAGCCACTGCATATTTGGCTCCTGTAATTTCACAGAGCTTACGCTCCAGCTCCGTCACTTTAGGACCTCCGGTAAGCGCAGGACTTACCAAAGTCTCTGCCACTGCATCAATATCTGTCTGATCAATATATTGTTTCCCATAATGAATGGGGGTCTCCCTTACGGGAGCCCCACCAAAAATTGCTAAATTACTCATACTTTTCTCCGTTCTTACCAGTTCCTCAAACAAAAAGCACCGGCACAAAGGAATCCTATTTTTCCAAATCCAAGGTTTTCAGACGCTCACGAATCTCTTCCACACTCATCCACTCTGTATTATTGTCAGAGCTGTAGGAGAATCCTTCCTCTACCTTCTTGCCGCCCTCTTTAATCTTCTGCTTGCTGTTCCATTTTACCTGAGGATATACGATAAAATGCTTATCATACTCATAAGTCGTATAGGAATCCTCAACTGTAACCATAATCTCGTGAAGCTTCTCACCGGGATAGATACCGATTTCCTTAGTCTGGCATCCGGGCAGCATAGCCTCTGCCAAATCCGTAATCTTAAAAGAAGGAATCTTAGAGATAAAGGTCTCACCTCCGGTAGCCTCCTCCAAAGCCTTAATTACCAGCTCCACGCCCTCCTGAAGGCTAATCCAGAAACGAGTCATACGATAGTCGGTAACGGTAAGCTCTGTACATCCGTTCTTAATCATATCATAGAACTTAGGAATAACAGAACCGCGGCTTCCTGCCACATTGCCATAACGCACGATGGAGAAATTAATATCCTTATCTCCTGCATAGGCATTAGCCGCAATGAACAACTTGTCTGACACAAGCTTAGTACCGCCATAAAGATTGACCGGATTAACAGCCTTATCCGTGGACAATGCCACAACCTTCTTTACTCCGGTATCCAAAGATGCATCTATCACATTCTGAGCACCGTTAATATTCGTCTTAATAGCCTCTGCAGGGTTGTACTCACAAGCCGGCACCTGCTTAAGTGCTGCGGCATGAACCACATAGTCAACCCCCTCCAAAGCTCTGGTCAAACGCTCCTTGTCACGAACATCACCGATAAAGAAACGCAGCTTGTCCATATGCTCTCTAAATTCATTCTGCATAATAAACTGCTTAAATTCATCTCTGGAATAAATAATAATCTTCTTAGGATTATAATGACTCAATACATATTTGGTAAACGCCTTACCAAAGCTTCCGGTACCTCCGGTGACCAAAATTACTTTATTATTTAACATAACTGCCTCTCTTTCATAAACCAAAACTTACTTCAAGGATATATTTTACCATATTCTCACACGGAAAGCAATTTTTATCCTTATTCAATTAAAATTTTTAATTCAAAACAATTCCTCGCAACATTATTTTAGCTTTTATAAAAAGTGTTTATATATAATACTTTGAATTATAATTGACATTTCACTTTTTATCATTTATAATACAACTATCTTATGTAGTTTATTAAAATTATTCAAAGGAGGATTTCTCATGAAAAGAAACGTTATCAAAACCATTATTACAGCCTTGGGCGTTGTAACCTGCAGCCTTTGTCTGGTAGCAACACCTGTGAACACCATCTCCACACAGGCTGCTTCCACAGAGACAACCGTTCAGCCCCGGGCAGCAATTTTGGAGTGGGTTTATCGTATAACTGATGGCAAGGTTTACAAAAGACTGGTAAATTGTACTACAAAACAGTGGGTTGGTGACTGGATTTATGTTGGCGAAGCCTAAATAATTTCGAAAACGCTCTTTTTCATTGTCATCTTTCTATAATCACATCTGAAAATTTTTCGCAGGCTTTTTCTCAAAAATAAGTTTTTTCTAGAGAAAAAGCCTGTTTCTGTTGACTTTAGTCGGAAAATGACATATAATTAGCGCAAGAAAACAGAAAGGACTATGAATATTATGATGAATCCTAGAGAATTAGACGTTTTAAACATCCTTTGGAAGTCCGAAGAGCCTATGATGGCAACTGATATCGTAAATGCAGGAGAGGGACTGACCCAGAGTACTGTTACCGCAGTACTTCGCAAGCTGCTTCATGCAAAGCTTGTAGAAGTTGTTGGTGTGACCCATAGCGGAAAGGTTCTGAGCCGTACCTATCGTCCTACTGAGGAGTCCCGTGAAGTTATTCTTCAGGATTTTGCAGACAATTACAATTGCTTCCGCGATATCATTTCCAAGAGCAGCTTATTTGCAGCACTTCTTAAGACCAACAGCGACCCCAAAGAAATTTCACAGGACATTTCTGAGCTTAAGAGCATGCTGAAGGAATATGAGCAGGCTAATAAGAAGAAATGATAGAGACTTCTCTAGTGCAAACATCTCTGTCCACAGTGATGATGGCCATACTTACTACTAATGCATTCATGATTCTTATGACGCTTTGTTTAGTAAATGAGAAGTTTTTGGTTCGCGTAGGTCATAGACTGTTAGCATTTTTTGTAGCGTTTACAAGCCTACGATTTGTGCTTCCAATTGAGTTGCCCTTCACAATAACTTTGAAATTACCTATGGTTTTATCTCAAGTTATTACCAAATGCCATGATCGACTGTTCCTTTTAAATGGACAGTCGATTTCTTTATGGCAAATTTTCAAAAACATATGGCTTGTCGGATTCATCGTTGGAATGATTGCGCACATTATTACCTACTATTACTCTTCCCGCCATATTGTCCTGTATGGCAAAGAGCTGACCAACACGGATCCCTACCAGAAAATCTTAACCCGGATTTGCCAAAACAAAAATAAGAAAAACTGTTTTCGCATAATTGAACTACCCGGACTGGATGTTCCTGCTCTATTCGGCATACTTCATCCAAGAATACTTATTCCATCCAATTTTAAAGTAACCGAAAAACAGCTTACATACATTCTACGTCACGAAGCAACTCACCACTTTAATCATGATATTTTACTCAAAAATATAATAAAAATCATTACTTTAGCCTATTGGTGGGACATTTTCTCCTGGTTATTGAGACGTCAGACAGATGTAATTCTTGAAATGCGTATTGATGATTCTCTTACCATGGCGGATGCTTCTATAACACAAGAATATATGCAATGTCTTATTAATATATCAGAACGTGCATCCGGCAAAAAGCTATTGCCCGGCAACTTAACTATAGGCATTTTACCCTCAGGATACAAGGATTTGAAACGACGTTTTCAACTTATGATGAACAATCAAAACAAAACGAAAAACAGATGGACCATTCATTTACTCGGAATTGGCCTTATCCTTTATTTCTCCTCTTATGCCATTGTTTTAGAAGCATATTTGCCACCTTCTGAATTTGTTCCACAAGATTTAGCGACCTTTGAAGAATATGCGCCCAGTGATTTAATTTTCCCATCTTCCGACAACAGTTATTTTATTGCCAATGAGGATGGAACCTATGATTACTATATCAATGGCAACTGTTTAGAGACCGTTGATTCACTGGACTATTATTCGGATAACATTCCTGTCTATACCAAAAATGCTGTTCCACAGCAATAAAAACATCTCCAAAATCATCTTATTCAGAGAATTTTAGAGGTGTTTTGTTTTACCTTTCTTAAAACATTCCTTTATATTTCACCCAATTTTATTGACTTTCTATAATCATATTACATTTTCCGTGGAATACTATAGAATAAATTTTAAGTACTATCAAGTAACCGTAAGAAAGGATGTTCTTTCCATGGAGTTTGGTGAAATCATCTCTGCACTTCGCGCAGAAAAAGGAATATATCAGAAAGAATTGGCCGATTATCTGAAGGTATCAATCGGCACTGTTTCCAACTATGAGCAAGGTATTCACAATCCGGACTTTGACACACTTTGCAGCATTGCTGATTTTTATGAAGTATCTTTGGACTATCTGCTGGGTCGTACCACAATTCGTTCCGGTGTAGATAAACTGAATCACTCCCTGACAAGTGACTATACCGTTGCAGATTTGTTAAACATCGTTCTGCAATTAGACTCAACAGGCACACATTCTTTGATAGACTATGTTGATTTATTATTATTGAAGCAGGAACACAAAGAGGAAAGCAAATGATGCTTCCCCCTTTATCTTGTTAATATATGTTTTACCTTAGATAATATTCTTCTAAACAGACCGGAACGTTTTTTACGATCTACTAAAACCTTCTCATAAATTTCCTGATATTGTCCGGTGGCTCCCATCTCTATTTTAGCCATACGCTTCTGCCGATTCTCCGCCAAATCCTTTTCTCTTGTTTCAAGATGCTGGCTCTTGGCAATCGCCTCAAAGGAACAATCATAGCTCACAAACAAATCGCAAATCCTGTTCCAGATTTCTACAGCCCTTTCCGTACGAATAATAAGTGAATTGCCTCCTCTTTCATCCTTAAAACCGCCTGCATAATCGTCACCGACAGAAAAATCCGCATACTGATTCAACTTGTCAACACAATCCAAACAACACTCCGGCATAAAATATTCTTTTACAGCCATACGTTCACGTCTGGATACGTTCTTCTCTTCACCATCCTCCAAAATGAGTCTGACATTTCCGGGCCACCCGTCATCCTGCTTGGACCGGAAGTACATTGCCTTCAGTTTCTGCTCTCCGAATACCTCATCAAAATATTCCCACACATGGGTTGTCATGGTTTTATCACAGAAAAGACCAACCAGAAGATAGTTTTCCCGATTTAATTGATATTTCTCCACCACCTTCAAAAAGCCCTTGAAATAACAAGGTGTACCTACCAATATCAGCTTTTTATCTTTATTTGCAAGGATATACTCTATTTCCTTTGTATGACCGACTTGAACATATCTGGACTTTTGTGAACGATACAAATCATCCCCCACACCATAGAAGCCTGTTTCAATTCGTCTTCCGTAATACTCTCCGTCCACAAGAAATGCACCATCATAGACGCCAACCTGCAGCAATTTCTTTACCAGCGTGGTCACAAAGCCACCGGAAGTTGCATTTAAAAGAATCTGTAAATCCTTTGTCTGTACAGATTTGCACATCCTATAAGAAGCACTTTTCGCATGCTCAACTGACTCTACAATTTCACTATTTTTCGGACAGAGCATCAGACATTTCCCACACCCGATGCACGCTTCTGATATAACCGGCTCGCTTTTACCGCTCTCCGATATCTGCATGGAAATAGCATTTACCGGACATATTGCAGCACAGATTCCACAACCGCAACACTTCTTTTGTTCCTTAACAAGCTGAACGGAATTCATCCTTTACTCCCTCCCACCTTCTTTTTAAGACGAGTCATTAACATATGTGTCAGCTGTTTAAATTCCGGCTTGAAACCGTAACATAATGCAAAAATCAAATTAGGCACCACCAAACAAATCAACGCCCTTACCAATAACCAGCCAATCGCTACAATACGCTCCTCCCCCAATGGCAGCAATCCCGTCACAATCCATGTCACAACGGCTGCTCCCACTGTAACAAGTGCGTAATAAGCCATACTCAACAGATTATTCCATTCGCCTCGCTTGAACAACGTTTTAAATAATGTATGATTTACCCATGGTATGGAAATCGCAAATGCCACAATAGATGATAAAACCACTCCATAAATACCTATCACCTGCACCAGTACAACATTCAGCACAACATTTGCAATCATGCACACATAGGGTCTATATCTGTCTTCATACCAGATTCCTGCTGCATCCTTAAACATAAGCATGGCCCTCTGACTGGAAAACATAAAAAAGTAAACCACCAGTGCAATCTCCATTCCCAACGGATACGCCAGTTTCTCACCTGTCCATATTAACATAAACGGATGATAAAGGCATAACAGGCATACGGAACACCAACCGGTTATCCATGCATTCATAAATGCAATCTTCTTAAACAATCTAAGGTTTTTGTCAATAGTTTCCGTAATCAGACTGTTTCCGACACTTGCTGTCATAGAAGAAAAAAACAACAACACAAAAGAATTTACAGCACTCATAATATAGTAGTAGTTGCCGTATATTGTGGTTGCTGTTAATCCCAAAAACGCTGAAACCACTATCATATCAGCAGCATGCACCACTATAGAATTCATTTTAGTACCAATCAAACCGGTAAGACGTTTTTGAATAGCCTCTTTTGCCTCTGCCTCCAGTGCTCCTCTGCACTGCAGTTCAGGATATCGTTTGTTGGTAATCCAGGCATTCATGACATTTGTAATAATCGTACCCGCAATAGGCACCAATGCATACACATAAATATTTTGGGTAATAACCAATACAACAATCTGTCCCACTTGAATCAAAATATTAATCAACAAAGTGATTTTACTTTTGATATCTGTCCTCTGATGAGCTATCAACAGGCTCTGCTTATATCCCGCAAAAAAATAACTGATGACTGAATTAATCAAGTATAAATAGAATAATACATATACATTTGTTCCGTCAGGCGACTCACCTTTCATCAGATAAGGAATTACCGGAAGCAAAACGGTACCTACACCGAGCATAATGCTTCCAATCCATCTGTACAGCTTGCGATAATATGCCAGATAAGCACAAATCTTCTCCGTATCATTTTCTTCAATGGGCTTATACAAAGAGTATACAATTGCCGAACCCACTCCCAACTCAGCCAGACTTAAGAAACTTAAAACAGAAGCAAACAGACTATCTATTCCCAGATATCTGTCCCCGAGCAAATAGAGAATGATTGTACGAGAAATAAAAGGTAGCACCATTGCCACTACCTTATTCGCAAAAGCAAATACGATATTTCTGGATGTATTTTTACTTCTGGAATCTGCCATCATATCCTCCACACTAAATTTTTATATAATTATATACATTATTCTCCCGAATAACGGACAGACCCTTTTCTATCTGTGCCGAATGCTCACCAAAGCTCTCGCACATCCGGTAAACTGCCTGTTCAACCTCTTCTTCCTTTATTTCACCTCTCACATCAAACATAAAACTGCTTTGTCCGAAAAGTTCCATTAATTCCAGATATTTGACAGCCCACCCCGGTACAATCGCAGGAATTGCATTTCTATATGCATGTACAACTGCATGAAAACGGGACGCTATAATAAAATCAAATCTACTGACCAAATCATCAAACTCAAGACAGCTCAGTTCACGCTCAACAACCACAACAAAGGACTCATCCTGAAAATACTGTTCCTTAATTTTGCGACAAATTTCCAAATCTTCTGCCGAATGATAAAGCAGATATACCTGCTTCCCCTGCTGCCTTAAAACCTCAATAATCCGCTGATACATGGAATACAATTTCTGTGGATTGCCGTATTGCATCGTCTTCTTGTTCGGAATCACAGCAACACTGTTTTGTTCCACGGCAAGCCCTTTGTTGGGAGGAAGCTGTTTGTAGATGTTTTCAACATTCACTCCCATATTCTGCAAAACCAAATCCGGCTCCAGAACCAGATTCTTTAATTTGTATTTATTCAGAAGCAAATCATAGCCGGCCTTTTCCCGACACATAATTACCTGAGCGTAACCTAATTTCTTACGAATCATACGATGGACAAAAGCTGCTGTTACCCCCTTATAATCAAAGGGTCCAAAAGACTGCGGCATCAGATAAACCGCTGCCCCCGCTGAATGAGCCACCGCAATTCTGGTCAGATAAAAGATGGTCTTTGCAATTCCCCAGTTCGAGCCCAGAGCATAGCCACTTACATCCACAACTGCAGCTGTATTTTCCATTACTTCCACGAAACGTTTTGCCCTTTCTCCCCCAAACAATTTGAAGAAAAGACGGCCCGGTTTCGACTGCATCAAAATAAGCTGAGCCGGCTTGGGATAACCCATGATAGGAAATTTGTATATACTTTTTTCTTCCTCAGTTCGACGAAAGTCCATGTTAGAAAGAACAATTACTTCTTTATCAGGATAACGTCTTGAAATTTCATCCATTGTGATAAAGGTCATCGCCTGCGCACCTTTATTAAACAATTGCCCACCCGTTACTACAACATATTTCTTCATATAGTTTATTTCCCTATTATTTCTTCATATATTTTCTTGTACTTCCCACATATGTCAGCCCATCGGAATTTCTCTGTGAGCTGTAGACAATTTGCCACAAGCTGCTGATAGTTTTCAAGTGCCAGCGCAATTTTATCTGCAATTTCCCGGGGATTGGTATCACTTACGGGATAACCCACCACTCCATCCGGAAATTGACCATCGAAGCCCTGCCCCTTGGTATACAGCACAGGAAGTCCCTGGCTCATAGCCTCACTATACACCAATCCAAAGGTTTCTGTATGAGAGGGCATCACAAACAAATCATTATCTCTGTAATACTCCAAAAGCTTCTCTTTGGGCTGCTGTCCTACGTAAACAGTGTCAGCATATTCGCACATCTTCTCATATAGCCTTTTATCCGCAATTCTTCCTGCCACTGTATATTGAACTTGCCATCCATTCCCGCGCAGAAGCTGCAATGCTTCCTGCGTTGCCAACGGATTTTTTCTCTCACAAATTACACCGGCAAAAATAACATTTAACTTTTTCTCTTCCAGACGCTTTAGACTTGCTTCCACTTGTATAGCTTTGCCTGCGTTCTTGTTCTCTAACCAGAAATCATCAATCCCATTGGGCATGATATAGCTCTTATCATATATTCCCTGTCGAAGCATCTGAGGCACATATTGCTCAAGAACCTTCGTCCGATAGGTTTCTGAAAGAAAAAAGACTGCCGACGCATCCTTGAGAATCTGGACACCTCTTTTTCGAAGATAAAACACCTTTTTAAAGAAAGTGTTCACATCTGTACTTCTCACTGCAACCACATAGGGTATATTGTATTTTTTACTCAATTTCCGTGCTGTGTTGCCATCCGTAAACAAAGTATATGCATGAATACATTGAAACCCGGATATATCACATTTCTTTTGTATGTCTCGCAAAATACGACTTTGCTTATAATCAAACGCCACTCTGTGCCACTTGCGAAAACACCGGGAAAGAATCACCTCTGCTCCCGGTGTAGTTACATCTGTTTTCTCTTTTTGATATACAGGAACATATACTGTATTATCCACTTCACATTGATTCAAATGGCTTATCATATGTCTATGCAACACAGTTCCTGCATAATTGCAGTTTACATGCAATACTTTCATATACCACTCCAATCAGGCCCTATCTGGTACTCTCTGCCTTATCCCATGTGGACTTGGACTTACCGGTAATGCAATGATAAACTCCAACCCACTGCGCCGCGATGGTCATAGTGTAATAAGCCATCATTTTCAGAAGCTTATTCTTACTTTTCCTCTTAAGAGCTACGTAGGATACGAAATAAAAAATGGTCTGTGCCCACATGACAACACAGAAAAACCGGCTCTTCCACGCCAGCACCCAGGACAATATAAAGACTGCTGCATGCGCCAACCACAATAATCTTCTACATGTTCTATGTCCAAAATAGAAGAAAGAAAACCAGCCATGCTTAAAGATATTCATGCAGGGAAGGGACTCTGCCAGTCCGGTAAGAATTCCTCTGTTCATGCGAACCTTCCGCTTAAATTCATCCTCTATCACTTCTCCGGCCTTCTCATAAGCCACTGCCTCGGGATTATACAGTGCCCTTAAGCCCTTCAACCCATAATATCTGGGCATATGGGCATCATGACATTTGATAGGCTCCAAATCAAAATACCATGCATTCCGACAGGCATATATCGCACCATTTCCTGCTGTAATCGTGCGAATGTTACTCTCTATCCGGCGTTGCTCCAAATCCCCTTCCCAATATACAGACTCTGCACCTGCTGTTGCATTGTCGGTATTTCGGTAGGAAAGTCTGCCTGTGACATAGGCCACATCCTCATCAGCAAAGGCAGCAACCAGCTCAGATATGGCATCTCTCTCAAACATGGCATTGGCATCCGTCATAATCAGAATTTCTCCATTTGCCAGCTTCTGCGCCTCATTCTGGGCATTGGTTTTACCTAGATGTTCCACTGCCTTATGCAGATAAAGCTTTATGTCAGGATGAGCTTCCTTAAAGCTTTCCACAATACTGTTGGTAGCATCTGTACTAAAGTCAGAAGCCACAATGTATTCAATTTTGTCAGCCGGATAATCATTGTCAATTACATTGGCCAGCTTTTCTCCTATGACCTTCTCCTCATTGTGTGCCACTATCATTACCGTGACCATCGGTTTCCACTCATAATTTTTATGAAGTCTGCGATTCTGAAAAAGCTTTCCCAACAGCTTCAAAGTGACTTTATAACCACCCATGGCCCACACAATAATAAATGCAAATATCCAGAACAGGACTGCACAAACAATCATTTTTCTTCTCTCCGCATCATCACTTCACTATATTTCATCATATATACACCAACTTCATATTCGCCAATATGGGGCTCGTTGACCTTACCCTGCATATTATTGACAATTAATTGCATATGGTCACAACCACATTCATAGGCATGAGGATAACCTCCACCAAATCGGGGATTCACCTCTGAAATATAATAATCTCCGTCTATATCAAAAATATCAATATCAATCTGACCTCTGTAACCGGACTCCTTTACAAATCTCTTAATTAGGTCAAAGAGCTTGTCGTCTGTAAAGGATACTGCCTTGTCCGTTTCACCTGCCCGCATAACAAGCTTTTTCTTGGTGAAAATCGAAACAATCTCTCCACTAATCATATCGATATATACGTCTGCACCAATCTCCTGCCCCGGCATATATTCCTGAATCATCAGGTTATCATTATGGGCAAACAAAAGCTCTACAGTCTCCTTATCCTCCACCTTACTGATGGCAATGGAGGCACTTCCACGCACAGGCTTCACAAACACCGGATAGGTCAGTTCCCCTGCAGCAATATCTGCATAGAACTCCTCTGCCACCGTAAAACTTCTTGCCGTGCGGTAACCATGTTCCACCAGCCAGTCATGCATCTGCATCTTATCAAGGCTGCGCTCACACAACTCATAAGAGGAACCGATAACCGTCACTCCCAACTCCCGGAAATCCTGCTCATGCTGTGCCAAAAGTGAAAGTTCAGGGTCTATCAGGCTTAAGACTGCTGTAATCTTCTCCTTCTTACAAATATCAAAAATCACGTCAATATAACCGGGGGCGGTCATACGGGGCACCTGATAAAACTGATCTGCCTCATATACTGCCGGCGCAATATTACTCATATCTGTAGCAAACACACGTCCAAGACGATTACCTGCTGCATCCGTCAGAGCACGTCTGAAATATTGTATCACCTTATTTCGGGTTCCTGCACTAAGCACCAGAATATTGATATCTTTCATCCTGTTTTACCTTTCCTGTTTTACTCAGATGCACAGGCTGATACCTTATAATCTGCCTGAAAAATAGCATATCGCTTGCGATCTACCAAACATCCCCTGTGCATCAAATCCTGCTTAAAATAGCCCTCACACACAAAGCCAACCTTCTCGTACAACCTGCAGGCTGCCTGATTATCCGCATCCACATTCAAATACACCTTATTTAAATTAAGCTCCTCAAACGCATATTTCAACAAAAGCAGTGTCGCAGCCGTTGCAACACCCTTTCTCTTACATCCGGTATCTCCCATGCTAATATAAAACTCAGCCTTCCGGCTGACTTTGTCAATCGCCAGAATACCAATCAACCCTACCGGGATACCGTCATATTCTATAACACAATCTTTTCGCACCTCATTGTTTTTCCCCAGAAACCACTGATAGGTTTTATCGTAGGAAAGAGGAATATCATAATGCAGATATTGATTGTTTTCGGGATTGTTAATCCATTCTACCTTTCGTGCCACATCATCTGCCGTAAACAGACGAATACTTACCTGATTTTGGACATTATTCATGTTCTGCTTTCTCCTGCTTTTGCTCTTCCTGCGCCCTTTTAATACGCTGGTCAATAAATTTGCCTGCGGTAAACTCTGCACCAACCTGAATATCAGACCTTTTTACTGTTTTGATAACCGTTTGGAACAGAATCTTCACATCTCCCCAAAAAGTAATCTTCGACACATACTCCACATCATAAGCCAGCTTCTTATCCCAGCTGATGGCATTTCTGCCGTTCACCTGTGCAAGACCGGACAAGCCGGGACGAACATCATGTCTTGCCTTTTCTACCTCCGTATAATAAGGCAGATAGGACACCAGCAATGGTCTGGGACCCACAAGGCTCATATCACCTTTGATGATATTAAATACCTCCGGCAACTCATCCAGCGAAGTGGAACGCAACAGTCTGCCAAATTTGGTCAGACGCTCATCATCCGGCAAAAGCTCACCATTTTCATCTCTTGCATCTGTCATGGTTCGGAACTTATAAAGTTTAAACACCTTTTCATCCCTGCCCGGACGATTTTGCTTAAAAAGAACCGGACTACCAAGCTTTACCCGCACAAGTATTGCCACAACCACATACAACCAGCCAAATAATAGCAGGACCATAATACCGCAAAACAAATCCAAAGGTCTCTTTATAAATCTTTCATATGGTCCATAGGGCTTGTGTTTTGCTCTCATAAATACTCCTTATGCAAAGCAGGCTTTCACAATTTCAATAATCATATCCTGCTGTTCTTCTGTCATCTTATTGTCACTGGGCAGACATAATCCTCTATGAAAAATATCCGCACCCACGTCTAAAGTGTTTTCACAGCGTCCGTCTCCCATACGGGTAACAAAACCGTTTTGACTGTAAATGGGCTGCATATGCATAGGTTTCCAGATAGGGCGACCCTCTGCATTATACTGTTCCAGCATCTCCAAAATCTCTGTGGGACAGCTTTTGCCTGTCTCCGGTGTATAATGCACCTCTGTGGCCTCTCTCACCTGTTCACACATACCTTCTTCATCAATCAAAAGACAACTCAGCCAATAGTTGGGCTCACTATTTGTAGCATCAAAGGGATTCATGCTGACAGGCAGGTCCTTAAAGCCTTCTTTATATCTTTCATAAATTGCCTTCTTCTGACGAATATGCTCCTCAAGGTGCTCATACTGTCCGCGCACTACGCCGGCAATCACATTGCTCATACGATAGTTATATCCCAAATCCTCATGCTGATACCAGGGAGCCTGTTCTCTGGACTGGGTAGACCACTTACGCACCTTCTTCGCAGCATCCTCGTCATCCGTCAAAAGCATACCACCGGAAGAGCCTGTTATAATCTTATTACCATTGAAGGAAATACAATTGTAGGTTCCGAATGTACCTGTCTGAACACCCTTATAGGTTGCTCCCAGAGACTCTGCCGCATCCTCTATAAGCACTGCACCATGTCTGGAACATATCTCATTCAACTCATCAATCTTGGCAGGTACACCATACAAATGAGCCATCACTACGACCTTCACATCAGGATACACTCCAAAAGCCTTCTCAAGGGCTACCGGGTCCATGTTCCAGGTGTCGTATTCCGTATCAATAAATACCGGCACACCGCCCTCATAAACCACCGGATTCACCGTAGCAGCAAAGGTCATATCAGAACAGAACACCTT
Organism: uncultured Acetatifactor sp.; assembly: GCA_964403595.1. GTDB lineage: Bacteria > Bacillota > Clostridia > Lachnospirales > Lachnospiraceae > Acetatifactor. The sequence goes on along the minus strand of CAYOGM010000002.1, from coordinate 15,021 downwards.
ATCCCCCGGCTTTACTCCGGCCAATTTTACCGCCATATGAAGTGCTGCGGTTCCCGCGGAAAGTGCCACTGCATATTTGCAACCTGTTTTTTCACAGGTCAGGCTCTCCACTTCATTAATATTTTCCCCTACCGTAGACATCCAGTTCGTCTCAAAGGCCTCTTTTATATACTCCAGTTCCACTCCGTGCATGGTGGGAGAGGACAGCCATACCTTTGAGGCAAAGGGAGTAAAATTATCTCCTGTATAATTTGCAAACATCGAAACACTTCCTTTCGTTCCTATTCAACATTCCTATTCAACGTTTCTACTCAGCTTATCCATTATATTGATAAGTTGAAACAATATCTTTGATAAGAGGGCGGATATCTGTCGTTTCCGACTTGGCTTTTTCCCCCAGTTCCTCTAACTGTTTCTCAAATACAGGCACATCAAACTCAATCTGCCTTCCAATGAAAATACGCTTGTTCGCAGTCTGACGAAGACCTTCCTCATCCATAAGAAGCTCCTCATACATTTTCTCACCGGGACGCAGACCCGTAAATGCAATCTCGATATCCTCTCCCACTCTGTAACCTGAGAGCTTTATCAGATTTTGCGCCAAATCCACAATCTTCATGGGTTCTCCCATATCCAGCACAAAAATCTCACCGCCTTCGGCATAGGCTCCCGCCTGTAACACCAGCGATACCGCTTCGGGAATAGTCATGAAATATCGGATAATATCGGGATGGGTTACCGTCACAGGCCCTCCCGCTGCAATCTGCTTCTTGAAAAGAGGAATAACACTGCCATTACTTCCCAGTACATTGCCAAAACGAACTGCCACAAAATTGGTTTTGGACTGCTGATTCATCATTTGAACCACCATCTCACAGATACGTTTGGAAGCACCCATGACATTAGTTGGATTTACTGCCTTATCCGTGGAGATTAACACAAACTTCTCCACTCCGTATCTATCTGCCGCCTGAGCCGTTTTGTATGTGCCAAACACATTATTTTTAATGGCTTCATTAGGGCTTATCTCCATCAGTGGAACATGCTTGTGAGCAGCAGCGTGATACACAATATTGGGTCTGTAAGTCTCAAAAATATTGTCAATCCTCTTCGTGTTACGCACAGAGGCAATCAAAACCTCCAAATTCAACTCCGGATATTTGCGAAGCAACTCCTGCTGGATTTCATAGGCATTATTTTCATAAATATCTATAATCACGAGCTGTTTCGGACTATGGGCAGCAATCTGTCTGCACAGCTCACTACCGATAGAGCCTCCTCCGCCGGTAACCAGAACCGTCTTGCCCTGAACATAGCTCAAAACCTCTGCATTGTTTATCTGAATGGGCTCTCTGCCCAGCAAATCTTCAATCTCAACCTCTTTTAATTCGGATACGGACACATCCCCATTAATAAGCTGGTAAACACCGGGTAATGCACGGAGCTTACATCCCGTCTCCTTACAAATATCCAAAATCTCCTTGCGGGTCTTGGTACCGGCAGAGGGAATCGCAAAAATAATCTCGTCAATCCCATACTCTCCCGCCGCATCTACAATTTTATCCCTGCCTCCCACAATGGGTATACCACGCATAAGCTTGCCATGGCATCCGGGCTGGTCATCAATAATACACTTTACCTGTAGATTCAGATACTGACTGGCCTCAATTTCCTTTAAAATAGCATTGGCCGCAGCACCTGCTCCGATTAACATTACTGTCGTCTTCTCGCTTTTTCGAGTATTCTCCTTATACTTGGAGTTTACCAAACGTAAAATCCTATAACTAAAGCGAATTAAGCTTACTGCCCCCATAAGCAGAAGCCAGTATATAAAATAGTAACTTCTGGGCATAGTCAGACCGGTAACAACACATATACCAATCTGAGCAACCGCCGCACAGGTTGTGGCAAACAAAATATTAATCAACTCTGTTGCACTGGCATAGCGCCATACACTTCTATAAAGCTTAAATATTACAAACAGAATCAGTCCTACACAGATATTGATTGGCAAAAGCTTTTCAAAGCGGTCCATAAATTTAGGCTGTATTGCGCTAAAACTAAATTCATACCGTATATAAAGAGCCGCAAAGGAGGATATCATGATTGCCATAATATCCATAATCACTAATGCCAATGTGCGATTGAAAGGAACTTTAAGTATTTTCGCATTCTCTTTCATTGCAAATCATCCTTCTCCAAATTACAAAAAGTAAAATTACCGTGGCGCTGCCGGAACCCCAGGAATATTCCAAAAGACCAAACAAAGCAGGAACCATCAAAACAAGCAACTCGCTTACACAGCGTCCTCCGCCCGATTTCCAACTCCGCTTTACCAAACTTACCAAAGACCAAAGAACCAACAAAGTAAATAAAATCAGCACCGGAATTCCAAAATCAACACCATACTGCAGATAAATATTGTGTGCATGACCGATTCTCTGCCAAGGCAGAATCTGAAAACCCTGTTCCGCTTCCGTATGCCCCCTCAAATTCAGAAGATGAGAATAAAACCGATATATCGTCATTCTGGTTTTTACAGGATTTCTGGGCTCGGAAGCATCCAATGCAAATCCCGCTGCATACGCCTCATCATACAACTGTTGCTGAACCTCAGTGACCTCATGCTCCTCCTCATCCCCGGGCTCGCCCTGCGTCTGAGATTCTGCCATATTGACGCCTTCCACCTCAAGATGCGGGCCCTGCTCCACATTTTCCCCGGTCTCAGTATCATTTGTGCCAAATACAGTTTCAAGCACAACTGCTACACGTCCTGCGGAAGTACTCATTAATTTATCAAAACTTACAAACTTCTCAGAATCCCACTTGTCCCATGAATGAACTTTATCCTCGCTCCATTCTCCATAAAACCAGACCGGATGATGAAACATAGGAGGCAGATAACGCACTGCACCAAACACCAAGGGGAACATCAGCACAAAACACAGAACCACCGCCAAACCATTGCGAACAATACTTCCAAAAATATTTTTCCCGTCACCTGCTCTCCACAAACCAACCAGTCCCACCAACACCATAAGTACGGCCACAAACCAACCGGTACGGCTTATGGTCATAAACAGAAAACCTAAGACCACGCCTGTCCCAAGGAAATAAAATATCTTCCACCATCTGTTACTGCCCCGGCAATACGTATATATGAGTTTTGCCAACGCAGCCCCCAGTACCAGAAGATAAAACAGGGCGTTCATATTACAATTACCATATGCGCCTACATAGCGCACTTCATCATAGGGTCTGAACACAAAGCTCCATCCCTGCATCAAAAAGAATGCCAGAATAATACCGTTCAGCATTCCCTGCACCAGACTCTCCTGCTCCTCACAGCTGTAGTCCGTGAGATAAAAACAGCCAAACATCACCAGATAGGTCAACGGCCACAGATACTCACTTCTGGAAAATATCATAAAGAGCATCATCAGTAACCAAGCCCCGGCAAACTTCTTATTCAGACGAGGTATTTTTCGCTGTCTGACCACTGCTGCAAAGGTACATATCACTGCCAGTCCAATCAGAAAAACAGACAATGTCAAAGCAATTCTGTGGTTTAGGAAATAAACCTTGGCCTGCCCCCATCCGATAAAGGCAGCTCCCCCTATAACACAAACAAGACTCCATACAATGTAGGGAATCTTATTCTGTACAAAATCATTCAAATGATAGTGAGACAAAATCAAAACAGCCATTACAGCCCCTGCCAGAACGCGGAAGGTTTCTATCCAGCCGTCCAGTCCCGTGCCGGTCTTGACTCTCTGGTCAATCAGGCAGAAAACAAAAAAACAAATACTATACAAAATCTGTTTTTTATTGAACTCTATCTTTTGGGCCATCTAAGCCTCCTTAATATTTAAATGCAATCTGCTATATTATAACATTTATAACAATAAATGGCAAATTAATTCGTCCTACCCTCTGAGCGCAGGAAAAATGTTCCCAATCCTATAATTACAAAGATTGTTGACACACTTAAAGACTGCTGGAAACTCCATACATTATTGGCAATATAGCCCAATAAACACAGTCCACAGACAGCCGCATGGCGGTTTTTATTGTATGCCTTCAATAACTTCCAAAGAAGCGTTCCCAATAGCCCACCATAGGTTATCATGCCCAACAAGCCTTCATTTACCAGAAGTGTCAGCATTTCATTATGTGCATTTGTCAGTCGCTTATTTACGAAGGTACTTTTAACGTCCTCTCGCAATGCCTCACTGCTGCCCTTGTAAAGATATTCGGCCATACAGTCAGACCCTACGCCCGTCAGCTTATGAATACCATCCTGCTCCGCAAAACAAGCCAATCCATATCTCCATGTGGCACCACGATTGCTGCCCCATTTATCATTAAAGGTAAATACAGACTTTTCGGACAAAGGCCCCAGACTCCCCGGATGAGTGGTATTAACTGCAATCAGTACCACAAGCCCGACAACAGCCACTGCCACTGTACCGCACACCACTTTGGCCAGCACCGGCCAAACCTTCGTTGACGAATTGCGGCCTGCATACCACCAGCCGACCAAAGCGACACCCAGCATCAATATTGACAGTTTCGATTGCGTCAGCAAATCAATCATTCCTGAAGTGTAATTCATCCGCCCCGGGAATATTCGTCTGAATATAAAGGTTATCAGGCACGCTACCGCCAATAGTCCCACAATCAGCCAGAATTGTTTCATTTTTCCCGCAGACTTAGCTGAAAGTACAAACATCACCACCATAACTACTGCCAGTGCAAACAATCCACTGTCACTTCCCTGGGTAACAAGCATCGCAAAGCCCATGCAAGTATATACCGACAACAATACAGTACGCCACTTTTTACCACCTTCGTCCAACCACAAAAGTCCTATTCCCACAAAAACAACAGATACAATATAACCACAAAACCAGTTAATATTTCCTATCGTTGAAATATAAAGAGGCAGACCTGAATTTTCCATGGAAAGTGGCCATATGTCAAAACGGTTCAGATATCCCAGCACAAAAGTCACTGTCGATACCGGTATGCACAAATAAAGTACATATTGAGGAAATACTACCATCCTGGAAACCAGAAAGTATATTGACACCAGTGTCAGATGTGGCAAGAGTCCCATATACCATCCATCAATTCCCCAAAGAGCAGTTTTCTGATAATCCGTACACAAATAGGACAAAAACACACTCACTCCATATGCAATAGCAAACCCATCTGCAAGGCTTAGGTTTATCCGAAACTTAATTTTTTCTCCGGCACGTTTTTTATACAGTACAACAACCCCAACCGAAATCAGCCAGATAACAAAAGCCGGTATCATGATTTTTGCAAAAAATACAGTACATCCACGAAAAAAGGTAGATTTATCCGTACCGATATGAGTGAAACCTTCCTCAAAGTAAAAGGGTAAAACACCCAAAATTAACATCGCGTAAACCGTTACCAGCAAACTGACGCACCATCGGAACAAATATTCAAAAGACTCTTGTATCGTCTCTGTTCTCTGCTGTTTTTTGTTTGTATTTCTCCCTTTTGCCACTACTGTGCATCCTCCAAAAGCTGTCTCAAAAATAAATCTTCCGCCGAACCCTTCTCATACGCTCCGCTTTCAATCACCTGATTGGCAAGACCGGTCATACTGCGGGTTCTCACAGGTCCGTAGACCACACTCTCTTTACCATCTTTTTCCAGTACCACATAGCCCCTGAAGGAGTATTCTGTATTGTATGCTGTGGTGGGAAGCCCTACCAAAACTGAGGTAAAACGCTGTCTTCCGGATACCGTCTCATAAACCATATCTAATTTGTTGCCGGATGAATCCGTTCCGTATGACACACCTGTCATAACCCCATCTCCACCCTTCACAAACGGATACGCTGTCAAATCTGCCTTATCTGTCACAAGGGTTCCATATTCCTTTAATTTATAACCGTTTACCCCTTTATTAATCAAAGTATTTTTCAAATCTGTAGAAATACCTGTCTTCATACGGATACCCGGATCACCGGAGATACGAATGGAAAATCCGTGGTAAGAAAGCAAATCCTTCAAATCCGGCTGCGCAGTCACTGTATATGCGCCATTCTCATAGGTCAGAAGCCACACATACATACCGTTTGGCACACCATTACTATTATAACTGTAAACCACAGCATCCGTAGCCTTGTCATCCACCGCCTTCACAATCTGACGGCTGTTACGGCTCTCCGCCTCATAGGGAATACCGCCCACCCACACAGTAGAATCATATCCCGAAGGAACCTGCAACACTACATTGGTGGATGCCTGCGGATAGGCGCAGGCGGTCTCCGGCATGTTATTATATACCGGAATTTTGAATACAAAAGAATTCTCCAAAGCATTTGCAGAGTCATAAAGCTTTTTAATACTGGAGGCCTCTGTGGTGGGAGCCGAAATATTCTGCATATACTGATGGGTATAAAGTGCACTACTTGCATTAGGATTCACATTATACTTTTGCAGATAAAGCGTATCCTGCCCCTGCTTAATGTATTTCTCTGACACAAAATCAGAACCGCCCAGAATAGAGAAGTACGCATCATACCAGTTTTTATCCTTTGCATACTGTAATCCGTTCTTGATAACCTCTTCTGTTGTTGTTCCCGTGGCACCTATATTAAAATGATTATAATAACCTTCATAACCTGAATACGTACCGGAAATAAGAGGAGATGTCCCCTGTCCCTGCTCCTGATACACTCTTGCCGCAAGATGAAAAGGACTGACCTCTCTTCCTTCCTCCGCCCCGATTGCCCAGAAAATATGTGCATAGGTCATAACAGTTCCGGGAGCATTGGTATCACTCTTCATAAAAGTATTGCTTAAAAAGGCTTCCACCGCCGCTTCGGTATGATAAGTCTCATTGTAGGTCAAAAGCTCAAACTGAAACATCCGGCTGTCTGTCATGGCATTTCGTGGATCCATGTAATATTCCAGAATCTCTCTGGATGCATAGAACCAGTTGCCGTCATCATAAGCCCCTTCCTTGGTGTAGTTTGGCAGGCTTTTGTAGACAAGACTACGCCCACCCTTAAGCTCCTCCGTAATCACAGTATTCCAGTCAAGACCGGTCTCCATGGGCACAAAAACCCACTTTGGATGAGACTTTTTCAGTGCAGACAATCCTGATTGATAGCTTTCCGGGAATTGTGCAACATCCTCACTGACACCATTGTCAGTTGTGGCCGTCATAGTTGCCTCCGATACACTCTGAAGACTATTTATCCGGACAAAATCTGCCTCCCAATTCAAGAAACGCTCATCGGAACAAGCCAGGTAACGACGCTCCACATATCCTGTAAAATTTTCATTTCCCTGTTGCAAAGCCACACGAATCCAAAGCTTCGCTTCCGTCTGATTATAGGCTGCATCCAAAATATATACTGTCTGTCCGCTGTTTGCCACTGTCACCGTGTGAGCATCCGCGCCCGGCTCCGCCTTCAACTCATACTCATCACACAGATAAATCAGAGCCATGATATCCCGCTCTAAAGCAAGTTCAGCCAACGCCTTCTCTTCCACAGAAGAAGTCTCCGCTGCGCGCGCCGCATTAGAAAGCCTTACCGCTTCCTCTGCAGGAGCTGCCTGACTAAGCAAACCGCCCTGCCAAAGAGAACATGACACAGCTGTCACAGCCAGCAATCCGGCACACAGCTGCTGCCATTTATCTCGCAACTTTTGCCCCTTCTTCCATTTTTTATTCAAACCATTCATTCCACTCTTCATATGCATGCCTCCGAATCTACATCCTTTGCAGATAGCATGATTATAGCACAAGAAACATTCTGTCCCTCTGGTACAATTTGCTAAATCTCAATCTATTCATCAAAGCCTTTTCAGTCTTTTGTGAAGCTTACGTATTCCCTTAGGTGCTATCACAAACAACATCATGTAAACCTTATTTTTAATCGTAAGGTAAGGATTACACAATCCCTGAAACCACTTACTTCTAAGGCTCTTCACCACACTACGATAAAAGTCATTATCCTTCCTCATCTGGCTGATTGGAATATGGAGCATATACTCCAGACGCTGAAAAACCCAGAAACGGAGCGCAATTTTTTCAAGCTCCTTATCTTCTCCCGTAGCATTTTTCCCCTTCTGCACATTCTCTCCCTGCACCATCCCAAGCACTGCGTCCGCATTCACCACACTGTCAGCAAACACTCTGGAAAACTGCTCCTTATCCTCCTTGCGGGAATTGCTGCCCATTCGGTAAAACACGTGATAGGTCTGAGGTGGCAGAGACACAATCTGCCCAATTTCGGGCAAAAGCTCTATGAGAAAATGAAAATCCTCATTTAACGCCCCGGTAGGAAATTCTTTGCCCTCCAGAACACTTTTATGAAAAAGCTTGGTGCAAAAAGAGCAATCACCACGATGCATCAGAAGCTCCTTCAAAAACTCCCTGTGTCCTATCAGCACATCCTCTTTGGGAGGCTCACAGATATTAGGAAGCATATTTCCCTGTTCATCTATCTCATCCCGCCCGATTTGGGCGACACGAACGTCATATTTTGCAATTCCATCATAAAGACACTGATACATATTTTCGGAAATATAATCATCGCTGTCCACAAAACCAATATACTCTCCGCTCACCTTTTCAAGCGCCAGATTGCGGGCCGAGGAAGAACCACCGTTTTCCTTGTGAAAAACCCGAATACGACTATCCTTCCCGGCAAGTTCATCGCAAAGAGCCCCCGTACCATCTGTGGAACCGTCATCTACCAGCACAATCTCCAAATTGGAGTAGGTCTGTGCCATAATAGACTCCACACAGCGGGGCAGATATGCCATGATGTTATATACCGGTACAATTACACTAATCAAAGGAGTTTGCATAACATTTTCCTCTCACTGATAACCTCTGCCATAGAGCAGGGACCACTCTCTGGCATAAAAAACTGCCCTTCTGACGGAAGAATATCCTTACTGATATCCTCTCGTCCCACGAAGCCTTTCACCACACAAAACTGCACTAGACGCTTAGCGGCAGTATCTGCATTCCATTCTTTCTCGATGGTCTCAATCGCCTTGCGACCAAGCTTCTGTACCAGCTTGCGGTCAGCCAGAAGCTTTTCCACCAAATCAAAACACATTTCCGGCCTGCCATCTTCATAGACAAAACCATTCTCCCCATGCCTGATTAAATAGGGGGCGGCCCCCATCATATGGTCTGCCACCACAGCACAGCCACTGTTCATGGCCTCATTAATCACTGCTCCCCAGCCCTCCCTACGGTCACTGGTGGTCAGGTAAATATCCGTTTCCTCCATGAGTGCACGCACTTCCTCGGGTGTGCGATATCCCATAAGTCTCACACAATCCGAAAGATCATACTCTGTCATTAACTTGTCCACAAGAGGACGTTGCTGGCCATCTCCCACAATACTCATTTGAAAAGAGATTCCCTTGCGTTTCAGATAATTGGCACACTGCAAAGCAGTCTCCGGATGCTTCCAGTCCAAAAATCTTGCCGCCCAAAGTATGGTTGCCGGTTTCTTGCCTGCCATGAGCTTATCCACATCATAATGCCTTGTCTCCGGAAAATATCCCCACTTGAACATCTTGTCCGGATACGCTCTCACAATATGAAAATCCGAAGGTACATAAGCACCTGCACACAGCAAGTATACATCCTGATTACGATACCTTGTGTGATCCTTGTATTTCTTAAGAAGTCCCCGGGGCGAAACCGCTTTCCACTGCCCTTCCTTGTACAAACGCTCACTGTAACGAATCACAGGCTTGCCCTTTTGCAATCGCTCTGTTATATAACCTTCATCATCCACGCCGCCATATATAATGACACTTGCGTCATTTATAATCTGTTTACACCTATCCGGCTCCTCATAATAACGCATCAGATAAGGGCGCTCCACCTGTTCCTGCCATCCCATGGCAACACGCTCCTGCTCCATCTTTTCTGTCTGAATAAATACAAAGCTCCCCTTTAAATAGCTATGCATAGCCTCACAAAAGGGAATCTGATGATGATTAATATAATTGGACACGAAAGCGATTACCGGAATCTCTGTAGCCTCCGGCTTCTCAGCAACCTTCCCGGCTTCAACCGAAGCAGACTCCAACGATTTTTCTTTCATGGCAATTTGTGTGTATATCTCTATTAACCTCTGATAATTTGCCTCTTTATCATGGGTTTTCAATGCATGTTTTCTTGCATTATCGCAGTATTCGCCCATCTTCGACGAATCCCCCCACATCTCCAGAACAGCCTTTGCAAGACTCTCTGCATTGGAATGTAAATCCATACCACTGTACAAAATACCGTCCCTGCCGCCGGTAAAAATACTGCTGATACCACCCACATCCGCACTGACACAAGGCATGCCAAGAAGCATGGCCTCTCCAAGAGAATTGGGTGAATTTTCAATAGCAGAACAGCACACAAAAAGATGACTGCGAAGATACTGCTCCTTCATCTCTTGTGCAGTCAGCCTGCCCAAAAATTTCACATTATCCTGAAGCTTATTTTTACAAATCAGCTTGCGAAGATACTTTCCGTAAGCCGAGATTTTCAGACGCTTATTAAAGCCGCCCTCTCCTGTAATGCCATTTCCTGCCACATACACCTTAACATCAGGATATTTCTCCCGAATGGCAGGCAAAGCCATCAACATATAATGCAGTCCTTTTATGGGATAGTCGCCCTGACTCAAAAATATGGAATGAGGCTCACACTCCTCTTCCCTCCACCCATCTTTATAGAAATCAGGACGTAAAGTCTCATTCATGACAAAATACTCTGCCTGCGAATTCCACTTTCCGGTACTTTCCCTGTCCCATGCAGTCCGCCCGGTGATATTCCCCGCAAGGGAAACTGCCTCCTGCTCCAACACTCCCCGGAGAGCAAACTTCCTCTGCTGGCTGGGCAAATCATCTTTTTTCAGCACATCCCGCAAGGTCTTAGAACGAATCACACTCTGCGGCAAATCTGCAAAATATCTCTCTGCATACAATTTACACAATCCCTGAATCCCCACAAGAATCCTTGATTTATCAGGAAAAGCTCTGCACATCGCCAGTGTATGAGGATACTCCGTACCAAAGCAGTGAACCACGTCCGGCTGAAAATCCGCGCTTATATACCACATCTGCAATTCCAGATTCGCTTCATATATATGAGGATTTACCACATCCTCCGAAAAAGCGTACCATTTCAATCCATTTACCCGGTCAGTAAACGCACCACTCCAAATGACATTCCCGTCACAAACATGCTTCTCCCCACCTTCAAAACCTGCAGGCGCCGGAAACGCCACAGCCAGCTCAATCTGATTTTCACTCTGCCTGTTCATCACCTCGGATAACAGCCCACTGAGCCAACCTTCCTTGTTGGATGCCTCAAGGCCAAAACTTTCTGCAACTATGGGAAGCATAATATTACAAATCCACAAGATTTTCATGGAATTACCTCCTTAAATACTTTACACCGCCCCAATTCACCTAGTTGAATATCCAGTTCAGGTAAGGCAGTAGTCGGATATCGGTGGCGTACATACCTTTTAGTAATAGGAAGAAGTATGCGGTGAAGGCGACGATGACGCCTCCATAGCATAGTTTTTTGAACCATCCCGCGTGCATATCTTTTAAGACTGCGGGGATGAGGAAAATCTGAGCTCCCATCATATAGTAGCCCACACGGGAAATCTCAGGAATAAAGCTTCCACAGGGATATACTACCAAAGCTGCCAGATTCAGATAAAAATAAAACCGGTTGGTCTCGTTCTCTTTGATACTCCTCTTATAGCAGATGATACAAAGCGCAAGAGTAGCCACACACTTTGCCACGTTGGCCCAGGAAATATTCCCTGTATCAAAATCAGAATTTCGATAATAGGGATAAAAGTGAAATACGATTTCCCGATAAATGTTCTGGCAAAAAAACAGGCTTAAAATAAACAGTCCTCCCACCACATAGTGCCACTTGCGCAGCTTCACCCTGCTCAACACATGAATTACAATATACACAGGTATTACCAGCAGAATGGACTTGTGAAATATACTTCCAAACAAAATCCACAAAATAAATTTGGCATATTCTCTGCGCAGCACATACTGCATGGAGTAGAACGCAATAGCAAGCGCCAGATAATATCGCACTGTGTTTAAACTATTGAAATAATACCCTCCCGTCATCAGTAGAAACAACGAAAATGCATAATCCACCGCCTGCCCGTGCAATGCCCTCACAAAGAACCATGCGGTCAAAACCGAAAACAACGCAAAAATAGGCAAATAATTATCATAACCAAACAATTGTTGCATCCATTTGACAACATAGTTGAACCCAAATTCAGAGGACACATGCCTCTCCTGGGCAATCAGACGAAAATTAAACCGATACACCCAATAATCATTTCCCACTGCAATACGGCAAGCTGACACTCCTGTCAGAAGGCAAAATATGGCGAACTCCGCAACATAACTGCGGGCACGCCCTCGTGTCATTCCGTAAGCACGCTGTGTTGCATCCTCCTGCCCATTGGGTCCGTGCACCTCTCCTTGAGGCAAAGCCAAACCTTGGGGAACAATAAAGCTCTGGATATAAAAAGCCAAAAAAACTGTCACCACTGTCAGAAAAACATAAACTAGAGCACTACTTTCCATCCCGGTCCTCCTTTCTGAGACTTTTTCCCAGAATGATTCCCTTATTCATCCATGCATAGGCCTGTTTTAAACTGCACTCAGCACACATTTTCTCCCGATGAGCCAGCAAGAAACGAAGGGCAAAAGGCCGCGCCATCATGCCATACAGATAATGATAAAGTACCCCTCTGTCATGGAAAAACTTTTCATTGTAGCCGGCAAACCAAGTAGAGTCTCCTGCATTTTCCCGACCTATGGTCACCGGAGCCGTGTACACCTTATAGCCCTTGTCCATAAATTCCTTCAAAAACAGGCTGTCCTCACCATTACTAAACCGGGCTCCCCCGCCAAACAAAAGAGAAAATCTCACTCCGGACTCTAAGAGGCTCTTTCTGCGCACAGCAAAGCTCACTGCCCCATAGCGTCCACAATTGTACCAATGAACCTGCTTGCGTTCTGTAATAAAGTAAGTCCGGCGTGCCTCCTCAATCTCAATATTAAAAAGAATCATATCCGCCTTGGGATTGGCGGCAAATTCAGCCACAATGGCCTCCTCATAACCTTTTTTATACACAATATCTTCATCAGAAAAAAGGCAGATGTCACCATCCGCCCTCTCTATCGCTGCATTACGGCTTCTGCCAATTCCACGCTCTGAAAAGGAAAAAAAGCGTATGCGATGCCCCTTGTAATCCATTTCGGCACAGTCTTCGGTTTCGCACTGATTGATAATCACTGCGTCACTGTCCAACTGCATCTGCTCTGCAAGCGTTTTCATATCCTGATGCATCACGGAAGCCAAAACCTCTACGCCCATGTCCTAATCTCCATCATCCCGACAATACCTGCTATTGCCGGTCCTCTACCATTATCATCAGCCATTTTATTATCGCCGGCCATCCGGCAGATAATAATAACTACGAATCAACGTCTCATCCGCATCCCACAGAATTGCTGCACTCACATTAATATCCTGGGCGGCAAAATACTCCAGAATATATTCTAACGGCTTACCCGCATGCAGTCCGGCTTTCACCACTAAAAGCACTCCATCCGCACCATGCAGAAATACCGTATTCTGCGGTTCAAAAATATTCCCTTCTATGGCAATCCAGTCCTTTGCCAATTTACTGCCTTTCATGTCATCCGTTGTATCGACAAGCTTGTTTTGAAGTGCATCGATAACCTCCTTGACATCCACAGAAGCATCCATAGAGCATACTGCCACACTTCTTTGTTCCTTCAAATTATATTTCAAATTCTCCGAAAGCTCCGAACTGTTTATGGTTCCCACCGCACACAGACCATACCGTCTGCGCAGTGTTGCCGGAAGCCAGATGCTGTCTGCTCCGATTTCCCGAAGCAGGAAAAATACTACCACAAAAAATCCGGAAAGCACCGCTGCCAGAATCACTGCCCGCAAGGGTCTCACATCCGGCTTTACAGGAGTTACCTCACTTACATCCATCACGCGAATGGAAGCCACCTCAGGAATCTGCTCAACAAAAACCCCTACAAGAACTTCCTGTAGTGCCCCACAAAGAACCTCTGTCTTACCCTCAAAAGGAGTACTCACTGTAAAGGAAGGTACATGAATATCGGAAGCAACCGTAGCAGACAAAGCCTCCGCCAGCCCACCCTCGCACTGACTCCACAAATCAATATCGCCTGTGTAGGAGTCCAACAGCTTCATTGTTGTGGATTCATCCAGCCAACGTTTCATTTCCTCAGAATCCACATAAGTATTCCAGGTCATATCATTGATATAATAATCACCCGACTTAGTCGGCGGGTCGTTATATTCTATTTTGCAGGTGATGGTCTGTTCATACTTCACCGATTCGCCCAAAACCACATTCTTCACATAATATCCGCCACCAAAAATCACTGTTCCTGCCAGCGTAAGCAATACAATCCGTCCCAGATTGCGAATCATGCGAAGTATTGTCAGCCGCAGATCAAAAGGCTCCGATGCATAACTGCCTTCCCACATAACTTAATCCCATGCCCTTCCAGCACCTGCGAACTTTGGGCCGCAGGCACAATATTCACAACATGAACAAGTTCATGTGCGAAAAATTTATTTTTCGCACTAATCCCTTTCTGACTCATGCCCCTTTGACACCTTAAACGCAGTTACCTGTTCGCTCTCCACGCCCTCTGTACTGTCCGGCCAGAAAAGCACTTTTAAGGTCAGAAGCATCAACTTCAAATCCATCCATACAGAATAATGCTCTATATAAATCAAATCAAGCTTCAACTTGTCATAAGGGGTGGTATTATACTTACCATATACCTGAGCAAAACCTGCCAGACCCGCTTTTACTTTCGTACGGTATACAAATTCCGGCATAACCTCCACATACTGTTTAATAATCTCAGGCCGCT
>CAYOGM010000001.1:0-87429 GCA_964403595.1 uncultured Acetatifactor sp. | reverse complement strand
AACAATCCTTGTTGACGGTATTATCGGTGGTGTAGGTGCTGTTGTTGGCTTCCTGCCGCTGGTTATGGTAATGTACTTCCTTCTGGCACTTTTGGAGGATTGTGGATACATGGCTCGTGTAGCAGTAGTGCTTGACCCTATCTTTAAGAGAGTAGGTTTGTCCGGTAAGTCTGTAATTCCTTTTGTTATCGGTACCGGATGTGCAATCCCCGGTGTTATGGCAGCACGTACTATTCGTGATGAGAGAGAAAGAAGAGCAACTGCAATGTTGACTCCTTTCATTCCCTGTGGCGCGAAGGTTCCTGTAATTTCCTTGTTTGCAGGTGCATTCTTCCCTGAGTCCACCTGGGTATCTCCTGTAATGTATTTTGCAGGTATTTTGCTCATTTTGTTCTGGGCATTGATTGTAAAGTTTATTTCCGGTTATAAGTACAGAAAGTCCTTCTTCATCATCGAGCTTCCTGAGTACAAGGCTCCCAGTCTTGTGAAGGCTTTGTTGTCCATGCTTGACCGTGGTAAGGCATATATTGTTAAGGCTGGTACCATCATTTTGGTATGTAATGCAGTAGTTACCATCATGGCTTCCTTCAGCTGGAGCTTCCAGATGGTAGAGGATCCTGCAGAGTCCATCCTTGCAAGCATTGCATCTCCTTTTGCAGTACTTTTGCTCCCTCTTGGTTTTGGTGCATGGCAGCTGGCAGCAGCATCTATTACCGGCTTCATTGCAAAGGAAGAGGTTGTTGGTACTTTGGCAGCAGTATTTGCTATGGGTGAGACCATGATTAATGGTGACTTCGAAATCGTTGAGGGTGCAGCAGCTTCTGTTGCAGCAGGTATGCATGTAAACGGTGCTGAGATGACCGCAGTTGTAGCACTGGCTTACCTTTGCTTCAACCTTTTCACTCCTCCCTGCTTTGCGGCTATGGGTGCTATGAACTCTGAGATTAAGTCCAAGAAGTGGTGGGCAGCAGGTATCGGCATGCAGTTTGCAACCGGTTATGTAGTAGCATTCTTCGTATATCAGATTGGTACTTTGGTTACTACCGGTGCTCTTGGTACCGCATTTGTTCCCGGTCTCATCGCAGTTGCAGCAATTATTGGTGCAGTGGTAGCTATCGTTCTTGGCTCCAGAAAGAAGATGAATCAGGAATATTCCTTGAAGAAAGCAGCATAAGTTGGTTGTAGTTGATTGATAAAGGAGAGCCGTATGGGAAACGCAATTGTATTTTTAATTCTGGCTGTAATTATAGGTGCAGCAGTTACTTACATAATTAAGGCAAAAAAGAGCGGAGTAAAGTGTATTGGTTGCTCTGCGGGCGGCGGTTGCACATGCGGTAATATGGCAGATGGCGCATCGGGCTGTGGTTGTGGCTGCGGCGGATGTGGCGAAGTAAATCAGTAAAATCAGTAAAATAAGTAAAACCAGCAATCCTTTTTGTTGTCGGCATCCCCGGGTGAAAGCCCGGGGATGTTTTGCGTGAGTAGCAATGAAAATATAGTGGCATTTTAGATGGATTTTTGCTATTATGTAAAATGATAAACGACATGATAGCGGAGGATACATATGAAGCGGGAAAGTTTTAAGTCCAGACTGGGATTTATTCTGGTCAGTGCAGGATGTGCAATTGGTATTGGAAACGTATGGAAGTTTCCTTATGTGGCAGGTGCCAATGGTGGCGGAATCTTTGTGCTGTTCTATTTGTTGTTTTTGCTGATTATGGGTGTACCGGTGCTTACCATGGAGCTTGCAGTGGGACGTGCCAGCCGCAAGAGTGCAGTGCTGGGATATAAGGAGCTGGAACCCAAAGGCAGTAAGTGGCATATTCATGGATGGTTTTGTGTGATTGGATGTTATCTGTTGATGATGTATTACACAACGGTTGCGGGTTGGATGCTGGGATACTTTGTAAAGTTTGTCAATGGAAGCTTCGAGGGAGTTGCAGCAGAGGCTACAGATGATGTGTTTAGTGCTATGCTGGCAAACCCGAAAGAGATGACTTTGTGGATGGTGCTCATTGTTCTTGCCGGATTCATAGTAGTAAGCTTTGGATTGAAAAATGGTCTGGAGAGAATTTCATCAGTTATGATGGTGGGACTATTGGGATTGATTGTGGTTCTGGCTGTCAATAGCTGTACTTTAGAGGGAGCTATAGAAGGTGTGAAGTTTTATCTGTTGCCGGATATTGGCAGGGCAGCCGAACAGGGAATCGGTAATGTGATTACTGCAGCCATGAACCAGTCTTTCTTTACCTTGAGTCTTGGTATTGCTGCCATGGAGATATTTGGAAGCTACATGTCCAAGGATAATACGCTTATCGGTGAGTCTGTACGTATCTGTATTTTGGATACCTTTGTAGCTTTGATGTCCGGCCTGATTATTTTTCCGGCATGTTTCAGCTTTGGTGTACAGCCGGATGCGGGTCCTTCGCTGATATTCATTACGCTGCCTAAGGTGTTTGTGAATATGAGCGGCGGGCGTTTTTGGGGAGCGTTGTTCTTCCTGTTTATGTCTTTTGCAAGCTTTACCACGGTTATGGCTGTGTTTGAAAATCTTCTGGCAACATGTATTGATAATTTTGGCTGGGAGCGTAAGAAAGCGGTTATCATAAATGCTGTGTTTATCCTTGTGGCAAGTATGCCTTGCGTTTTGGGATATAATCTGTGGAGTGATATCCGTCTGATTAAGGGAATGGATATTCTCGACAGTGAGGATTTTATTGTGAGCAATCTGCTCCTGCCTTTGGGTTCTCTGGTATATCTTCTCTTCTGTGTGACCAAATGGGGCTGGGGCTTTGATAAGTATATTGAGGAAGTCAACACCGGAAAAGGAGTTAAGATGTCTAAAAGTCTTAAACCTTACTTTCAGTTCGTGCTGCCGATACTGATTCTGGTGATTTTGATTCAGGGATTAATCTGATGCGTGAACTTGTTCGTGAAAATGTATATGAATTTAAGGATAATGTGAAATATGGAATCCGATGGATACTCATATCACTGGTGCTGGGAAGTGTCTGTGGCATTGTGGGAGCTATTTTCCATCATGCCATTGACTATGTGACAGAGGTCAGAGAGGGGCATAGGTGGTTGATCTGTCTGATGCCTTTCGGCGGTATGCTGATTGTATATCTGTATCGGTTTGTCGGTTTGCACAATCAGCCGGGTACCAACACTATTATCCGGTCAGTGCGTCAGCAGGAGAGGGTATCCCGCATGCTGGCACCGGCTATTTTTCTGGCAACGGTGATTACTCATTTCGTGGGTGGTTCCAGCGGACGAGAGGGTGCAGCGCTTCAGATTGGCGGCTCTCTTGCTACAGCCTTAGGGCGGTTGATGAAGGTTGATAAAAAGGAAATGTCGTTGCTTGTAATGTGTGGCATGACGGCAGTGTTTTCAGCACTTTTCGGGACGCCGCTTACGGCAACTATTTTTTCTATGGAAGTGGTCAGCGTGGGAACCTTTTACTATGCGGCGCTGGTGCCTTGTCTGTGCAGTGGTCTGGTGGCTTATTTTACAGCCCAGGCTTTGGGATGCCACAGTGTCACCTATCAGCTGGATGAGGTGATGACCATTGATGCCCACAATTTTGTGTATTTGTTGGGACTTTCGGTATGCATAGCGGTGGTGTCCATTGCCTTTGTGACTTTGATGCATATGACTCACAAATTTTTTGAAAAACGGTTTAGCAGTCCTTATCTGCGGGTGTGGGCAGGTTCCGCGATTTTGTTGATATTGGTAGTGCTGTTTGGCACGGATTATTTGGGGGCGGGCATGAATGTTGTGGATGCGGCAATCTATGGTCAGGTGCGCCCCTATGATTTTGTATTAAAGGCGGTGTTTACAGCAATTACTATCGGCTGTGGCTTCAAGGGTGGCGAGATTGTGCCGACTTTCTTTATTGGTGCCACTCTAGGATATACGGTAGGCGGATTTATTGGTATTGACCCCCATATGGCGGCAGCTTTGGGTATGGTGGGACTTTTCTGCTGTGTGATTAATTCGCCCATTGCCAGTCTGATTCTGGCCATCGAAATATTTGGCAGTGCCAATCTATTGCCCTTTGCAATTGTAATTGCGTTCTGCAATGTGTTGTCCGGGTATGCGAGCCTCTATCAGGCACAAAAATTCGTGTACTCAAAAACATCGCCGGAATTCATCAACCGGGATGCAAAATGAATATATTCTAATTTGAATTGGTTTAAGCAGGCTTATTGAGAATGTTTTCTTAATAAGCCTGTTGATTTTTGGAAATAAGTGTGCTATATTATATTTAAGTTAGTTACGGCTAACTAATAGAAATCATGAAAAACTCCATTCATGTCGTAGATGCAGACTGCGACAAAAGGATGTCCCGCAGACCTGATACAGTCGGCGGGTCATTTTTTGCTATATAGAAAATTTTCACTATATAGGAAAGATCTTGTCACACTAAAGTGTGAAAGCCTTTCCTGTAAAGCAAAAACACTCCGCGGGGATGCGCGCTCTTTGTTCCTATTTTGTGGGGAATGGTGTATTTGCAGAAGCACTCTCTCCAACTATATTGTTAATATATGCAATCCGTTGGGGTTCGTGGTGAGAAGACCTCCAACTTTGCTGTCGGATTATGCAATCCGTTGGGGTTCATGGAGAGAAGACCTCCAACTTTGTTGTCGGATTTTGTAATCCGTTGGAGTTCGTGGTGAGAAGGCCTCCAACTTTGTTGTCGGATTATGTAATACGTTGGGGTTCGTGGTAAGAAGGCCTCCAACTTTGTTGTCAGATTATGTAATCCGTTGGGGTTCGTGGTAAGAAGTCTACCAACTTTATTTCAAGAAAGTAGAATCCGTTGGGGTAAGTGACGAATTGGTCACCAATTTTTCAGAAGGATTTTGCAATCAGTTGGCAATTATATGATTGAATATGGTAGATGCTTCAGAATGTATACAATATCATAAATCCAATGTTTGGAGGTTGACAAAAGGGAGTTGAAGTGGTATGTTTATTAAAAGTTAGCAAAAACTAACTCACATTAGGCGGCGCAAACTGTGAAAATGAACAGAAAGCTTCACAGAACAGAAAGCTTCACAGAACAGAAAGCTTCACAGAACGGAAGGCTTCATGGAATAGAGGAATTTATGGAACAGGAACTAACAATGGACAAGCGAAAAGAGTGGGCTATACAGTGTCTTAAGGAGCGGGGACTACGCATTACGAAGCAGCGGAAGATGATTCTGGATATTATTCTGGAGGAAGAGTGTTACAGCTGTAAGGAGATTTATTATAAGGCACATGCGTTGTTTCCGGGAATTGGTACGGCTACCGTTTACCGCATGGTGAATTTGCTGGAAGACATCGGGATGTTTGACAGGCGCAATATGTACAGGATATTTTGTGGTACAGCCTGTGACAGAGAGAATATGTGCGTGATTGAGTTTGAGGACAGCACCTCATGTCAGCTGAGTGCCCAGAAGTGGCATGAGGTCTTGGCAGAGGGGCTTAAAGCTTGCGGATATGCAGATAACAAAAAGGTATCAGGAGTTTTAGTGTATCCCTGTACAAATGGTTGCTGCTAGATGGCTACATGAGAAAAATTCTCAAGTAGCCATTTTTGGTGGCATTCTTTTTCGGCAGGATTTATAATAATAAAAAACATCAGAGAAGGGTGGCTGAGCAGAATGGATATTTTCAGTAAGATTGATGCCAAGAAGACAGGTATTTTTGCAGCCGGCGTTTTGTTTGGTACAGCAGGTATTAAGCTCCTGACCAGTAAGGATGCCAAGAAGGTCTACACACATTGTACGGCGGCAGTACTGCGTGCGAAGGAGAGCGTTATGAAGAGCGTTACCAGCCTCCAGGAAAATGCAGAGGATATCTATGCGGAAGCGAAAGCAATTAATGACGATAGAATTGCGGCCGAGTATGCAGATAATAGTGAAGCTGTAGCAGAATAATACAATTTTATTAAGAAACACCTGTGGGGAGCTACAGGTGTTTTTTGCTCTACAGGAAAGGCTTTGCCACACTAAAGTGCAAAAGCCTTTCCTATAGAGCAAAACGTTCCGCGGGATGCGCACTTACACGGACAAGGAAGATGTCGCTATCGCGACCGCGCTCGGCGCGAGAGTCTGCAAACGGACTCTTTGTTGCTTGCAGCTGTTAAAAGACGAAGGGTTGTGTTAGTATGAAATTTGTAATTAAACATGAGATAAAAGGGCGGCTTAGGGTGCATATAACAGGTGTAGCCGGGATGTCCTTTAAGGATGCAGATATTTTGCAATATTATCTGGAGAGACAGAGCTTTGTCCGTAGAGCCAAGATATATGAACGCAATCAGGATGTGGTTGTGGAATATATTGGTGACCGCGGACAAGTTATTCAGTTATTGCAAAATTTTGCCTTTGACAATGTGGAGGTTCCGGAACATGTATGGCTCAACTCGGGAAGGGAAGCCAACAGGGAATATTGGGACAAGTTAGTCTGGTGCGTGATTTGCCGCATGGGAAGAAAGATTTTTGTGCCATGGCCGGTACGGAGAGTGATTGTTGTCGGCAAAGCGGTGAAATATATCAGAAATGGTGCGCAATGCTTGCGCAAAGGCAAGATAGAGGTGCCTGTGCTGGATGCAACAGCCATTGCGGTGTCCATGCTCAGAGGTGATTTTAAGACCGCAAGCTCTGTCATGTTCCTGCTGGGAATAGGAGAGATTCTAGAGGAATGGACACACAAAAAATCAGTGGATGATTTGGCCAGAAGCATGTCCCTTAATATCAGCAAAGTGTGGGTTGTGGCGGGAGACAAGGAGATTCTTGCGGATGTTACACAGGTACAGCCACAGGATATTGTGGTTATCCGCATGGGTAATGTGATTCCCTTTGACGGTGAGGTGATAAGAGGTGCCGGTGCGGTAAATCAAGCATCTATAACAGGCGAGTCCATTCCGGTGAACAAGGAAACCGGAGGGTATGTATATGCAGGTACGGTTCTTGAGGAGGGCGAGCTGTATGTGCAGGTAAAGGAGAACAGCGGTTCCAACAAATATGAGAAAATTGTGGCAATGATAGAGGAGTCGGAGAAATTAAAATCCTCCATGGAGGGAAAGGCTGCTCATTTGGCAGACAAACTGGTGCCCTATACCCTGTTGGGAACAGGGCTGGTATATCTTTTGACGAGAAATGTCACAAAAGCATTGTCGGTGCTTATGGTGGATTTCTCCTGTGCACTTAAGCTGGCCATGCCCATATCAGTTTTATCAGCAATTCGAGAGGCAGGTACGCGAGGCATAACGGTAAAGGGTGGAAAGTTTCTGGAGAAGATAGCGGAGGCGGATACCATTGTTTTTGATAAGACGGGGACATTGACCAATGCGGTGCCTATGGTTGTGGATGTGGTGCCCTTTGTGAATGAGGAGCCGGATGAATTGTTGCGACTGGCTGCCTGTCTGGAAGAACATTTCCCCCATTCCATGGCAAGGGCAGTTGTAAATGCGGCGCAGGAGAAAGGACTTGCCCATGAAGAGAAGCATTCCAAGGTGGAGTATATTGTGGCCCATGGCATTTCCTCTATGGTGGACGGCAAAAAAGTGGTAATTGGCAGCTATCACTTTGTATTTGAAGACGAAAAATGCAGGGTGGCAGAGGGAATGCGCAATCGGTTCTATGCGCTCCCTGAGGAATATTCCCACTTGTATCTGGCAGTTGAAGGCAAACTGGTAGCGGTAATCTGTATTCAGGATCCTCTGCGAGAGGAGGCTGCTGATGCTATTAAAGCCCTGAAAACGGTTGGCTTTGATAAGGTGGTCATGATGACCGGAGACAGCGAACGTACAGCTCGCTCCATTGCAGAAAGAGTTGGTGTGGACGAGTATTACTCGGAGGTTCTGCCGGAGGAGAAGGCAGGGTTCGTAGAGCGGGAAAGAGCAGCCGGCAGAAAAGTCGTCATGGTAGGAGACGGAATCAACGATTCTCCTGCCCTCTCAGCTGCGGATGTGGGTATTGCCATCAGTGAAGGTGCCCAGATAGCACGAGAGATAGCGGATATTACCATAGAAGCAGGTGATTTAAAAGAACTGGTTACATTGAAACGTATCAGCAATGGACTGATGGAACGTATTCGCCGCAATTATGTCAGAATTGTGGGTATTAATTCCGGTCTGATTGCTCTGGGAGTGGCAGGAGTGGTACAACCCACCACATCTGCGCTGATACACAACACTTCCACTCTTGCAATCAGCCTAAACAGTATGAAGGATTTGGTAGATTCCGAAGAAGAGAAAAATAACAGATAACAGATTAGGGAGGACGTTTCCGGGAAAAGGAAAATGTCCTCCGTTTTTTTCTTAAATTATGGCTTGTTTTAGGGAAAATTCAAGCAATTTTGTAGAAATTGAGCAAAAATGACAAAAATAATCGAAAAAATACTCGATTTTTATAAAAAAGAGTAGTATAATTGATAATGTGTATTATGATTGGAAATGCTGTTTGGAGGTCGGTGATGGAGCAGAATAATTTGTTTCGGTTTTCAGTTGAAAATGCATTGGAAATCATAATCGGTATTGATGACAGTGGCAGAATTGTATATGCCAATCAAGTGTCTAAGGAACAGCTGGAGTATGGAGATGAATTAGAAGGCACATTGATTACCGAGATTTATCCTGAAGTGTTTTGTATAACAGATGGGCGGCTGGGATTCGAAGATATCGAATTTGAAGAATTGCAGGATGCCATGGCATATCGCAAGAACAGGACTTGTTACCCTTCCAAAGTAAAACTGTTTGATGTAAAACAGTTTATGTGCGGATTCGACTACTTGTGCATGGGCTACGATATTACTCATTCCAATTTCTGGGAGAAGAAGGCAGAACAGGCGGAACAGGAGGCTGAGGAGGCCGACAGGGTTAAGACGGAATTTGTGGCCAATGTTACTCATGAACTCAGAACTCCGGTAAACGGTATTCTGGGGAATACGCAGGAGTTGATGAGTCTGGAGACTGAGTCTGACAAAATAAGATTGCTACAGTTGGTGGAACGCGGTTGTCGCGACATGAATGCCATTATCAATAATATTCTGGATTTCTCCAAGTTGGAGTCAGGAAAATTCACACTGGAAATCCGTGAGTTTCGTTTTCGCAATATGCTTGACTATGTGAAGAGCAATCACAGTAGCCGGATTAATGAAAAGGGACTTGATTTTTCTATTTCAGTTTCTCCTGAGATACCGGAATTCATAATAGGCGATGAACTCAGACTGGTGCAGGTTCTCAACAATCTGATATCCAATGCCTATAAGTTTACTTCGGTGGGAGAGATTCATGTTGAGGTGGTCAAAACCGCGTGGTCCAGCAACCGGATTGAGTTGTTTTTTATGGTAATTGACAGTGGAATCGGTATTGCCAAGGCAGATCAGGAGAAATTGTTTAAGAGCTTCGTTCAGGCGGATGCTTCCATCTCCAGAAAATATGGCGGAACCGGACTGGGACTGAATATATGTAAGCAGCTTGTGGAGCTTATGGGTGGAAGTATCCATGTGGAAAGTGAATTGGGCAAGGGAAGCATATTCTCATTCAATATATGGGTGGAAGTGCCGCCCACGGAAGAAGTGCTGCATGGTGCAGAATATGCTACAGGCAACAGCGCATTGCTGTTGATGAATAAGATGCATGATTTGTCAGAAAGTTATTCCGGAGAAAAAATCTGGACCTATGGTGAGGCTGAGAATCTGGAAGAATTGGAGAAGAAGATGTCCAAGCTGATTCTCAGTATGGAGATGGATAACTGGGAGAAGGCAGAGGGCTTTGCAGAGACAGTAAAACAATTGGTGGACGGGGCACCTGCTGAGACCAGAAGTGCTGCGCTACGACTGAAAATGGCTGTTCAAAAGGGGGATTATGAGAAGTCGGTAGCGGCATATGAAATATTGCAGAATTGCTTGAGACAGAATGGAGATTGATATGGCAGAAAGCAGGCCGGGTAAGGAAATCCCTCGAATATTAATAGTAGATGATGTAGAAGCTAACCGATTTGTTTTGCGGGATATCATATCGGATATGGGCTATCAGCCAATTCTTACAGAGAATGGCATGCAGGCACTGAGAATGGTACAGCATATAAAGCCCCAGCTGATGATTTTGGATATTGCCATGCCGCAGATGGATGGCTATGAGGTCTGTGAGCGGCTCAAGGCAAACGTGGAGACCAAAGATATACCGATTATATTTATTTCTGCGTTTGATGACCCGTCAGACATTGTAAAGGCTTTCAATCTGGGATGTGAGGATTATATTACGAAGCCGTTTATCCCGGAAGTAGTAAAGGCTCGTGTAGGTATGCACTTGAAACTGAATGAAGCCAATAAGAGCATACAGGAAGTGAATCGTCAGCTGCACAGTTCTATCGCAGAACAGCGCAAACAGATAGAGAAGGAGCGCAGAAGTGTATTGTATGCACTTATACGCGTGGCGAAAGAGAATGCCGGCTATGACGAGGCCCATATGGAGCGTCTTAGTTATAATTGCCGGATTTTGGCGGAGGCCATGCAGCTGTCTGCAAAGTTTGGACATTTGATTTCCGACAGCTATGTGAGTATCATTGAGCTGGCGGTGCCCCTGTGTGACTTAGGTAATCTGGCGATTCCTACAGAGATTTTGCAGAAGAAAGCTGCTTTGGATGAACATGAAAGTGCAATTATGCGGACCCATGCAGAGATTGGTGCAAGAGTGCTTAAGGATATCGCGGAGATTGGAATTGACAATCAATTCATCCAGATGGCGACGGATATTGCCAGCTACCACCACGAGAACTGGGATGGCAGCGGCTATCCGGAGGGCAGAAAAGGGGATGAGATTCCGCTTTCGGCACAGATTGTAGGAGTGGTCAGCGTTTATTGTGCATTGACGGAACGTCGTGTGCATCGTGAAGCATTTAAACAGGAAGAAGCCTTTCGTATTATGGATGAAGATGCCGAGAAGAAGTTTAATCCGGATATTTACTGGATATTAAAGAAAATTGTTCGACAGCTTCGTTAGACGAACCGGGTGATAGTGCGAAAAATGAATTTTCACACATGGAAATTTGTGTTTGAACACATATTTCCACGTTGTTGCAAGTATGGAGATTACTATGCATAAGGAAATGACAGAGGAAGAATTTCTGCGGATATACCGTTTTATAAAAAATAAATACGGAATTTCCTTGGACCGCAGAAAAGAAATCATACAGGGACGGATGGATAATTATCTCCAGTGGAACGGGTACGCCAGCTATACAGAATATATGCGTGCCGTGGAGTCGGATTTTACGGGTCGGCTTGAGCGGGAACTGGTGAATACACTCACAACCAATCATACATTTTTTATGAGAGAATTTGAACACTTTGATTATCTCAGACAGAAGGTTCTGCCCCAGCTTAAGTTAAAGGAAGCGCGCAAGAAGGATTTGTGTATCTGGTGCGGGGCAGCGTCCAGCGGACAGGAGCCATACATGTTGGCCATGCTTTTGAAGGATTTCTTTAATCTGGAGGCAGATGCTTGGGATACCAAGGTGCTGGCAACGGATATCAATACAGAGGTGCTTGCCCAGGCGATTCGCGGAGTGTATGACAGAGAGCATGTGGAAAGCCTTCCGGACAGCTGGAAGAGACGGTTTTTGCATCCGTTGAATGGTGGCGAACAGTTTGAAATTACACAGGAGATTAAAAATGAAGTGATATTCAGACAGTTTAATCTCATGGATGATTTTCCGTTCAAGCGGAAAATGCATATTATTTTCTTGAGAAATGTAATGATTTATTTTGATAATGCTACGAGAAAACAGTTGATTGAAAAGGTTTATGATTGTATGGAGCCCGGTGGCTACCTGTTTGTAGGCCGGACAGAGACTTTGGATAAAAGCCAGTGTCCTTTTGACATGATTCAGCCATCTGTTTTTCGAAAAGCAGAAGGGAAGTAATGACTATGCGTCAGATAAAGGTATTGGTAGTTGAAGATTCTCTTGTGTTTAGAGAACTTTTGGTGCAAAATCTGAGCGCAGACCCTGCCATTACGGTAGTGGCTGCCGCTAAGGATCCGTTTGAGGCGAGAGATGCTATTATAGAGCACAGGCCGGATGTTATGACACTGGATATTGAACTGCCTAAGATGAATGGAATTGATTTTTTGCGGAAGCTGATGCCCCAGCATCCGCTTCCTGTGGTGGTAATCAGTGCCTTGAGTGATAAGGTGTTTGATGCCCTGGGAGCAGGAGCAGTGGATTTTGTGGCCAAACCGTCAGGTGCAAACAGGGAACAATTGGAGTTGTTCATCAAAAATGAGCTTCTGGTAAAGATAAAGGTGGCATCTATTGCCAAGGTAGGAGGACGAAAGCAGGTTCCGCTTATGGCACCATCCCAGTTGCCGGAGGGCAAAAATTCCGATTTGATTGTGGCAATCGGAGCCTCCACCGGTGGTACGGAAGCCATTGCCACTGTATTAAAGGATTTTGGACCGGATATCCCCGGAACGGTGATTGTGCAGCATATGCCACCGGGTTTTACGGCGATGTATGCCAACCGGTTGAATGACCAGTGCAAAGTCAGCGTAAAGGAGGCTAAGTCGGGAGATTTGGTGGTGCCCGGGCAGGTGCTTATCGCCCCCGGCGGAGATTCCCACATGCATCTTGTAAAGCGGAACGGAACCTATCAGGTAGTACTTCGTGCGGCGCCGAAGGTCAACGGTCATTGTCCTTCTGTGGAAGTGTTGTTTCAATCTGTAGCAGAGGTGGCAGGTAACAAAGCGCTGGGCATTATCCTCACAGGAATGGGAGGAGACGGTGCTAAGGGGCTGCTTGCCATGAGAAAGGCGGGAGCCCGGACGATTGGTCAGGATGAATCCACATGTATTGTCTATGGAATGCCGAAGGTGGCCTATGAACTTGGGGCTGTGGAGTACCAGGATAAGTTGACTGACATAGCAAAAAGAACATATATGTTGCTGGGTAAAATGTAGTGACGGAAAGGAGACCTATATGAAAATATTATTGGCTGAGGACGATTTCGTAACGAGGAAGTTTATGACAGGATTTTTGTCTAAGTATGGCGAATGCGATGTCACGGTGGATGGTATGGAAGCGGTGGACGCATTTATGATGGCATTGGAGGATGGAGAGCCGTATGATTTGGTGTGTCTGGACATCATGATGCCGGTGATGGATGGTTATCAGGCACTTTTGGGTATCCGTAATCTGGAGAAGGAACGGAACGTTCCTCCCGGGAAGGCGGCCAAGGTGATTATGACGACGGCATTGAATGAAGAAAAAAATGTTAAGATGGCGTTTGAACTGGGGTGTAGCGTATATTCCGGCAAGCCCATCGACCAGGAAAGATTTGAACAGGCTTTGAAGAAATTCGGTCTGATATAGGATAGAGGTGGAAGAGGGAAGTCTTTATTCTCACCGGAAAGGAGAGCTAAATGGCAGAAGAGTTTAATACACAGGGGATGCTGGACATGTACCTGTTTGAGAACGGTCAGCTGCTGGAACGGCTTCAGGAAATCGTGCTGGAACAAAAGGACGAGGACTGTTTTGACGATGACAGCATCAATGAAATCTTCCGAACGATGCATACCATAAAGGGTTCGTCGGGAGTTATGATGTTCGATGAAATCACCAAGATATCCCATAAGCTGGAGGATGTATTCTTTTATCTGAGAGAATCCAAACCCACAAATGTACCGCATTTAGAGCTGGTGGAATATGTTTTGCAGGTTGCAGACTTTATCATGGCTGAAATGGACAAGCTGCAAAACGGTGAGTCGGCAGATGGAAGTTCGGCAGAGCTGGTAGAGCAGATTGATTCCTTCCTGAACGCTATCAAAAGCGGGGAAGGAGAAAAGGATAAGGTAATTAAAGAAAACGTGTACGAGGAGCCAATGCAGTTCTATATTGCACCTGTGGCTTCCAGTGCAAGTCATTTCTACAAAATTTACCTGACCTTCCAGCCTGATGTGCAGTTAGCGAATGTACATGCGTATAAGACAGTGTATTCCCTGAAGGAGATTGCAGAGGATTTACTGCATTATCCGGAGGACCTGATTTCAGACGATTCCAGTGTAGCTGAACTGATGGAGAACGGATTTAAGATTCTCCTGCAGACTCAAGTCTCGGAGGAAGAGCTTAAGGAACTTGTTCAAGAAGGTTATGAGCTCAAGAAAGTAGAGATTAACGAATGTACGGCCAAGGAATTCCAAAGAGGTTTTGACAGCTTTGGAACCGAGATTATGATAGACCTTGAGTCCAGTGTGGAGGAGATAGAGGCCAAGGCTGCCGGTGAGGCAGAGGAAGCGGCGAAGCCGGCTGAGAAGAAGCCGGAAAGCAAGCCCATTGCTCCCGGTGATTTCGTCATTGAATCCAAGGAACCCGGTAAAGGTAAGAAACTGGCGAAGGATAAAGTCAAGAAGCAGGAAAAAACAGCTTTTATCAGTGTGGACGTATATAAGATGGATATGCTGATGGACTTGATTGGAGAGCTGGTTATTGCAGAATCTGTGGTATTGCAGAATCAGGATTTGAAGGTGCCGGGGCTTAAGCTTGATAATTTCAATAAGGCGGCGGGTCAGATGACCAAGATTGCCACAGACCTTCAGAATGTTATCATGAGCATGCGAATGGTGCCTTTGACCAATACCTTCCAGAAGATGAATCGTATCGTATTTGATGTATCGCGTAAGCTGGGCAAGGATATTGAGTTTGAGATGGTGGGCGAGCACACAGAGGTGGACAAAAACATTATCGAACACATTTCTGACCCTCTGATGCATCTGGTGAGAAACTCTGTGGACCATGGTATTGAGATGCCGGATGAGCGTGAGGCAGCAGGTAAGACGGAGAAGGGTAAGATAACCCTGACAGCCAAGACAGAGTCCGGTAAGGTATGGATTATTGTACAGGATAACGGTAAGGGCTTAAACCGTGAGAAGATTCTGGCTAAGGCCCGTAAACAGGGTATTTTGGATATGTTCAAACCGGACAATGCCTACACGGACAAGGAAGTTTACCAGTTTATTACACTTCCCGGATTCTCCACCAATGAGAAGGTTACAGAGTACTCCGGACGAGGCGTGGGAATGGATGTTGTAGTATCCAACCTGCAGTCCATCGGAGGAAGTCTTGAGATTGAGAGTGTTCCCGGAGAAGGAAGCTCCATGATTATGAAGATTCCTTTGACACTTGCAATTATTGACGGAATAGTCATGGAGGTAGGCAAGTCCTCCTTCGTAGTAGAGACCGGTATTGTAAAGGAATTTGTCAGTGTAAGAGAAAATCGAATCATAAAGGAACCTAAGGGTGATGAATTCGTAATGATTCGAGGTGAGTGCTATCCGGTACTTCGTCTGGGCGAATGGTACAAGCTTAGCGATTACCAGTCCGATATGGAAGGCGGAATGCTGGTGCTTGTGGAGGTAGAACAGAAGATTATCTGTCTGTTTGTGGACAGACTGGTCGGTAAGCAGGAAATCGTTGTTAAGCCAATTCCTGACTATATCAGGAAAGTGAAGGGCCTTTCCGGATGTACTCAGCTGGGAGATGGCAGCATTGCATTAATTCTGGATGCGGCAGGATTGGTTGAATAATAGAAGTGACAGAAAGGAAAAGTTGCATATGAGCGATGAAAACAAGCAGCAGGACAAATATGTAACCTTCAAATCAGGAAACGAATACTTCGGACTGAAGATAGAGTATGTGAGAGAAATCATTGTTTTTCAGGAGATTACCGAGATTCCCGAAAGTGAAGATTACATAAAAGGATTGATTAATCTGCGAGGCAAGATTATTCCTGTAATTGATGTGAGAATCCGTTTCAAACAGGAGCCCCTTGCATACAACGACAGAACCTGTATCATTGTAATTAATGTCAAAGATATGGTTGTGGGTCTGATTGTAGAAAAGGTTGCAGAGGTAGTGGAGATTATACCGGAGAATATTTTGCCGCCCCCTACCATCAGTAATGAGGATAAGGTTCAGAACAAATATGTATGCGGAATCGGCAAAGTAGGGGATGATGTGAAGCTGCTTTTAGACCCCGATAAGCTCTTAAAAGATGAAGAGTTGGCTATGCTGGAACAGGCAAGTGAAGAATCAGTGGAAGAAGGAGAGTAGACGCTATGAAAAATATGAAAATGCACACCCAGTTATTGGTTGGTTTTACTATTATTGGAGTTTTATTAGTAATTTCTTTGTACACAGGATATACTTCGGCAGAAGCGGTTCTTAGCAAGGATGATCCGGAAAGATTCTTACATAATTACGCGCTATTTACATGTGTAGAATTCGTAATAATGGCAATTATTACTTCAGGAATTTCCATATCTTTGACAAGAAAGCTTCGCAAGGCCTTTGCAGAGCTTACGAAAGCAGCCGAGGCATTGGCAGCGGGTAATGTGGATATTAAGCTTGAGAAGCATGCCAATGATGAGTTTGGAATGTTGATTGATGATGTGCAGCAGGTTGTTGAAAGCATTCGTGATAATGCACATGTTGCCCGTGAAGTTGCGGAGGGCAACCTTACGATTGATGTAAGACCTAAGTCTGAGAACGATTTGCTGGGCAATTCCTTGAAGAAACTGGTGGTGCAGACCCACAGCACCATGAGCGAGGTTATGGATTCGGCGCAGATTGTAATTGCAGGCTCCTCTCAGGTGGCAAGTGCAAGTGAAGCTCTTGCTCAGGGTTCCACAGAGCAGGCCAGTGCCATTGAAGAGATTACGGCATCCATTGATGATGTGGCAGAGAAAACCAAGCAGAATGCAAGCCAGGCCAATGTGGCAGCAGACCTGATTGAGCAGACAATTGAGGATGTGAAGAAGGGTAACGAGGAAATGCGGCAGATGGTGCATGCAATGGAAGATATTAACAAGTCCTCCGAAAGCATTTCTAAGATTATTAAGGTAATTGATGACATTGCATTCCAGACCAATATCCTTGCATTGAATGCAGCTGTTGAGGCAGCAAGAGCCGGTGAAGCAGGTAAGGGCTTTGCTGTAGTAGCAGAGGAAGTAAGAAATCTGGCAGCCAAGAGCTCCGCAGCGGCAGCTGAGACCGCAGAGCTGATTGAAGATTCTATCCAGAAGGTAAGTGTTGGTTCCAAAATTGCAGATGATACAGCGAAAGCTTTGGATGAGATTTCCAAGGCAGTTAAGCAGAGCGAAACCATTATCGTAGATATTGCAGCAGCTTCCAATTATCAGGCAACAGCAATTGCGCAGATTGATCAGGCAATTGAGCAGGTATCTCAGGTGGTACAGACGAATTCAGCTACCAGTCAGCAGTGTGCAGCAGCCAGTCAGGAGCTTGCAGAACAGGTTGGCAGAGTAAGAGAAATCTTGACTGTATACAAACTGGATGATGGCAGTGTACCTTCAAGGGGACGTGGGTCCTCTTCTGAATACAGAGGTAGTAAGTCGTCCAGCAAAAATGAACAGATTATTTCTCTGATTGGTAATTCAGGTAAATATTAAATCGAAGCAAAGGAGGGGGAGTACCGAAGTCGCAAGGCTTTAAGGGCTCCCTTTTTGCTTAAACAGGTACAAAATGACAGTAACAGGGGGAAGGGCATTTGGATAAATTTACATACAAAGGCTCCAATCAAAAAATAATAGAGAAGTTTCAGTTGACAATATATACGATATATGGTCTGAATATGGCGGTGTCTGCTATCATTCAAAGACGGGGAGAGTGGATTTCCCTGTTTGTTCTTTTGATGCTCGGGGCCAGCTGGATTTGCTTTGCAGGACAATATAAGACATACGATTTTCGGGCGAAGTTCACATCCATCATGATGCAGCTGAGTATTATTCTTTATGCCATGTATGTGGACAGTATCATCCGTGTTCTGCCTATTTATATGTTGTTTGTAGTGCTGTTGGGACTTTACGGAATAACGGATGTAATCTGGTACTCGGTAGTCTCGATACTGGTCATTTTTGGGTATCACGGGTTTGTTCTGGATACCATACCTTGGAGTACGGCATATGAAATTTTTACAGCAGTAATGCAAGTGTCGAATGTGTTTATCTTGCAGTTTGTTGTGTATGTTTGGACAAAGAGAAACAGCGAGGGCAGTACACAGCTGCTCCACGTGATTGAGGAGCTTGGTGAGGTGGAACGCAGTAAGGATGATTTCCTTGCGAATATCAGCCATGAAATCAGGACTCCGTTGAATACGATTTGTGGTATGAGTGAAATTGTCCTCGAGGAGGATTTGCCTTATAAAATCAAAGAAAATGTAATGAATATTCAGTTGGCGGGTCGCGATTTGATGGCTGTAGTCAGCGATATTGTGGATTATTCTGAGCTTCAATCCGGCAAGATTGAGCTGGAGCAGGAAGCCTATAGTATTTCTTCTACTATCAGTGATGTAATTAATATGACCATGGCTCAAAAAAATGAGAAAAAGATTGAGTTAATTGTGAACTGTGATGCAAACATCCCCAATGCACTTTTGGGAGATGAGAAAAAATTGCGCAGAGTTATCATGAAATTGGTGGATAATGCAATCAAATTCACCGAGGAAGGGTGCGTAAGCATCTGGGTAGGATATCGCAAGGAGAGCTATGGAATTAATCTTCTGGTGTCTGTGAAGGATACCGGAATCGGTATGGATGCGGCTAGTCTGGAGAAGCTGTTTACCCGATTCAGTCAGGCAGATACATCAAGAAACCGTCAGGTGGGTGGAGTTGGTCTCGGCCTTGCCATTTCCAATGCGTTGGTTAAGAAAATGGGCGGTGCAATCACTGTGAGGAGTAAGCCGGGGAAGGGTACGGTTGTTCAGATTGCTATTCCTCAGAAGGTCTTGGATGAGACACCAATTGCTTCCCTCCGCAACAATGATGAAGTGAATGTGGCGACTTATATTGATATGGAACAATTTACCATGGTGGAGACCAGAGATGAATATTCCAAGCTGATTATACACATGGTAGAACAGCTGAGGGTGAAGTGTCATACCTGTCGTGATTTTGCGCAGCTACAGAGAATTGCTGAGAAGGAGAGCTTAACCCATATTTTTATAAGCATTCTTGAATACCGTGCCAATCAGGCAGAGTTTGATGCAATGGCATCGACAACCAAGGTGGTTGTAATATTGGACCGTGTTGATGATAATATTGTAACCAATCCCAGGGTGTATAAGGTTTATAAACCTTTCCACATTCTTACCATTGCCTCTATATTGAATGCGGAGGCCGGCCAGACAAAGTTGGAGGAAAAATTTGAGACACAGAACGCCCACGTGCTGGTGGTGGATGACAACCGCATGAATATCAGGGTTATCGAAGGGCTTCTTGCCAGTTATAAGATTAAGGTTACTACGGCAGTCAGTGGTCATGAGGCTTTGGAAAAGATTTCTACGGCAGATTATGATTTTGTGTTTATGGACCATATGATGCCGGAGATGGATGGAGTGGAGACCTTACATCATATCCGATACAAGGTGGGAACCTATTTCCAAAAGGTGCCAATCATTGCGTTGACAGCCAATGCGGTGGCAGGAACAAGAGAAATGTTTTTGAAAGAGGGCTTTAATGATTTTTTGGAAAAGCCGGTGGAACGCTCCGTTCTGGAGAGAGTGTTAAAGCGTCATCTGCCCAAAGATAAGATTGTATATACAGAGGATATAAGATATGGTGAGCAGGTAAATCGTAGAACAATACAGATTACGGATTACAGCTCGGTTGATGAAGTGACGGCAGGGGAGGAGCTTCTTCCGGGACTGGGGCAGCTGGAGATGGAATTTGGCCCCATGGGTATTGACGTCCGCAAGGGTGTGTTGTACTGCAACGGTGTGGAAGGATATCTTACTGTGTTGCAGGGATATTGTGATGAAAGCGATGAACTTGGCGCTTTGGCAGGCAAACTGTATGAGCAGGAGGACTGGAAGAACTATGTAATCGCAGTGCATGGTATTAAAGGTGCCATGCGTAGTATCGGTGCCACGCCTGTTTCGGAAATAGCCCGGAAGCTGGAGTTCGCCGGCAAGGAAGGACGAATAGATTATATTCATGAGCATCATCCTGAACTTATGGAGGTTTACCATAACCTGTTTGCGGTTTTGAGAGAAAATAAGTGGATAAAGAAAATGATGGAAGAACAGGCAGAATCGAAGGAGGAGCAGGAACAGGTGGCAGAAGGTTCTGTACTGGCCAAAGAAGTATTTGACACGATTGTACAGGATATGGAAAGTGCCATGTATGCATGGGACGGAGAAAAGCTTCTTGAGATTGTGACGGAATTACAGAGTCACAGCTATTGTACAGCTTCCTTAAAGGAAACTTTGGCTCCGGTTAAGAAAAAGATTGAGATGTCAGATTATGTTTCGGCGGTGGAATTGACGATGAAGTTGAAAAATCAGCTGGAGAGTAAGGAGAGATAGGAAATGTGGAAGAAGATACACCAACTCGTTTTTGGACAAGACTGCGAGTTGAGGGAGAGAATGCTTCGCTCGATTATCATGGTAGGCGGTCTGGCAACCATAGTTGGAATTGCAGAAATCCTGTTTATTATGCAATTGGATGCACTTTTGATTACCTTTCTGCTGTTGTTGCTGTTGGTGATGGGAACCAGCCTGTTTGTTATGTTTAAATATGGCAAGTTTGATCTGGCGGCAACACTGATTGGTTTGCTCGTTATTGTCATGGTGTTTCCTGTATTATTCCTTATGAGTGGAGCATTGGAGGGCGGCCCCTCTGTATGGATGGCGTTAGGAGTATTCTATATTTGTGTCATGTTTACCGGCAAGAAGATGGTAGCTTTTCTTGTGCTATGTGGTGTTATGTATGGTGGAACCTATCTGGCGGCGTATTATAGACCTGATTTAATTGTACCAATGAGTTCGCAGGCGATTGCTTATATTGATTCATTTTTTTCGATATTTGCTGTGGGAATGTGCGTAGGAATGATTTTGAAGGTTCAGATGCATGTCTTTGAGGCAGAACACAAGCAGAATATTGCCCAACGGGAGGAACTGGAACGAAGCAGCAATTCCAAGAATGTTTTCTTTGCCAATATGAGCCATGAAATCCGAACCCCCATCAATTCCATTATCGGTCTGAATGAAATGATTCTGCGAAGTAATCCTGATGGCGAGACCAGAGAGTATGCTATGGACATTCAGCTTGCCAGTAAGATGCTTTTGAACCAGATTAACGATATTCTGGATTTGTCCCAGATGGAGATGAAGAAGATGCGTGTGGTTCCGGTAGAGTACCGCACGGAGGTGCTGTTTAGTGAGCTGATAGAGCTGATACGTATACAGATGGAGAAAAAGAAACTGGAGCTGTATGTTGATATCGACAAAAACCTCCCTTCAGTTCTTTTGGGAGATGAGAAGCGCATTAAACAGGTTCTCTTAAATATTTTGGACAATGCGGTAAAGTATACCTTGGAAGGTTCGGTAACACTTTCGGTAGCGGGAGAACAAACCAAGGATGGGGAAGTCCTTTTAAAGGTGGAGGTTGCTGATACCGGTATTGGTATTCGTAAGGAGGATATCGATTGTCTGTATGACTCCTTCAATCGTGTGGACGAGAAAAGGAACACTCGTATTGTGGGAAGCGGTCTGGGACTGGCTATCACCAAGCAGCTGGTGGATTTGATGGACGGAGAAATCACAGTGGACAGCATCTACACGAAGGGTACTACCTTTACGGTGACACTGGCTCAGAAGATTGTGGACAAGCATCCGATTGGTGTGGTGGATTTCCAACATCGTGAGGTGTTGGAGGGAGAGACCTACAAACCCGGATTTGTGGCACCGGAAGCCAGGGTGCTTGTGGTGGACGATAACGACATGAATGCCATTGTAGCCAAGAGACTTTTGTCTTATACCAAGGTACAGGTAGATGTGGCACATAGTGGCGTGGAATGTCTGGATATGACCAAAAAGAAGTTCTACCATGTGATTTTGCTGGATTATATGATGCCGGGTATGAATGGTTCGGATACCCTAAAGGCTCTGCGTGAACAAGAAAATGGGTTGTGCAGGGAAACTCCTGTAATTGCTTTGACAGCCAATTCCGGTCCGGAGGTAAGAAAACAGTATCTGTCTGAGGGCTTTGACGGATATGTGGAGAAACCAATTCAGGGGCTGCTTATGGAGAAGGAAATTGCGCAGCTTCTGCCACCGGAGATATTGGAGCTGCAGGATGCTTCCATGGGGATTCCCGAAGGCAGTTATTTCCAAAATGCGGGAAGAAAGAGACGCAAGAAAATCTGCGTGACGGCGGACTGTGTGTGTGATATTCCGGCGGAGCATTTGGAGAAATACGATATTAAGCTGATGTATCTGTATATCAAGACACCATACGGCAGATTTGCTGACACTCGTGAAATTGATTCGGACAGCCTTGCGCAATATATGACGGCGGACAGCAGCAGTGTGCAGGCTGACAGTGTTACAGTACAGGAGTTTGAGGAGTTTTTTGCGGAACGTCTCACGGAGGCGGAGGAAGTGATACATATCGCCATGGGTGCCGGTGTGGGACGGAGCTATGAAACGGCGGTTATAGCGGCTAAGAGCTTTGACCATGTGCATGTCATAGATTCGGAACAGGTGTCAGGTGGTATGGGGCTTGTGGTGCTGGGAGCAGCATGGTCGGCTGCAGCGGGCAAAAATGTGGATGAAATCTGCGAGGAAGTTGAGAAGATAAAGAAGAAGATTCGTACCCAGTTTATTTTGCCCGGAGCAGATGTGTACTGGAAGAGCGGAAGAACCAGTGCGCTGGTGGCGAAGCTTTGTCGGCATTTGCATCTGCATCCTGTTGCTGTTATGCGCCAAAAACGGGTTAAATTGTCTATGTTTCTGGGAGGTAGTATGGAGTCAACATGGAGACAGGGAATTCGCATGCATTTGCGTAAACGTCGTAAGATAAGCAGGCAGATTGTTGTGATAACTCATGTGGGTTGTACAGTAAAACAACTGGAGTGGCTTGCTGATGAGGTGAGGAAACGGGTAGAATTTGAACGTATTATCATTCAGAAGGCATCTCTTACTGTAGCTTGCAGCTCCGGTGTGGAAAGTATCGGAATTGCATATTATGAATTGTAAAGTATGATAAAAATGTTCCTAATCGACGGGATTAGGAACATTTTTTTGTAGGAATGTACGAAAAAAGAAAAAAGACATTGCTGTAAATTGACAAATGATGGCATTATATAGTATTCTAGATGATGAGTTATACTATCAAAATAACCGAAGGGAGGAAGCAATTCATGAAAAATTTCATGAAGAAACACAAGT
Source organism: uncultured Acetatifactor sp. (assembly GCA_964403595.1). Lineage (GTDB taxonomy): Bacteria > Bacillota > Clostridia > Lachnospirales > Lachnospiraceae > Acetatifactor. Next base: position 64,194 of record CAYOGM010000001.1, on the reverse strand, counting down.
TGCGGGTAAACCGTAAGAAGATGCTGGCAAACAGCAAAAGATTTCTTGCGTTGTTACTTGCAGCGGCAATGGTAACAGGTACCGTGCCGGCATCTACTGCCTATGCGGCAGAGAGTAATGCTGATGTCGTGACAGAAGCTGCTGATGTGACAGATGTTACAGATGCTGCGACTGAGTCTGCAGATGCCACAGTCCTGGCTGAAGGCGACGCGACTGGTACCACAGACGGTTCCGAATATGGAGAGCCGGCTGAGATTTTTGTAGAGAATCTCTACTATTTAGACGAGGATTATAATTATCCTTGGAATGTTGACTATGTAAACAATGGCTGGATTGTTTCAACTGTTTATGATGAGAGCGAAGCAAATCCTTTTGATGCTTTTGTGAAAAAGCTGGAGGAATCAAGCACTTATTATGTAAGAGTTGCAACAGAGGATTTTTACGACAACACAGATTTGGAGAATCAGCTGAAGTTCCAGTGGCAGCAGAAGGGTGCTGACGGCGCTTATGCTAATATGGCTGAGGGCGTAGTACCTGTTGGTGCAGGTGAGTACAAGCTGGTTATCTCCATCGATAAGAAGTTTGCAGTTGCAGATGATGCGTCTGTAGATTTTGTTATCGAGAAGAAAGAAATGTATGTTACATATGACAAGACCATCTTTAACGAGAAGATGGATTCCGGTCACACAGTTAAGGAAGTGAAGGAGCTCCTTGCTCAGGCTTGGGGACTTGCTGACAATGCTACAGACGCTGCTAATGGTAAGACAGTGGATACTTACAAGGTATTTGTAAATGATCCTGTTATCACTGTTAAGGAGAGTCTTGGCACTGAGGCACTTGCTGATGAAACTGTGATGAAGCTGGGCAGTGATTATAGCGTTTGGATTGCTGTGACTCTTAAGGAGCAGCATCAGGCGAACTGCGAGCTTGTTCAGCGCGATATGATCAATCTGAGAATCGAAGAGTTGGTGGACACCGAAGTGGTAATCATCAACAATCATCTCGCAGAGGGTGCTGATTTGATTCGCCTTTACAATGGTGAGGCAGTTGCAGCTCCTACTGTAGGTGGCGCAGATGCAGAGATTACCGTTAAGGTATTGTCTGAGGAAGTTGACCCTGCAACCGGCGAGCAGATTGAGATTACTCCTGCTGAGGGTGCTTTGACCTTCCGTTGGGAAGATGCAAACGGTGTCGTACTTGAGGGTGCGCCCACTGATGCAAATGCATACTATTACAGAGCAGTTTACACCGATGCAGAGGGAATTTATGCAAGCTCTGATGCTGCAATCAGAGTTGTAGTAGAGCCTGCTACTTTGGTTCTTAAGCCCACATATTCTTCTGACAGCAGTGTGTTTGCAGGAAGCTCTGTAAATACTGTTCTTCGCAATGTGAGCTATGGTTTGTTCTCTGTAGATGCTAACGGCGTTGCTACTGAGTTTACCGGTTTTGATAAGGACACCTTCTGGGGTGTATCTTACAACAATCCCGATAAGGTTCAGAGCTACAGCCCTGTATTTGCGCTGGAGATGGGTCAGACCACTTCTGAAAAAGTTGGCGAAGAGGTTGTGACCAATACTGTATGGACCAAGGTAACCGGTTCCATTGTATATCCCAGCGGTCTGAACAAGATTGAAATCGGTGGCGAGGAGAAGGATGTTACCGTCGCTTACCGTATTGTGTTCACCGGTAATAAGGGATTGTATGAGAGTGGTGTTGCTACTTCCACTATTGATGTGAATACTGTAGTAAATCATTCCGATACCAATTATGTAATTAACACCAATGATTTGACTGCTGATGCTATTACTTTGGAAGTAAAGGCAAATGCAAATGCTGTTATCGATGTTACTGCAATGCTGAAGGACGGCAAGGGTGCCGCTTACAGCAATGCTTACACCAAGGTGTATGATGGTGAGCCTCTGTATGCTGACAGAGCTGAGTACAAGAAGGCTGTTGTAAAGGCTCAGGCAACCAATACTGAGATTGCAAGAGATACCGATGATACTCTTAGCTATCTGTGGTACACCTACAAGGTTGTAGATGTAAAGGATGAAAAAGGCAACGTTGTTAAGGACGAGGCAGGTAATCCTGTACAGGAGGTTCAGTACACCCGTTATTACGGAACTGACTATGCAGAGCTTCCTCAGGATGCAGGTAAATACTGCCTGAAGGTTGTTTATAAGGATCCTACCAATGAGTACGCAGCAGAGCCTGCTTATGTATATTTTGATATTCAGAAGCAGCTGGTTAAGTCTGTAATCAGCGGTGAGCCTGTGGCTTATACCGGTACTTATGTGGGAGATTTCGAGGCAATCTGTGCTTCTACTTTGACTCACAAGCTTTATCTTGTTCCCGGTAATGATATGACTCTTACTGATGACAAGTTGGTTGAGATGACTGAGGTTATGGCTTGGAATGAGCAGTATCCTGAGTATCCTCTCTATACCGTAGACTGGTATGTTGAGGTTGGTGATAATACCAATAAGGATGTTGCAGAGTATGGGCGTGCAGGTGATTGGTCAACCTTCCGCGAGAAGCTTCTTTACAGAGTGGGAGCGGAAGTGGATTTCTGCTACAATTCTTATACAGATGTGTATTATAACAACTTCACCAACAACTACGAAGTTGTAGAAGAGGGCGTAACTGTTACAAAGAGCTACGGCAACACTTTGGACATCAATGTGAAGAAGATGGGTGACATCGAAATTGATGTTCGTGTGGACGAGGACAAGCGCGGTGCGTACAAGAAGGTTTATGATGGCACCGGATTTGACCTCACTAAGGCTTTGGAGTCCGGATACATTACTCTGGTAGAGAAAAATACGGATAATGTGATTCCTGTGATTGGTGAGGGCGCACTGGATGTTCAGTTTGTTTGGGAGTCTTACGATGAGTACTTGGGACGTTATGTAGATTCTTACGGTGTGGTATCTCCTTCCAATGCAAGAAGCTATAACCTGTATATCCGTTTTGCAGGAAATGAAACCTATAAAAACTTCAATGTATATCTCGATACCTTTATCATTGAAGAGAGAGATTTGTTCATCACCCCTGTTATGAAGGAGTCCATTCAGGCAGGTCTGAGAGCAGACGATGAAGATTTCTACAGCTCTGTAGTAGATATGACCAAGACGTCTGTTACCGGTTATATTGATGCAGATGCAAGTGTATTTGGCAATGGTATTTTGGCAAATGCAATGGGACTGGTTTTCGATTATGATTATGGATATAATGTGTTTGATGAAGAGGGCGATTATTATTACGCATATCTGAGAACCGGCAAGAACTATGGCATTGAGACCTATGTATGGTTTGATGTTGATTTGGATTATGTAGTGTTTGATGCAGTAGAGTATGTGCTTTGGGATCGTTATGCAGACAACTACAACATTGTAGCAATGAGAACTGCATTTACCCCCAATGTAAGAGGAACTTCTTCTGTTTACGATACCAATACAGAACATCACAATGCAGAATATGCAGAGGGAGAGGCATATGTAACACCTCTCACAGCGGTTCCTCATTATCATAATCTGACTGATATTAATGATGAAGTACTGCCTGAGGGCAATTACTTCGAAGTAACGATTAAGGCTCCTAAGGAGTTCATGGAGGATACTGACTACTATACGGATAATTTCGACAGATTCGTATATAAGAATGCAGTTGAGAAGGCTGGCGGATATGTTCTGAGTGAGAACAGCTACAATGGTCTTATCAAGCTGGCATTCCCTGTGGAAGACAAGACCGACAAGAGCTTTGTCATTCTTTGGGAGGAGGGCTATACTGAGACTTATACCATTTGTCTGACTAAGGCAGAGTGTCAGGCGAATTTGAGAGACGCAGTTGCACCTAAGAGCTTGTCCTTTAATGCTCCTAACAAGAAGATGTATGTGGGTGAGACTCAGCAGCTTGATGTTAAGATTGGCAGAGTACTCAGCACAGATGTAGTTCTTCTGAACTATGAAGTAGTAGACGGTACCGACGTGATGAGCGTTGTTAAGGATACCGGTGTTGTAACCGCATTGAAGAAGGGTACTGCAACCGTTGAGGTTTATCCTGTAAGATTGACTCAGGATGGCGAGTACGAGAGAATTGCAGACTTCAAGAAGAAGGTTACTGTTAAGATTAAGGTGCTTGACGTTACCGCACCTAAGATTAATGCACTTAAGGCTTATGATACCTATATGTATCTTGAGTACAAGATTCCTGAGGATGGTTATCGCAGAGAAGTTTATGTGCTTCCTGGCAAGGGCTTGAAGGCAGCTGATTTTGAGAGCAAGATTGCTGCTAACGGAAATGCAGATTTCGCAGGTTGCTGGGAGTACACCGCTGATTATGAGGATTATTACAGCAGTGTATGCAAGTATGCAGGTTGGGGCTTTGATTTGCAGCCCGATACGGATTATACTGTATATGTAAGAAATGTCAGCGCAATCAGAGAGACTGCTGACGGTAAGGAAGTTGCAGCTTCCGCAGCAGGTTCTGTAAAGAGCTTTAAGACCACTAAGAGACAGTTTGACCGTGCGAAGCTTGAGATTGCAGAGAAGAGCAAAGATGTTGTTCAGTACAATACTGTGACAGGTCTTTATGATGTGCCTCTTTCTGCAAAGTCTATCAATGTGAACCTTTTGCTTCGTTATCTTTACAAGGATTCACAGGTGGCAGCAGATGATTCTGATTACACCTGGTTGCAGTATGCACTTTCCAAGCAGGATCAGGCATACTATATGAATCCGAAGCTGGAGTTCTTTGTAATTGATGACTGGAATGACCGCAGTGAGGTGAAGACCAGCGAGTATAAGTGCAAGGTTGGCAGCTGGTACTACAAGGCTTCCAAGCTGGCTACCTTCGACAAGAAGGGTAATGTGAAGTTAAAGGGAGTTGGTGTAGTTACTCTTTGTATCAGAGATACGGTTAGAGATATTACTTATACTTTCTCTCCTGAGTTTAACATTTATGCAAATGTTACAAAGATTGATGCTAAGAAGCTTGTTTTGAAGGAAGGTAGTGCAGCTGACCTTTACAATAGCCTGACTTTCTATGATGGCAAGACTAAGCTTAACGGCGTTGACGGATTTAGAGATCAGAATGGCATTCTGCAGGCTCAGTACGAGCTTTTGGTGCAGTCATCTGATCCTGAGGCAGTAGAAATCAGAGATGGTTATATCTGCGCACTGCAGCCTGACAAGAAGGTAACTCTGACGATTGCTCTTGCAAGCAATCCTACAGTATCCACAACCATGGAAGTAAACACCAAGGCTATGGATGCTATTAAGGGCTTGAAGGTATATGACATCACAGATGTAGGTGCAAGAGCATCCTTTACACATACTGCAAATCTTCGTGATGAGTATGCTGAATATCCTTTTTATGATTTTTATGAAGAGTTCAAGGTTACCATTCAGGATAGCAGAGGAAGTATTGTTGAGTCCTTTGTAGTATCTCAGGATAATGATAACTTGTATTTGAACGAGGATAAGACCAATTTCAAAAAAGGCGTATATGCGTATGAGCTCGACTTCAGAGAGATTGGACTTTATCGTCAGTCCAACTATACTGTAAGCATTGCTCCTTTGTTCAATCATTCTTCTTTGGGCAAGGCTGTATCCAAGAAGTTTAAGACTACCAATATTCCTGCTTCTTATGAAGAACTTGATGAGAATGAGTACTATGGAAATATTTGGGTAGGTAAGTATGACGATTCATATGAGGTAAAACCTTATCAGGTATACCTTGTATCCGGTAATACTTATACTCTTCGCTTCGAGGATAATCTGGACGCAGAGGACAGAATGTCCGATAAGCTTACCTGGAAGAGCACCAACACTAAGGTGGCTTCTGTTAAGGCAAATACCGGAACCTTCACTGCAACCTTTAAGGCGTTGAAGCCCGGTGTAACAGACATCGAAATTGTATCTAAGGTTACCAAGAAGGTAATTGCAAGAGAGCAGTTCGTGGTAATTCCCGTACGTGATGGCGTAGGCGCTTATGGTGCGTGGGAGCCTGTTGACTTTGAGGTAATCATAGCAGAGAATGGCGTAGAGCCTCTTGACCTTGTGAATCCTACAAGATTCTTCAAGGAGTATCCTGTAACTTCACTGTACAGAGATTATTTCTTTGCTACCTTTACTGCACCTTTTGACGGTGAGTTTACATTTAGTATTGATAATGATGCTTCGGGCGATGTAGAGTTCATAGATGCTAAGCTTTCCGGCGAGGATTATGCTATTAATTATTATGGTGGCACCATAGCTATGGAAGAGGGGCAGACCATTGACCTGACCATGCTGGCTTACTTTGGCTGGGATTGGGAGGTTGACTTCAGCGTTTCCGTAAGTGCTGTGAAAGCTTACAACAAGTTGATTCTTGGTGGTACTGCAAACAGCAAGGACAGCAATTGCATCCGTTTCGTAGCACCTGCTGATAATTACTATACCTTTAGCGCTACCAAGGCAAACATGACTGCCGGTGTTAAGGTAAACAATACAACCAGAAATGATATTCTGCTTTATAATGCAGATAACAATACATCCAGCAAAAAGAATGGTGTAAGTATGGCCAAGGGCGATATCCTGCTGCTGACCCTGTATAACACCAATGTAGCTTACGATGTAACTGTACAGGGCAGAGTAGCAACTGCACTCTCTACTACTGCAACTGTAGCTACCGGCGATTTGAAGAAGGGCGAGGAGAAGTGGTTCTCATTCACAGCTCCTGTAGCAGGTAATTATACCTTTGCTTCTGCAAGTGCAAATGAAATACTTAAGGCAGATTACTATACTTCTATCATGAATGAAAACATGGATCACACACTTAGCCAGCTTATCTCTGAGGGTGTTGAGACCAACAACTTCAGCGAAGTACTCAATCTGGATAAGGACGAAGAAGTATTGCTTCGTGTATATACAGATTCTGAGACCGCTGTAAAGGCTGAAATCAGTGTATCCCAGCCTAAGGTTGATACCGTTTCTCTCGGTGCGTCTAAGAAGATTACCATCGAGAAGGACAAGGAAGTATGGGTAGGCTTCGAAGTGCCTACAGCAGATACCGAGTATTGCTTCGACTATGAGTATGAAGTAGAGAAGGATAAGGAATACAAGGTATATGCAAGCTACTATGCAAATAGTGTTGATAATGCAAGTGTTGTTGCAAATGGCGACAAGATAAGCGGTTACTAAGGTTATAACGAGAACGGCAACTGGGGAAAGGTAATGTTCAAGAAGGGCGACATGATTTATGTGAAGCTCACTACTGATGCAGAGGATACCGTAGAGGTAACTGTAACCGTAACTGCAACTACTGCAACTGCTCTTGAGAAGGGCAAAGAGGTTAGTCTGGAGATAGAGGATGATGGTTTGTACTTCTACACCTTCAAGGCTCCCAACTATGGCTTGTACACCTTTGAGTCTGTAGTAGCTACCGTAGAAGGTGGTAACCATACCTTGAGTGCTTCTACTTACTCTGAGGTTTCCAGTAGCTATTTAACCGGTTCCTTTGGACGTACAGTAGGCTCTGATTTCTATGCAGAGAAGATTATGGCTACCGGTGAAGAGATTATCTTCGCTCTACAGGCAAATGGTACCTACGAGAATAAGACCAAGGCTGTTATTAAGGTAAATGAGGTAGAGCCTATTGAATTCCATGATAAGGAAATCAGTCTGGAGCCCGGCGAGAGTCAGTGGATTAAGTTTACTGCTAAGTATGAGGATACTTATACCTTCAGTTGGAATGATGATTCCACTGCAGTAGTTTACGCTTCTGCAACATTGAAGGAAAATATGGACTATTATAGTTCTTATAGCAGAAATACTGAAGAAAAGCTGATTGGTGGCAGCAACCTTTACTTCAAGGTTTGCAATAACAGCACAACTGACAAGGCAAGAATTCAGTTTACTGTTAAGTCTGCTACACCTGAGATTCCTACCGATTCCTTCAATATGGAAGAGAATGAGGTTAAGAAGTTCAAGTATGTAGTGGAAGAAGAGGGCAGATATGTTGTCCACATTACTACTGCGAATGATGAGCAGAGCGTAAGTTCAACCATAAATGGTTCTTATTGCTATGATGGCTATGAGTTCTATGGTAAGGTTGGCGAGACTTATGTGTTTGTTATTACTGCACAAACTAAGGCAGCTGTAACGCTTAAGGTGGAGCAGATTGTTCCTGAGACTTTCACCGATGCTGTTGTTAAGTTGAAAGCCGGCGAAAGCAAGTGGTATGAGTATGTAGTTCCTCATGCAGGAAGATACAATGCGAAGGTAACCGATAAAGATGGTAAGGATAGCGAAGCAAATGTAACCTATCGTGAAGACGATATGGAGTATAGCTTCATCGATATCAGCAATCTGAACGGTGACTGGTTCGAGATGGGCCAGAGTATTTTTGTCAAAGTGGAAAATGAGACAGAAGAAGAGATTTCTGTTAAGGTTGCTATTGAGCAGATTGTAATAACTGATTTGGTGTATGGCGCAGACCTGACTTCTGTTTCCATGATGAAGGATGAAGAGAAGTGGTACAGATTCCGCGCAGACGAAGATGCTTACTACACATTTACCGTAAATGTTCCTTCTGGTATGACCGTAAGACGTTATACGAATGATAGCGATACTTATGGTAGTTTGTATGATGGTACCAACTTTGTGAAGAAGAATGTATGGTATGACATTAAGGTAACCAGTTCTGTAGAAGTAGCGAATGTGGCAGATGCACCTGTCACCAAGCTTGGTGTGGTAAAGGAAAGCTTCCTGACCATTAAAGAGAAGGAAGAACTGTCAGTTACTGCAAAGGATGGTCAGACTGTATATGTGAAGTTTGAAGTACCTGCAACTGATTACTATAGCATGATTGTTAAGGAGCTTCCTGAGGATGTGAATTCTGTAACTATTGCACCTAGAAATGCAGATTACAGTCTCGCAGGTGGTACATATAATGCTAACAGCCGTTATATGCAGGCAAGCTACACAATCGGTACAACCATGTATTATGCAGTTACCTTGGATTTCGAGCCTGAGAAGGAAGATGATACCAAGACCATTAAGCTCTACATCGACAGAATTGCACCTGCAACTCTGGAGAACAGTGTTGAGGTTACTGTGAATAAGGGTATGAAGAGCTGGTTTGTATTCAAGGCTCCCGAGGATGGAAGATATACCTTCACAGACAATGCGTCTACTGTATATGCTACCTATGATGTATGTGAAGATAATGTGAAGAGCAATCCTAATTACACCGGTGTAACCTTCCCTGAAGAGTATGTTCTTTATGAAGGTGATGAGCTTTATCTTGCAGCATATTATACGGCAGCGAAGGATGGCGCAGAGCTTCCTGCATCTGCAACCTTTACCGTAACGGTTAAGAAGGCAACTGCAAAGGAAATCAACAGCTCCAGCTTCAAGGATACCATGGAGCCTAACTCCATAAATTGGTATTCCTATAAAGCAAGTGCTTTGGATCAGTACAACTTTGCATTTAAGAAGGTTACCGGAAGCGGTGACAGTGCAGTTACTACAGATATTTCTGTAGATGTACACAGTGAGATTATTTATCCTAGCTTTAGAACAGGTACTACTTATAGCGATTTCATGTACAAGGGTGAGGTTGTTTACTTCTGCGTTGAGAATACCTCCAGCGAGAAGGCAGACTTCCTGGTAGAGGTTCAGACTGCTGCCAAGGAAACCTTGAATATTAATGATGCTACTGTAGTGAAGTTTGATGAGGCTGGTTATAAGTGGCTGTCTGCTACTATCAATCAGACCGGTTGGTATACCATTGCTAGAACAGATGACGGCAGTTTGGATTATTCTTTCTATTTGTACAATGGTAGCGCAGACGAGATTCAGTACATTTATAATGGTTACTATGTATATTATCTGGAAGCTGGTAATGTGCTTGTGAGGTTATATGGTCAGGAAAATGCAAGCACTACAATTGAAGTGCAGAAAGTTGCTACCTTCAATTCCGAGGAAGAGTACGAAGTAGTACGAACAGAAGAAGGCTATGGATATACTTATGTAGAGTGCAAGCTTTCCAATTCCGGTTACTATTATGTGACCAGAATGGATGGTGGTATTGCTCCAAGTTGGGTTTACTACAGAACCGTATCTGATTATGATGCTTCTATATCCGATAGTGGTTATAGTACTGGAATGGGTGTGAGATTCCAGGGAGACAGCGTATTATTTTCCGTTTATGGTGAGCAGGGTTCAAGCACCACGCTGAAGGTATGTGCATATGAGAGCTACTCTATAACAAACGGAGGTACTATTTCCAGCGGAAGTGGTAAGGAAGTAGAGTTGGAGTATTATGAGGGTGTATATTATACCTTTACTGCTCCTGCAGATGGTTACTATGATTTCTATTGCGACAGCACAAATTTTTCGAGAGGTTCTTACTGTGAGTTATATCGCATGGATGGTACCCGCAAAGCTACCGCTGGCGGAAGTTATGGGAACTATTATTATGATGGCTTGTACTTAGAGAAGGGCGAACAGCTTAGATATCTTGTACGTGGATATAACTGGGGAAGCTTAGAAGCAACGGTTTATGTTATTCAGGACTAAGATGTCTAAAGTATGTACTTTCAAAAGTATATGTTTCTAAAACATATTAAGATGTGACCCGAGGGGCGGCGTTCTTTTGGACGCCGCCCTTGTTATGTTTTGTGCGTCATGGGCTTATAAGACAGATTTGCGTTTTTTAGTTAGGGTTTTCTGTTGACATTTTGGGAAATATGCTCTAATATTTACTTATCTTAATTCAAGTCAATTAGTTCTGATTCAATCTATATAAATCAAAGGCAGTTCAGCCGTCTAATCACTTGAATACAACAGAATAGGAAAGGGCGGAGGGCTGTGGAGCCTCCGCAGAAGGAGGATTTATGGGGAAATTGGATATTGCAGCATGTAAGTATATGGCAGATAACAAGCGATTTGCTGATTTTGCAAATGGGACGATGTATCATGGGAAGCAGTTGGTGTTACCGGAGATGCTTGAGTCTGACAGCGAACGCGTTGACAATCGGTATCGGGATTTGAAAAAGCGGCTTAAAAATGGAGATTGGCTGGCGTTGGTGGCGGCAGAGAACCAGGAGTATGTGGATTATTCTATGCCATTTCGAATTATGGAGTATGACTGTAAGGAATATCGAAGACAGCTACAGGAAATAAAGCGAAAACGCCGAAGGGCGATAGAAGAAGCGGGCGGGAAAGCAGATGAATGGTCTCTGCGTCCGAGAAAAGAGGACAGATTAAAACCGGTGCATTCCATTTGCCTGTACCATGGAGAAGAGAAATGGGATGGCCCTAAGAGTTTGAAGGATATGATGGATTTTGAAGGGGCATTGCCGGGATGGGAGGAGATGTTCCATGATTATGGTATGACGATATTCTGTGTCAATGAGATGGAGGATTTTTCTGTATTTCATACAGAGCTTCGTCAGTTTCTGCAGGTTATTCCTTGCCGGGGGAATAAAGAGAAGTTGAAAGCATTGTTTGAGCAGGAAGAATATAAGCATTTGGACAAAGAAACAGCAGAAGTGATAGCGGTTTTTACAAACAATACCAGGATGTTAGAGATGTTACAGGAAGAAGAACAGGAGGAATATGATATGTGTAAGGCGATGGATGAGTTGATAGCAGAGGGCAAAGCAGAGGGCATGGTTGAAAATCTAATGCAGAATATAAAAACTCTTATGAGAAAGATGAAGATTACGGCAGAAGAGGCTATGGAGACGCTGGATGTACCTGTTGAGGAGCGAGGAGAGTACTTTGCGAGATTGTAATGGACATAATTCTACGAAAAATTATGCAGGCAAAGACCGTTAACAAATTGACAAATTCTGTCGATAAATAATATTGTAGAAAGAATCTGCGTTATAAAAAAACGAAGGGAGGAGTAATTCATGAATAGTTTCATGAAGAACAAGCTGTTTGCGAAGAGTAAGAAGTTTCTTGCACTTTTGCTGGCAGCGGTAATGGTGACAGGCAGTATGCCTGCAACCACAGCATCTGCTGCGGAGACATCCGCGACAGATGAAAGTACTGTTTCTATCGTACCTGAAGGCACCGGTGAGGCTGCTGTACAGAGTACGGATACATCCAGTACCGATGGAGAGGATTCCAATCTGGCCCGGTATTCTTTGGATACAGAGACTTTTGCGGAGAGACTGGAGAATTGGTATGGAGCAGAGCTTGTGGCAGAGTACAGAAGCCAGGAGCTGAATGACTATTTGTACTATTGGACTGCTACATGGATGCGCAACAACAATATTATCGTTATGAAAAACGGTGAGGAGTTGTGTTCTTTGGGAGAGCTTTCATGGAGGGAAGGTTTGAACTACACCACAAAGTGGCAGGTGAAGAAGGGAGATAAGTTCGAGGACTTGCAGAGTGCACCTACTTTGTATTCTCCTGCAGGAATTTATCAGCTTTTGATTGAGATTCCTGAGGTGAAGGATGTAAGTGCGGCAATGTCTGAGGGTATTCTTTTTGAAATTACCCCTACAGAGCTTAGTCTGGATGTTTCCTACGGTGAGTATGGCTATGGTGTTGAGCCCGGAACTAAGGTAAAAGATGTTAAAGCTGATGTAACAGCATCTGCAAGAGTGTATAACTATAGCGAGTATAGTGGCTATGGTTGGTACAGTTATGAGTACTTTACTGCTACAGAGGATGCTGCGACTTCACAGTTGAAGGCTGACGTAACCGTAGTTGATGCATATACCGGTGCTGCATTGAAGGAAGATGATGTACTTCTTAAGACCGGCGACTATTATGCACAGGTTGCGGTAAGCTTCACTGATAATGTATCTGAGGAGCAGAAGGGCAATTTTACCCTTCCTGATACCACAGTCAGCAAGAAGTTGGAAATGGCAGATCTGATTGCGACCTATATCACACTTACTCCCACTGATAAGTGGAAGAATGAAAACGGTTCTTATGATACCTATACCACCAGTTTTGATGGTGAGGATGTGGATGCGCCTGTTGAGAAAGTTGATTATACTATTGAAATCGGCTACTATGGTGAGAATGAACAGGGCGAGTATGGTTGGCAGCCTATTACTTTTGCAGCAGAAGATATTACATACGAGTGGTATGACAACGACGAGGGTGTCTGGCTTGATAAGGCTCCTGTAGATGCAGGTTATTATACCTATTATGTGAACTATGCAGGCAAGGCAGGTTTGTATGCAAGCAGCAAGAGAGGTATGACTGTTTATGTTGCACCTAAGGAGCTGACTCTGATTCCCAAGTGGAAGAATGATGAGGTGCCTGAGTTCTATCCCGGCATGACCGATAGTGATGTTCTGGATTATATCGATTATATTGCAGTGGATGCAAAGGGTCAGGAGGTTACTATTGACAAAAATCATATCTGGGGTAATCGCAATAATAATGGTAGAACCTATATTTATGAGCCTGTGTTCGAGGTTCAGATTGAGTGGACTGAGAATGCCGGCACTGAGGATGAGAAGAAGGTCTATGGCAGCTATAATGGAAGCTTGAATTATGGCAACAATTATCGCGTAGCTTTCAGCGGTCAGAAGGCTACATATTATCTTACCGGAGGATACGCTAACTACTATTCTATCAATAATTACACAGGCAATGCAGATTCTAACTACTGTGTAAATGTTGAGGAAGCTGTATTAGAGGCAAAAGTATTGCCTGTTACTGTGAATCCCGGTAAAGCAGCGGTGCTTGATGCTTCTGCATTGCTTGTAAATGGTGCTGGTATTTCCTTTGATAAGCCTATCACCAAGACATATGATGGTAAGCCTATTTATGAGGAGCGTGCAGAATATAAGATTGCGAAGGTACTTGATGCTTCAAACGGCAACAATGTAATCGCAGAAGGAGCAGATTCTTCTATTTCTTATATCTGGTTTGCAATGAATGAAGATGCTACCGGTCAAAATACCTGGAGACAGCTTTGGTATGGAAGCTCTTATGAGGACTTTAAGAACTATCGCAACAGCCCTGTGGATGCAGGTAATTATATGTTGCAGATTTACTATCGTGATCCTGCTAATGAATATCATGCAAGCGGTACTGTAATTTATTACAGAATTGAGCCCCAGAAGATTCAGGTGGTACCTGTGACCGTACCTTCTGTACTTACTGAGACTATGGAATATTCTTATGATTATGATGCTATTGAGTATGAGATTCGCATAGCATCCAGTCATGATGGCGCAGATGGGACCACGGACGGCGCAGATGCCGGCGAGGTGCTTGTGCTGGGCGAAGATGATTATGAGATTTACTGGGGTATCGAGGAGGCAACCGCTGAGAAACCCGGTGAGTACAATGATTTCTACGGCACCTTTACAAAGGGTAATTCCTATCGTGTAGAGGTGAGAAATCTTTATCTGTATAGTAACGTAAACGGCATCAGCAACTACATTGATTATACAGAAACAGAGAAAAATGGTAATGTAGAGAGAAATTATTTCCATAAGACTGCTCCTATCGAGCTGGTGAATATGGGAACCGAAGTCCTTGAAGTTGTTGTAGACAAGACTAAGCTGAGTGCAACCAGCAAGGTATACGATGGCGAGAGATGGGATTTGAGCAAGGATATCGAAAATGGTCTTGTAAAGGTTGTTAAAGCAAGCAACAAGAGCGCGGTTACGGATGTTGAGCTTGATTACTGGTGGGTATACGAGGAAGAGGATGGTGCTACATGGTATAGCAATGCGCCTTACAAGGCAGGTACCTATACCATCATTGTAAATTATACCGGTGATGCTACCTATGCACCTGTTAAGGATACTGAGGTGGCAGTTGTTACCATCGAGGAAAAGGAGCTGACTGCAGAGGTTATTATCAGCGGCTCTGTTGTAGCAGGAACTTATGCTTATGAAAACTTCGATGAAATGAGCGTTGTGTTTGATGGCGTTGCAGAGCGTGATGCTTCTTATTTCAATTTTGCTCTTTATGATTACTTCCTGGGTATGAATGACTATGAAATTGTTGTAAAGGATGCAAAGGGCAATGAGATTGGTTACTGGAGCGATGTTTTCCGTGGTAACGCAACTTATACTGTAGAGTTCAAGGGTGAGCTTGACAGCCAGAGAGAGAGAAACTACAAGCTTACCAGCAAGGTTACGACCTTCACAACTGTAAGAGGTAATTCTGTAGTTTCTGCAACAAGCTACGGCAATTTTGCAAAATCTACCATTGCTGACAGTGTTAAGGATATGGAGCATGCCATTAAGCCTATGGCAGCTGTACCTTACAGCTACAATGCATATAATGGTGTTGAGACTGTATCCGGCAACTATGTAACACTGAGAATCAGAAGACCTTATGAATATGAAGGTACAGATTATTCTGTAAGAAATGATGCAAGCTTTGAAAACAGCATCACCAAGGCTGGCGGTTATGTGTTGGGCAGCGATTCTTATGGAGTATATGTTACTTTCGATGCTACAGCTAAGGATACCAAGAGCTTTGAAATTTGCTGGGAGCCCGGCTATGTTGAGAAGTTTACTCTTGATTTCACCAATGCTGTAATGATGGCTAACATGGAGGAAGCTGTTGCGCCCAAGTCCCTTGCTCTGATTTCCCCTGCTAAGAAGATGGCAGTAGGTGAAGAGCAGTGGCTGGATGTTAAGATTACCAAGAAAGAGATGGCAGATGTCATCTGTTTGGGATACAGAGTGGATGACAGCAGTGTGCTGTGCGTAGATGAGACAGGTCACATTACTGCTCTCAAAATTGGTAAAGCAACTGTTACTGTATATCCCGCAAGATATGATTCCAAGACCGGTGAGAAGGTTGCCATTGAAGGTGCTAAGAGCGTGGCGGTTACCATTACCGTTTCTGATGTAAGTGCACCTAAGCTGGGCAAGCTTCGTGTAAGAGACGATAATGTACGCGTGAACATCACTGCTATCAAGGATGGCGCGCGCAGAGAAGTTTACGTATTGGAAGGTAAGGGTATCAAGGCTGATGTATTCGAGCAGAAGATTGCTGCAATGGAACAGCAGCACTGGGTGAGCTTCTTCGTGACTGCGCCCAGATACACTAATGCTAAATCTGCTACTTATGTGGATGTATCCGGACTGGAGCCCGGCAAGGATTACACCGTATATGTTCGCAACACCAGCCGTCCCAGAATTGCTACAGAATACTATTATGGTGATAGCAATAATAGTGAATATACACGTTATTGCGAAGATGGTTGCAAGGTTGCAGTTTCTGTAAAGGGTACGGTAAAGAGTTTCAAGACTACTAAATCCCAGGTAGAAAACCTTACGGTTACTTATGATGAAAAGCAACCTATTACCTATAATAAGAGCTATGGCAGATATGAGATTCCTTTGACCAAGAAGAGTGTGACCTTCTCCGCATTGGGTGAATTCTGGGAGAAGGCTTATAAGCCTGCAGCAGATGCTATGGATATGTCAATCTATTCACTGCCTCTGAAGGGTGATTATGCGAAGAGCTATCAGGCTCCCAAGCTTGTGTACTATGTGGCTCAGAGAACTACTAATCCCGATTGGAATAAGGCTATCTGGTGGGAGGATGGCTGGGCGACCCAGTATGATTACGATTACGGTCAGACCTATTACTTCCAGTCTACCTCTCTTGCGACCATTACTAAGGCCGGCAAGATGACCATGAAGGGTGCTGGTCAGGTATGGGTTGCAGTAGGTGATACTGTAAGTGGTACAATTTCTGAGTGGAAACCTTTCACCATTACTGTAAATCCTGACAAGCTGATGGTTAATAATGTGAAGATGCAGG
The DNA here is from genome assembly GCA_964403595.1 of uncultured Acetatifactor sp. Taxonomy (GTDB): domain Bacteria; phylum Bacillota; class Clostridia; order Lachnospirales; family Lachnospiraceae; genus Acetatifactor. The sequence goes on along the minus strand of CAYOGM010000001.1, from coordinate 47,437 downwards.
TGGGACAGAGCATGAGCCTTTCCCAGTTGGTAACTTATTATGAAGGCAAGACCAAGCTGTCCGGTTCCTTCAGCAAGAATCTTGTTCTGACTGAAGAGTCCAAGAAAGCAATTAATGAGAGTGAGTACTTCAAGCTGAATTCAAGCGGAAGTGAAATTGTAGCAGTTAAGGAAGGTGGCACTCTGAGCAATCTTAATATTAAGGATGTTTATTGGAATATCGAGGCAACCGGTACGATTAGTACGGTAGCAATGACTCCTGTAAAGAACCTTAAAGCAACCATGGTTGTTGATAAGTTTGTAAAGATGAGCTTTGCTGATGCAGGAAAGGCTAATAAAGTTAAGGTTGAAGCGGTTGATGCAAGCGGTAGAATTGTTGACAGTGACCTCTATTATCTGTGGGAACTTTACAATGAAGATACCAAGCTTTATGAGTTCTCTGTTCAGGGCCTGACCAAACAGTCCAAGTATACTGTACAGGTAACTGCGGTATACGATGACGAGGATGGCGTATATGTAGAGTCCAACATGGTGAAGAAGGCTGTTAAGACTACCAAGGTGCCTGTAAGTTATACTTCCCTTGCTGGGAATGTATATGGCGGTGAGGAGTTCTATATATATAGTCTTGCAGGTAACCTAGGAGCAAATACAATCTATACCGGCAATACCTATACCTTTGTTATGTATGCTGACAACAATACTGCAGCAGATTCACTGATTTGGACCAGTTCCGACAAGAAGGTTGGTACCATAAAGGCTAATGGCGGAAGCGGCTCTTCCTTCACTGCAAACTTCAAGGCTAACAAAGCCGGATATACAGTGATTGAGGTTAAGTCCAAGATTTCTAAGCAGGTAATTGCGAGACATACCATATGGGTAAGTGAGGTAGGAGATGCTGCATTCTTCTACGGCGACGAGCAGAGCCTGTATTCTGTAGGTGATAAGCAGCCTGCAATGCTGAATGAGCAGTAAGAATTAACAATATAATATAGGTAAATATTACCTATGAAGGGCAGCGGGGAGCAATCTCCGTTGCCTTTTTGGTACAAAGAGCACGTGATTTGGCACGGGAATTAAATAACAGGCACTACTATATAGGAAGAAATTACTAGTAATTATACGGGTCGGCTTTATAAGGCAATACCTTTATAGGCATATTGACGATTTCGGGATGGTTTCGGGAATGGGATATGGTATAATTGTCATATTTTTGCCAAAAAAACAAAAAATACTTGCAAAACCGTTTTTGGGGGAATATAATAACCCTTGCATTGTAAATACTTAAACGTTTTAATATTTAGGAGGAGGCAATAATGAAAAAGTTCTTAAATGCAATTGCTATCATGATGGCTTGCGTTATGGTAGCTGAAGTTCCTGTATCTGCTGCGAATTACAGTGCAGTGAATACCGGTTCTGTAGTAGTTATGGACGGCGAAGACAAGGCTGTTGTTTTGGCTGACCAGGGTACTACTGATGCAAACGATGGTACTACCGATGCAAACGATGGTACTACCGATGCAAATGATGGTACTACCGACGCTAGCGATAGCACCAATGATGGTAATGACAGCACTACTGATGGTGTTGACGGCGAGACCGCGCCTCAGGTAATTGGCGTTGTTATCAACGGCAGCAAGACCTATGATGTAGTAGTAGGCGATGCTCCCATCGAGCTTGAGGCTACTGTTATCACCAACAAAGATGTAAAGTATGATGTTAACTGGTCTGCAGACAGCGATGCTGTAACTGTTGAGCAGGACGGCAACAAGGCTGTTATCACTGCTGTAAAGGGTGGTAAGGCTACCGTAACTGTTAACGCAGGTGGTAAGAAGGACAGCGTTGTTATCAATGTAAAGCAGTATACTACTGAGATGAGCTTTGCTCAGGAGAGCTATACTTGGTACTTAAAGCAGAAGGTTAACTTCGCTAAGGAAATTATCAAGAATGGTAATGACAAAGTTACTTATTCCGTAAGCGACAAGAAGATTGCAACTGTTGATAAGAATGGTGTAGTAACCATGAAGAAGGTTGGTACTGTAGTTCTTAGAGCAGCTTCTGAGCATGGTGTAGCAGCTACAACTACTATCACTGTTGAGAAGGGTAACCCTGTTACTAAGCTTCATATCGAGAAGAAGTCTGCAGCAGGCAAGGTTAGCAAGCTGGCTTTGGATGATATTGGCAAGACTGAGACTCTTAAGGTTGTAGTTGATGCTACTCAGGACAAGACTGATAAGCACACTGATTTCTTTGAGTGGTCTTCCGCTAAGCCCGGCATCGTATCCGTTGTTGAAAATGAAGATGGCACTGCTACTATCGAGGCAGTTGGTGTTGGTAGCGCGAAGATTACTGTAAAGGCTGCAAGCGGCAAGAAGGCTACTGTAACTGTAACCGCTAATGCTGCTCTCAAGAGCCTTAAGATTGTGAATGTAGACAATGGTGAGACTTCTGCTACTGTTCATGTTAAGAAGAAAATCACCTTGAATGCTATCAAGGATCATGAGTTGAATAAGGATAAATTGACTTGGACTTCCAGCAATACGAAGGTTGCGAAAGTATCCAGCAAGGGTGTTGTTAGTGCTGTGAAGGAAGGTAATGCTACTATTACTGTAACCAGCAAGAAGACTCCTAGTGTTTCTGCTAAGTTTGAGGTTAGTGTAGTTCCTTCCCCTGTTACTGATATTGAGGCAACTAAGGCTCCTGCAACCATGTGGGTAGGCGAAGGCTATCAGTTCACTGCAAAGCTTAGTGGCGAGGGTACTGCTGCAGAGGATATTACATGGTCTACTTCCAGCAAGAAGATTATGACTATTGATGCAAACGGCAATGCAACCGCTATCAAGGCAGGTAAGGCAACCATCAAGGCAACTGTTACTTTGAGTAATGGTAAGCCTAAGACAATCAGCTACAAGGTAAAGGTTCAGCAGCCTGTAACCGGTCTGTCTATGAAGAAAGCTGTACAGTTTGCAAATGCAGGTGCAAAGAAGAGCGTTTCCTTCAGTGCTGTAAAGGCTCCTGTTAAGAACGCAGTTGGTGATGTTGCTTACGAAATCGTTAGCATTACCAATAATGACGTAGATGTTACCAAGGACAGAAGCGGTGTTACCGTGGATGCAAAGAAGGGTAAAGTTGCAATTGCAAAGAATGTTACCAAGAATGGTGATGTTATCACTGTAAAGGCTTCTACCAAGACTCCCGGCGGTCAGGTAATCACTACCTACGGTCAGGTTAAGGTTGTAAAGGGTGCTAACAAGATTACCTTCAATGTAAATGCAAAGGATGTAACTTCTGTTAAGAAGTCTACAGTTACTGTAGAAGAGGGTAAGGTATTCAATCTGAATGCAACCGGTTCTAACGATCCTTACGACAAGATTAGCTACTCCGTAAACAAGGATGGCGTATCTGTTGATGAGCTCGGTAATGTATATGCTCTGCACGCAGGCAGCAAGGTTAAGGTAACCGCTCAGTCTGAGAGTGGCAAGAAGGCATCCATTACTGTTACTGTAATCAAGTCCAGTTCCACTGATGAAGGTACTCACGGTGGTGAGGATGGCACTCACCCTGGCGAGGATGCTACTGGAGATGGCAACGACGCTACTGGCGACGGTAATGACGCTACCAACGACGGTAACGACGTTAAATAATTAAAAACGAAAGTTTTTCCAAAGGAACCGGAATTTTCCGGTTCCTTTTTTTGCGTTAACCATGGACATTATATTATAAATGTGCTAAAATCTTGTAGTATAGTATCGAAAGGTGTAGTGGAAATGAACGCAGTGTTACAAAAGATTATAAGTGTACCGGATAAAGTGGGAAAACTTATGGAGCAGAGAAAGTGGGTGTTGCCCTCTTTTTTATCGCTCGTTTTATTTGCCCTTGCGATTTGGGGCATAGGTGACTTTAATCAGTTGCTTTTGTATGATGATGAATTTGGATACTGGATGGCCAGCGCGTACCTGACAGGAACGGACTGGACGTCAGTGGGAAGCGGCATACCTTACTATTCTTATGGTTATGGCTTTTTGATTCTCACACCTATTCGTTTGATTTTCTCTTCGCCGGCAGTAATGTATCGGGCAGCTATTGTGGCAAATGGTTTGCTTTTGGTGGGGAGCTATTGGATTGCAAGAAACGTATCACGTCAGCTGTTTGAGGATGCAAATCAGATGTTGATTGATGTGGTGTGTTTCGTTGTTATGCTTTATCCTAGCAATCTTGTGTTTTCTCATATTGCATGGGCAGAGTGTACACTTGTGTTTGTATTCTGGGTATTTGTATGGCTTAGTCTGAAGGTGATTAAGACACCAAGTATGATGAATCATATTGGTTTGGCAGCGGTTGTTATGTGCTTGTATGTGGTTCACCAGAGAACCTTGGCTGTTGCTATTGCTACGGTGATGGTGATGGTGTGGTGCTTCTGCGTGGATAAGAGCAGAAGGAAGAATATTATTGCATTTGCTGTGGCTATGGTTGTATTGATGGTGATACACAAGCTAATTAAGACAGATTTACTTAATGAATATTATTTCAATAATCTTAAAGTTGACAAGAATGAGCTGGGGGGGCAGGGGGATAAGATTGCGGCTATTTTTACTGTAGATGGGTTTAAAATATTCCTCGAGAGTTTTGTCGGAAAGTGGTTTTATCTCTTTGCTGCCACCCTAATGATGGCATGGTGGAGTGCAGAAACTTTGTTTAGAAATGCTTTTGTCGGTGTCAAGAATACCTATGAGAGTGTGAAAAAGGATAAGAAGAAAAAGCAAGTGCGAGAAGTGTCTGTAGATATTTGTTTTTGGTATGCATGGCTGTTACTGGCTTTTGGTGGTAATTTTATGATTGCAGCCATCTATATGCAGGGTGGCGGACGTAATGATATGTTGCTCTATGGACGCTATACAGAATACATGATTGGTGTATATTTTGTGATGGGTGTTATGGCTTTTTTAAAGGACGAGAAATGGATCTTCAAGGCTACAGCATATGTGCTTATGACGATAGTTTGTGGATGGATATGCCAGAATGTATTGAATAGAGATAATGCGACTGCGTACCAGGCATATCATAGCATCAGTACATCTTTGTTCCTGCAAAAGGGTGTTTCGGCACAGGGAGCTGTTCTGGGATTTGCTTGTATGAGCATTGCAATCAGTATGTTTGTTATGTTGCTTATGAAGGCGCAACCATGGAAGAAAACAGACTGGGTTCGCAAGTGTTTGATTGTTGGACCAATTGTATGTATGTTTGTTACTACTGCTTATAATCTGGTGTTTACTACCATCACAGAAAAGCAACTTTTGCGAATTGTAAATATCCAAAATGTAGTGAGTTGGATAGATATAGTAGATGATGACATGAGTCAGAATGTTTATTATCTAAGCAACACAGAATCCCGTTATTGGTCAGAGAGTTTCCAGTTCCTTTTGGCTGAAAAACCTCTTACAGTAATTCATTCTGATGAGGTTGATTTGGAGGAGGATGCTTTCTATCTTGTAGGAAATGGATTCCTAGATTGGGAAGGATTTGACGATAATTTCTATTGTATTAAGGAAAGTAATCAGTTTGCACTGGTTGTGAATAAGTACGGTGAACTGGCAGAGAATGCCAGAATGATAAAGGGAGAGTAATCATGAAATTAATTATTCAGATACCATGTTATAATGAGGCAGGAACCTTGGAGGTTACACTAAATGACCTGCCTAAACATATTGATGGTATTGACACTATAGAGTATTTGATTATCAATGATGGAAGTAAGGATAATACGGTGGAGGTTGCCAAGAATTGGGGCGTTCATCATGTAGTGAATTTTAACTGCAACAAAGGTCTTGCGAAGGGCTTTATGGCAGGTCTTGACGCCTGTGTAAAGCTGGGAGCAGATATTATTGTAAATACCGATGCAGATAATCAGTATTGTGGAGCGGACATTGAGACGATTGTACGTCCGATTCTTGAGGGAAGGGCTGATATTGTCATTGGTGAAAGACCCATTGACGATATAGAGCATTTTTCACCACTTAAGAAGAAATTACAGCATTTGGGTAGCTGGGTGGTGCAGAAGGCTTCTAAAACGAAAATTCCAGATGCGCCCAGTGGATTCAGAGCATTCAGCAGAGAAGCTGCAATGCGTATGAATGTTATTAATGAATATACCTACACGTTGGAGACCATCGTACAGGCAGGAAGAAATAGAATGGCTATTATGTCAGTGCCTATCCGTACCAATCCGGAGCTTAGAAAGTCCAGATTGTTTAGCAGTATGTTTGGGTATATTAAGAAGTCTATGCTGACTATTATCAGGGCATTTATGATGTACAGGCCTATGAAGTTCTTTGTATCCATAGGTGTGATTTTTGCGTTAATTGGAACAGCTATTGGTGGAAGATTTTTGTATTTTTGGGCTATGGGTGATGGTAATGGTCATACCCAGTCATTGATTTTGGCGAGTATGATGATTATTATTGGTGTACAGACTGCAATTGTTGGTCTGCAGGGTGATATTATTGCTGCAAACCGTAAGTTGTTGGAGGATATTCAGTTTCGCACCAAAAACATAGAAAATAGTTTGTTGAAGCTTAGCGAAGTAGATGACATAAAGGAAGAAAAGTAGGATATAAAAATGGAGAAGCAGTATAAAATAGCAGTGGCAGGTACAGGTTATGTAGGTTTAAGTATTGCCACATTATTGGCACAGCATCATCAGGTTATAGCTGTGGACATTGTGCCTGAGAAGGTAGAGATGATTAATAATCGGAAATCTCCCATTCAGGATGAATATATTGAAAAATATCTGGCAGAGAAGGAACTGAATCTTACCGCAACACTGGATGCTAGGGCAGCGTACAGTGATGCGGATTTTGTCGTGATAGCGGCACCTACTAACTATGATTCTGCCAGTCAGAAGTTTGATACAACAGCAGTGGAAACAGTTATCAGGCTGGTTATGGAGTATAATCCCAATGCTGTTATGGTTATCAAATCAACTATTCCGGTAGGTTATACGGTTTTTGTTAGAGAGAAGATGGGTAGCAAGAATATTATTTTTAGCCCAGAATTTTTGAGAGAAAGTAAAGCTTTGTATGACAATCTGTATCCTAGCCGTATTATTGTGGGAACAGACTTGAAGGACAATTGTTTGACAGAGGCTGCACATACCTTTGCTGCACTTTTGCAGGAAGGTGCTATTAAAGAAGATGTTGATACATTATTCATGGGCTTTACCGAGGCCGAAGCAGTGAAGCTTTTTGCTAACACCTATCTGGCACTTCGAGTAGCTTATTTTAATGAGCTGGATACTTATTGTGCCAGCAAGAACCTTAATACACAACAGATTATAGATGGTGTATGTCTGGACCCTAGAATTGGTTCGCACTACAACAATCCTAGTTTTGGATACGGCGGATATTGTCTGCCCAAGGATACCAAGCAGCTGCTGGCGAATTATGCGGATGTGCCCCAGAATATGATGTCTGCTATTGTGGAGTCCAATCGTACCAGAAAGGATTTTGTGGCAGACCAGGTGCTCAAAATGGCTGGGTACTATGATTACTATAATAGAGGCGATTATAGTGCCAAGGATGAAAAATGCTGTGTAATCGGCGTTTATCGACTGACTATGAAGAGTAACAGTGATAACTTCCGTCAGAGCTCTATTCAGGGTGTTATGAAACGTGTGAAGGCCAAGGGAGCTACTGTGATTATTTACGAACCCACACTGGAGAATGGCAGTACCTTCTTTGGCTCTGTGGTAGTGAATGACCTGGCGGAGTTCAAAAGCAGATGTAACGCAATTATTGCGAACAGATATGATTCCTATCTGGATGATGTGAAGGATAAGGTTTATACCCGTGATATTTTTCAGAGGGATTAAAATATTGGAGTATTGAGAAATGGAAAAGAAAAAACTTCTCGTTACCGGGTCAACCTTCCCACGTTGGGAGGGTGATACTGAGCCGAGATTTGTCTTGGATTTATCCAAGAATATGTTAGATGAATATGATGTGACAGTACTTGTACCTGCGGCTCCTGGTGCCAAGGAATCGGAGGTCTTAGAAGGGGTAAAGGTAATCAGATACCATTATTTCCCGATTCGTAAATGGGAAACACTCTGTTATCCGGGGGCAATTGTTCCCCGAATCAAAGAGAAGAAAATCCGTATTTTTCTGGTGCCATGCCTCTTGCTGGCAATGTGGGTCAAGCTTAAGAAGATTTTGCCGGATTATGATTTGGTTCATGTGCATTGGATGATTCCCCAGGGAATCGTTCAGTCCTTTTTTAAGAAGCCATATATTGTTACCGGCCACGGCGGAGACGTGACATCTCTCAATAAGGGTATTCTGAAAAAGTTAAAGATCAGAACCCTTAAAAATGCACAGAAAGTAACGGTTGTTTCGGAGTACTTGAAGAATAAGGTTCAGGCCCTTGTGCCAGAGTGTGAGCCAGAGGTTATCTCCATGGGTGTGGATACAACCAAGTTCGGCAGGCAGTATTATAAGGAGAATTACTTCGGTCAGGGCGACAAAAAGGTTGTTCTCTTTGTGGGAAGACTGGCTGAAAAGAAAGGTGTTACTTACCTGATAGAGGCCATGAAGGATATTGATGCTATGCTGGTTATAGCAGGAAATGGTCCTCTTAGGGACGAGCTGATGCAGCAGGCAAAGGGACAGGGAGACAAAATAGTTTTCTTAGGTTCCAAGACACACGATGAGTTGAAAACTATATATGCGTCAGCGGATGTATTTGTGGCACCGTCCATAACAGCGAAGGATGGAGACCAGGAAGGCGTTCCTACAACTATCATGGAGGCTCTGGCATCCGGAGTGCCTATTGTAGCAAGTGATTCCAGCGGTATCAAAGAAATTATATCGCATAATGTAAATGGTCTGTTATGTGAAGAAAAGAATGTGAAACAGCTTAAAGAAGCTATTTTGAACGTGATTGAAAATGAACAGATCAGAGAGAAGCTTTTGAGTGGCGCTAAGGAAAGTACTGAGAAATATGATTACCGCAATATAGCAGCAAGATATAAACAGCAGTTAAGGGATTTGTAGAGAAATATTACGGTGTATAATTATGCTTCGATACAAGTGAGGAGTTTGGAGGATATATAGGATGAAAGTACTGTTTATAGGGTATCAAGATATTTTTGGAAAAGTAAATGCAGGTGGAGTCCAGGTGTCCAGAAGAAATTATGATTTGGTTTCAGCAGTAGGTGAAACATATGCCGCTTTGTTGTGTTTTGATGACCATGCTCAGACAGAAGGAGACCATGTTCGTTATTTTAGGAAATTAAAGGATAATTTGTCAGTATTGAAGGCGGCATTGTGTCTGCGTAAATGGTACACAGGTGCAGAAGAGAAAAAGATTATAGCCTATATAAAGGAAGTTAAACCGGATGTTGTCTTCCTGGATGGATCGGTTTTGGGAAGATTATTGAAGTATATTCCATCCGATATAAAATCTGTAGTGTACTTTCATAATGTGGAAGCTGATTATGCATGGAATAAAGTAAAAGAAGAGGGATGGTGGTTTCTGCCTTCCTATTGGACCTCCCGTTATAATGAAAAAATATCAATTAAAAAAGCTATGGCAATTGCTTGTTTAAATCAACGAGATGGTGAGAGACTGGCGCAGCTTTATGGTCGTAGTTCGGATTATTATTTGCCGGTTACTTTTCAGGATCGGTTTGATGAGCAAAAACTTCAAAGAAATAGTTTGCAGAAGGAACTTTTATTCATTGGTTCTATGTTCCCTCCCAACTATCATGGGATATTATGGTTTGTTAACGAGATAATGTGTGAGTTGCCGGAGTTTCATCTTACAATTGTAGGTAAAGATTTTGAGACCAAAAAAGAAGAATTGGAACGTGGCAATGTCACAGTAGTTGGAACGGTTGACGATTTGGAAGAGTATTATTATACTTATTCAACCATTGTCATGCCTATTCAGTATGGAGCTGGGATGAAGGTGAAGACTGCAGAGGCTATGATGTATGGTGTCTCGATTTTTGCAACGGATGAGGCATTGGAAGGCTATCAGGTCCAGGATGTAGAGGGTATCTATCGTTGTAACACTGTGCAGGAGTTTATTGAAGCCATCAAAGGAGCTTATGCCAGTAATGTAATACATGGGTTTGAGCCGGCTGTAAGAGATGTATACTTGAAAAATCATGAAACAGACCGACAGATTGAGCGGTTTAAGAATATATTGGAAAAGGTGGTAGACTAAATCGTGAAGGCAAGGAATACTAAGACTACTAAAATTGGAATAGAGAGTTTATTTCAGCGACAGAATATCTGGATGGTAATTTGTACGCTTAGTATTATTTTCTTGACGGTGTACTATGGTTCATATGTATCTAGTATTACAACGGTTTGGGAATTGCCGGATGAGTTTGGATATTTGGCAAATGCTGAGTTTCTTGCAAAGAATAATTGGCCACAGCATATTACTGCATATTACGGGTATGGATATTCTCTTTTGCTTGTTCCTCTTTTCTATATTTGTAAAAGCGGTGTGGGGCTTATACAGGGAGCTGTCATAGTCAATATAATTTGCGTTATCTTTACTTATGTGATTAGTTTTTGTTTGATGTGTAAATTATGCCAAACAGTGGAAAAGTGGAAGTTAGCATTTGTAGCGTTTGTGTTGTGTTTATATCCCTACATAACAGCAAATACATTGAAAGTAAATTGTGAATGTTTTTTAACTATGCTGACATGGCTAGCATGGTTCTTGTTTTATGAGTGTATAGAGAAAAAGAACAAGAAAACATATGTTATCTTGGGACTGGTATTAGTATGTGTTTTTTTTACTCATACACGTGGTTTGGCATTGGTTTTGGCGATGAGTCTATTGCTTTTTATGATGTTGGTAGGCAAAGATAAAACAGTAGATTTTAGAATGGTACTTTTGTGTATGGGTGCTCTTGTTGTTTTTGGAATAGCGGGCTATATTTTAAAAGAAGTAATTGTGACTGAGATATATACTGGAAGTGTGGGAGCGACTGCTGAGGAAGAAATAGTAAATATCATTAATTTGGATTGGATATTGACAAGGTTGAGATGGATTTTCTCTTCTGACTTCGTACTTTATGTTTATTCTTTATTATGTAAAGTCTTTTATATAGGTGTGGCAAGTCTGGGCTTGGCATATGGAGCTTTGTTTGAGGGTGTTCGACGGATAAAACAGATGATTAACAAAAAAGATAGTTTATCTTCAGCGAATTGGGTTGAGATTGGGATTGTCATTTCTTTTGTACTCATGATTTTGATGGTATTGGCCTCAGGGGCTGGAAGAGTGGATTTGGTTGCATATTTCTATTACGGTAGATATTATGAATTTATGATTTGTCCACTTATTTTCATTGGGGTTAAGTACTTTATGGAAAAAGGAATGAAGATAGAAGATTTTTTGGCAATGTTAGTAGTTTGGGGGCTTTCGGCTGCGGGTTGTATTTTGCTTTCAAATCATATAACTAATTCTGCTATACGGCTGGATACAGGAAGGATTGCAGCATTTTCTTTTATAACACAGGACATACAAGACTATGCAGGAGTGCTTGAAAAATTAATGTTGTATAGTGGATTTGGAATGGTTCTTGTATTTGTTTGTGGAATAAGAAAAAATATAAGACCTATGGTTTTGATTCCGGTGTTTGTTTTATTTATGGCTAATAATAGTGCTGGAATAGAAGCAATATTGCAATCTAACACAACGGCGCTTGGAGATAATAGAATTGCAGATTTTTTGGCGCAAGATTATGAACAAGATAGTGTTTATTTTGTGAAAACAAATTACAAGTATGAGGGATTTCATACAAGAATGCAGGTATTGTTGAATGAGACACAGCTAGAAGTTGTAGATGTGCAGGATGTTGAAGATATTCCCACGGGAGCATATTTTATTGGATATAATACTAACAACGGTGATGCACAAGTTAGTGGAATGAGTGAACTTGTTATGGAGGGGACTGTGTTTAATTTATATCAGATGAACTGAGTGGTAGAATGATTGAATAGATGGGCTGACTGTATAAATGAGAAGAGAGGAAAAGTTAGGATGGATTCCTTGATTAGCATAATTGTACCGGCATATAATGCAGAAAAATATTTAGAGCGCTGTGTTCAAGCATTACTGAAGCAATCTTATCAGAATATTGAAATTGTCATTGTGAATGATGGCTCAACGGATAGTACAGGTATGTTTTGTGGTCGGCTTGCACAGATGTCTGATAAGATAAAGTTTTACACTAAGGAAAATGGTGGTGCAGCTTCTGCACGAAATTATGGATTGCGAAAAGCGCAAGGAGAATATATTACGTTTGTGGATGCGGATGATATTGTTTTTGAGGATTATATTGAGTATATGTATCGTTTGTTGACAGATTGCGATGCAGATGTTTCGATGTGTTCGTGTTACAAAATGAATCCTGAAGAGACTATGCCACAGGACTTTCAAGATGGAAAGATATATTCATTTAACCAAGAGGATGCAATAAAGAATTTGTTTTACAGAAAAGGTATTACCGGGTACCCATATTTGAAACTTTGGAGAAGGGAAATTGTTCAATCGGGTATTTTTCCGGAGGACATGCTCTATGGGGAAGATTTTGTTTTTGTATATGAGATGTTAAAACGGTGCTCAAAAGTTGTGTATGGGGAGCATATTTCATATATTTATTACCAAAACCCTGGGAGTGTGGATCATAATGTCAATTTTCCGCAAATGATTCATTCATGGAATGTATATACTGACCAAATAGCAGATGATGTAAGGAAAAATTATCCGGCATTGGAAAAGGCGTTGATAGTAAAGAATTATATTGCTGCAATTAATACTCATAACAGAATCCATAGGATTAGAAATGCAGAACAATTTAAAAAGGAACTTAAGGTGTATATAAAAATACATGGTATTGAGGTGTTTAGAGATCAAGAATCTAAGTTGTCAAACAGAGTTCTTGGTTTGCTGGGAGGGTTATCTCCCAGATTTTTATTTTGTTTAGTGCGTGTATTTTTTTGTGCAAAGAAGATTTTTCATATAGAACTGAGAAAAGCAGTCTAGGAAGAATTTGTATATTCTAATTTTGAGATAGGTGTAACGGATTTATGAAATTAAGTCGCGTATATAAAAATATTTTATCTAATGCTATTGTGCAGACAATTTGTGCAATTTCAGGACTTATTTTGCCACGATTTATTATTGAGGCATATGGTTCGACATTGAATGGAATGGTTGGTTCAATCGGCCAGTTCCTCATGTATGCAGGGCTTGTAGAAGCCGGAGTGGGAAATGCAGCGTTGGTGGCATTGTATGCACCGCTTTCTCGTAATGATGTCGATGCGATAAACGATGTTCTGTCTGAAGCGGCTCGGAAATACAGGAAAACCGGTTTAATGTATACTGTGTTGACATGCGCGCTTGCACTGATTTATCCGGTTACAATAAGTGATCAAGTTGATTATTCATTTGCATTTTTTATGACAATCATTCTTGCGATGACAGGTATGATTGACTATTTCCTTATTGGAAAGTATAAAGTGCTGCTTACCGCAGATCAAAGATTTTATATTATTAATATTGCCAAAACAATTGCAACATTGATACTGACTGTGGGAAGTGTATTTCTTTTGAATTTGGGAGTATCATTGATTGTAATTAAAGGCCTAGCGGTGGTTACTCATTTAGGAGAAGCGGTTTTCATTAGATTGTATACATTGGCTAAATATAAAAATATATCTTTTTCCACCATGGGGAAAGTATGTTTCTCACAGCAAACGAGTTCTTTAGTACATGAGATTTGTAGGGTGATTACTTACAATACTGATTTAATTGTGTTGACATTAATGTTGCCGAGTGATTCTCTTAAGGAAGTCAGTGTTTATAATGTATACAGCCTGGTGAGGTTGTTTGCCAACAATGTAGTGAATGTGTTATATATAGGAATTAATGCAACTTTTGGTAATTTATACACAACAGGTGATATGGCCAACTTGGAAAAACGGTTTAAGCAATATGAGTATGTATTTGATATTTTCTTATTTGTGATATATAGTTGCGTGATGAGCTTGGTGCTTCCCTTTGTTAAGTGCTATGTAGGTAATGTCACGGATGTGAACTATGTCAGATTGGATGTAGCTGTTCTGTTTTGTGCAGTGGGTTTACTGGCCCAAATCAAATCAGCTCATGATACTTTGGTAAATGGCGGATGCGGCATGTATGATAAAACAAGGAAGTATGCCATTTGGGAATCTAGCATTAATTTAGGTCTTTCTTTGTTGCTGGTAAAGAATATGGGAATTGTGGGTGTACTTATTGGAACATTGATTTCACATATAGTTATGGATGTGGGAATGATTGGAACGGCATGGAAAGAAGTTCTTCCTGGGACCAAAAAAAACACCATATATCGAATTACCAGAAATATGTTATTTTCATGTTTGGTATGTGTGGCAGAGATGCGTTTTACTATGCATATTGGAACTTGGAAAGAATGGTTTGTTGGAGCGATTCTTATTGCCGTGTTAAATGTCATATTAATCAGTGGATTTAATTTTCTGTGCGAGAGAGAGACAGTAAAATCGCTTATTGGAGAAAAATTGTTAAAAAAAACAAAGTGAGTTTTGTAAATGTGCAATTTTTGAAATGTATAAAATGATGATGCTAACTGATATGGAGGTCATAAATGGCAGAAGAATTAGTATGCATAATTCTTGTAAATTATAATGGATATAAGGATACAATTGAATGTGTTCAGAGTATACAAAAATCTAACTATAGAAACTACAAGATGATTTTAGTCGATAATGGGTCCAGTGATGCGAAACAGTTACAAGATGATATATGGCTACAACAAAATACGGATATTATTCTTGCAAAAGAAAATGTTGGATTTTCTGGTGGGAATAATATAGGGATAGAATATGCAAAAGAAAAATACAACCCGGATTACTATTTATTGTTGAATAATGATACGGTAATAGCTACTGACACTATCAATAAATTAGTTGAAGTTTATAAAAATAATTCTAATGTAGGAATAGTGGCAGGTAAAATATACTATTACGATTATCCTAATAAAATATGGTTTGCTGGAGGTGAGTTTAATTATAATACAGCACGGATAATTCATTCTAGGTATGGAAAAGAAGATTCTGATAAGGTAAGTATAACAAAGGATATTACTTTTGCGACTGGTTGTGTTATGTTAATTTCCAAAGATGTTTTTGATAAAGTTGGATATCTTGATGAAAGTTATTTTCTATACTCCGAAGATACAGATTATTGTTGTAGGGTATCAGCCAGTGGCTATAGAATAATATATACGAGCGATGCGCATATTTGGCATAAAGTAAGTGCTTCTACCGGATTACATAGTAAAATACAACAATACTATATGTTTCGGAATAATTGCTATATGGTTAAAAGATATTGTAAACATCCTTTTTTGGGGTATTTGACTCGATTCTATTATACATTAAAGGGAATATGTAGTGGTAAATTTCAGTTAAAAGTTTTAATTATGGCATGGAAAGATTTTAGAAAAGGCGTTGTAGGAGCTATTGAGGATGGAAATTTTTAGCTCGAAGGAGAAAAGAACGAATTGATAGAGTTTAAATTGATATCAAAAGAGAATCGTGAAATGTTAAAGGAAAAACGCACAATAGTACTATATGTAATTTTGGCGATTTTAGCGATAGGAGTAATTGCAATAAAAAGAGACTATCATCTTGATGAATATTATAGCTATGGCCTTGCTAATCATATAGGGACCTATCGGATTGTAGTGGAGGATGGAATGACATATGAGCCGTCGATAGTTCCATTTCTGGATGATTATGCAGCAAATCCAAATGACCGGTTTAATTATGGTAATGTCTGGCAGAATCAGTCATGGGATGTTCATCCACCTTTGTATTATGCGTTGTTACATACAGTATGCTCATTTTTTCCTGGCACGTTCAGCAAATGGTATGCAGGAATTATTAATGTTCTGTTTGTGTTGCTTACTTTTTATATTTATCGTAAATTACTTAAATTGTATACAGACGATGAGAACATATATAGACTTGCCAGCTGTGTATTTGTGTTTTCAGCGGGAATAATCTTTGGAGTAGGTTTTTTAAGAATGTATGTAATGGCTATGTTTCTAGTAACAAGTATTGCATATCATTTTGCTAAAGTAATTATTACAGATTCCATGGATTGGAAATGGTATGTTTTGAGCTTAATCATAGCGATTGCTGGAGCTCTGACACATTACTATTGTGTTCTTTACTTGGTGATTTCATGTATGGTATTAGGTGTGTGGCTTCTAAGCAAAAAAAAGTGGAAGAATTTGCTTGCTTTTTGTATTACAATGGGTATTGCGGCGGGAACATCTATAGTAGTGTTTCCGGCAATGTTGAATCATGTTTTTTCGGGCTATAGAGGTACTGAGTCTATAGAGAATCTGAGCGCGTTTTCTTGGGAGGATTCTTGGAATAGAATTAAATACTTTTGGGTGCTTATAAATAATCAAGTTATGGGCGGTTTGCTCCCCTATATTATTGTATTTTTGTGTATCTTCTGTTTTTTGAGTTGTAAGACAATTTTATGCGGGCATAGAGATGGGCATACTTCTATGTTTAAATGGGGAATGCTAATTGTTCCAGTTGCGGCATATTTCCTACTAATATCCAAAATGGCCATATATTTAACTGACAGGTATATCTATCCAATTTATGCATTGGCGTTATTTGTTGTTGTAGTAGGGGTGTACAAGACAGTGTGCATTTTGATAAATGGACAAAAATCTCGGGAAATAGTAATGTGCCTATTCTGTGTGGTGTTGGTAGTTAACGCATGGAGTCGTACGAATTATCCTAATTTGTATCTAGAACAGGTAGACCGTTTGGAGACTGTAAAGAAATATGCGGGAATAAATGCAATTGTTGTTCGAGATGATAGTATGTGGAAATTGCACACGATGTATCAAGATGTTTTAAGTTTGAAGAGTAGTACTTTTGTGCATGGCAATAATATTTATTTGTTGGGTCAATATAAATACAAAAATGATAAAGAGTTCATCTTATTATCTGTATGGGATGATCAGCAAGCTGCTCTTAATGAGGTGATGACGAGATTGCCCTATGTTAATAAATATGAAATACTAGGCAGTTTTGGATATTATAAGATATATCGTTTGTACAGTGATGGAGAGTCTTGTGACATACAGGCTCAGGATGGTTCGATAAAGTTTGAAGATGTGTATTTAATGTCAACAGATGAAGGTTATGTGAACATCTTGGTGGATGGACAAGCGCTAGATGTAGAACATGCAGTCTTTGTGGATGGCACCAAAGTTTCGTTGTATCCATTTAATGGAACGACAGCACAAAAGTGGAAAATTGTAGATGCTGGAGATGGGAACTCCTATATAGAGTCAAGTAATCAAGAATATTGCTTGGTGCATGATGAATCTGGGAATTTGAGTATTGCTACAAAGAATGTGAATGTAATTGGTCAGAAGTGGAATATAGTATATTAGTTGTGCGTAGAGGAAATAAATTTGCCAAGTGTAAGTATTGGGCAAAATAGTGTTTTGATAGCATATGCTGTTGTCGATAGAGACTTGGAGTGTAGAGGAGAGATACACATGAAAAAATCTACTGTCATTATAATACCAACATTGAATCCGGATAGAAGATTAATTACTTATGTCCAGGAGTTAGTGTCGACAGGTTTTAATAAAATACTAATAATAGATGATGGAAGTAGTGATGAGACGCATTCTATTTTTACAGAGATTTTGTCATTGAATAGTGATGATACGGATATTACTGTATTTGTGCATGCAATTAATTTAGGCAAAGGAAGAGCACTGAAGGATGGTATCAACTATTATCTTACGCATTTGAAGGATCAATATATAGGGTGTGGTGGTCTTGTAACTGTTGATTCAGATGGTCAGCATCTGATTAAGGATGTTATTCAGATAGATGAAGCGATTAGGAGAACCGATGAAAAAAAGATAGTATTGGGGTGTCGTGATTTTGATTTGGATTTTGTTCCCTTTAAAAGTAAATTCGGAAATAAACTGACAAGAATTATATTTAGATTTTGTTTTGGAACAGATATAAAAGACACACAAACTGGGTTGCGTGGTTTTACTAATTCTGTTTTGCAGGATTTATTGGAGCTTTTTGGAGAACGTTTTGAATATGAGACAAACGTATTGATTGAATGTGTAAAGATGGATGTAGAAATAGAGCAAATTACCATTCAAACCGTATATGAGAATGAAAACGCAGGAACGCACTTTGATCCCATAAGAGATTCCTATAAAATATACAGTTTGATATTAAGAAGATTTTTTGTATATATTACGGCATCATTGTCTTCATTTATAATCGACTGCACATTGTTTTGGTTATTCTGTATGTTTCTACCTTTGGAAGATACACTTAGGATTTATGTAGCAACAATAGGAGCTAGAGTTGTATCATCGCTGTATAATTATACAATCAACAAAAATGTTGTGTTTGAATCAAAAAGCAAGAGTAAAAGAACGTTTTGTATGTATTATGTTTTGTGTTTGATTACTATGCTTGTTTCTGGTACAAGTGTAAGTTTGTTATATGCAATGATGCAGCGAGGTGAGTTGATAATTAAATGTATTGTAGATACAATTCTATTCCTGTGTAATTATAAGGTTCAGCAGAAATTTGTTTTCACTGAAAAGAAAACTCAAAATAAAGAAGGGTAGGACATTATAGTGATTATTTCATTCTTGAGGTTTTTGCTTTTTGTTTCTTCTACATATGGATATATGACATATTGCAAGGAGAAAATCAAAATAGACGACGAATGTCTTCCGGTGTTTGTGTTTAGTGGTATCGGAAGTATTATTTTTTTGTCAGGCATTCTTAATATCATGAGTTTAGCCTTTTGGGGTATTTTTTTGTTGGGATTATTTTTGAACGTGTATTATGTAATCAAGAAACGTGAAATTTTTCCTCGTTCATTGGGGATACAAGTGTTTACTATATTCATTTTATTATTGTTTGTATTTTTGATAGATGAAAAGTATTATCATTATGATAATTTTACGCATTGGGGACTTGTAATTAAGAATATCTATAGAGATGCAGCATTTCCGAATTTTCAGGATACGCTTATTACATTTCAGTCATACCCCTTAGGTAGCGCCAGCTTTATTTGGTATGTATGCAAGGTTATAGGTTATTCAGAAGGATTGACAATGTTTGCACACTCTGCACTGATTTTGAGTTGTGCGTTGACACTATTCATGTTTACGAAGCAAATAAAAGGTATTACAAAATGGGTAGCAGACATTGTTGCAGGAATATTTTGTATTGTAGGAATATGTTATGGTGGAGCTCTTGCGAACGGACCATTTAATTTGTTGGTAGACAAATTGTTGGCATTTATTGCTATAGCTGCATTTATAATTGTTTATAAGTACAGATTCGAATTGAATAAAGGAATTATTAGTGTTATACCTCTTTTAACTTTTGTAATAGTTGTAAAGAATAGTGGAATTGTGTGGGTAATAGCGATTATTATTGAAATTGGCTTTTTCTGGCTCAAAAGTAGTAAAAGAGAGTGGAAACAAATGGGGCTAACAGGTGTTGCATTTGCATTACCAATGCTGTTTCGTTATCTCTGGGATCAACATGTTGATTTGGTATTTGCCACAGGTAATGTGTCTAGTCATGCAATGTCAGCTGAAAATTACAGTGCAACGCTAGCAAAGAAGACACCGGAAAATATTGAATTGATAAAGTCGCTGTTTATGGAGAGAGTCTTTTCTTTCGAGAATAAAATTTGGGTTTTGGCAGTTAGCCTGATTATAATGTTTATTGTAGTTTTTTTTCTTGACCGGAAGATTATAAAAAAGATAAATGGAATGTTTATAGCATTCTATTTAGTGTTAATTTACATAATTTATCAGGTAGGAAATTATGTAATGTATCTGGTATCTATGCCCATTGACGAGGCGTTGCAGTTAGGCGGTTATAGTCGATATGTAGCAACGGTGGAACTGTTTGCCTGGGGAATTATTATTATGACCTTGTTTGTAATATTAGGTCAAATAGAGCCAAATATAAATTGTAAAATTTCTATACTAATAATGGTTGTATTTGGTTTCGGGATTTTGGGGGCAATGACAGATGACATTTCTTTAATCTATAAACATGAGCTTCCTATTAGTGGAAGAGAAACATCAAGAACTCATTTAGATGAAATAATTGCTAAATATCAGTTGGAACCTAATAAGAAATGCCTTGTATATATAGGTGATCCACAGGATAGAGATGTTAATTATAGGTGGTGGATGTCTAGATATTTGCTTTATAGTAGCAATGTAACAACTGTTTATTCAAAGGACGTGAGTATCCTAAAAAACTTGGCTAACTATGATTATTTAGTTGTTTTGGAAAGAGATGAAACCATAGATAATTATTTAAAAGAGCAGAAATTTTCTTTAGATGAAGAGTGTATTATTGTTGATAATTATCAGTATGTAAAAGCTGCAGACTATATTTCTTCGCTGAATGATAGTAATTACATTGTTTTTATGTCTGTTGCAGATGATGCCTCTGCTGCCTTTACCAGTGAAATGAAAGATGCTATGTTTGAACTTGGTTTATCTAATGATTTGACTGGACAGTATCGGAAGAGTTATGCAGCAGTCGTTGATTCCAATCAGGTGGTTTATGAGCAGTTAAGTGAAGAAAAAGTTGAATATTCAGGAAAAAGTGAGGGCTTGGAGTATTCTGTTGCAAGTGCAGGATTTGCGGCAGGAAGTCAGTCCAAGATAATCATCAATGGTGTAGATTACTCACTTAATTCCCGAGGAATTAATATTGTTGTGTATGATAAGGAAGCGCAGGCGGTAGTTGATCAGGTTACTTTTGATACATGGCTCCAAGATGGTGCATGGATGTTAAAGTAGAGATTTAGTATAGGACATAAAAGACATCGCAGTGTATTAATTATTGATGCGGCAATATGGTTGTGGTATAATAAAGTTCTGGTTATAATCAAAGTAAGTGTTTTCAGATTGCTAAAATTATTGGAAGATACTAAAGAAGGGACAATTTATGAAAGCATTAGAATATCCATTTGATAGTGAATATATTCTTAAGAAACATAAGAGTCTTAAGAAATTGTTGTTAGAACAAAGCAATGGTAAAAAACTACTTAGGAAGAAAATTGCTATTTTAGGAGGATCAACGACTAGAGATATTAGAAATACGATGGAGTTATTCCTGCTGAATGCGGAAATTGAACCGGAATTTTATGAATCCGAATATGAACAGTATTGGAATGATGTGATGTTTGATAATGAAGAGTTAGTTGCTTTTGAGCCGGACATTATTTTCATTCACACTAGCAATCGAAACATCAAAGGATATCCGAAAATCAGTGACAACCAGGAAGAGATAGATGCTTTGATGGATTCCGTTTATCAGCCCTTTGAGGCAATGTGGAAGAAGATTGAAGATAAATATCATTGTCCTGTTATTCAAAATAATTTCGAGCAGCCGTTTTACAGGCTATTGGGAAATAAGGACTTTGCAGATATTCATGGACGAATTAATTTTGTCAACAGATTGAATCAGAGATTTGCTTTATATGCGCAAAATAACGATAATTTTTATATAAACGATATTAATTATCTTGCTGCGTGTTATGGTTTAGAGAAGTGGGCTGATCCTTTTTACTGGCATATGTATAAATACGCATGTGCTTATCAGGCAATTCCTGAACTTGCATACAATGTAGTCAATATTATTAAAGCCTTATATGGAAAAAATAAAAAAGCATTTGTTCTTGATTTGGATAATACCCTTTGGGGTGGTGTAGTAGGAGATGACGGACCGGAAAATATTGAGATTGGTCAGGAAACATCCCTTGGACAGGTTTATTCAGAATTCCAGCAATATATTAAATTGCATAAAGAGTTGGGAGTTTTGTTGACGATAAATTCCAAAAATGATGAGAGCAATGCTCTTGCCGGATTGAATAGGCCGGATAGTGTATTAACTCCTGATGATTTTTTGGTTATCAAGGCTAATTGGGAGAATAAAGATTTCAATATTGTGGAGATTGCTAAGGAGTTGAATATTGGATTACAAAGTCTGGTTTTTGTTGATGATAATCCGGTGGAAAGAGAGATTGTAAGAACGCAGGTACCGGAGGTGGCGGTGCCGGATGTAGGCGATGTGAATCAATACATTAAAGTATTGGACCGTTCAGGTTTCTTTGAGGTAACTACATTGTCATCGGATGATTTGAACAGAAACAAGATGTACAAAGCTAATATGGAGAGACAACGTCAGGAATCAAGTTTCCAAAATTATGAAGAGTATTTAAAATCATTAGAGATGGCAGCAGAGATTCAAGCATTTGTTCCGGAATATATGTCCCGTATTGCTCAACTTACGAATAAGAGCAATCAGTTTAATTTGACAACAAAGCGTTATACGCAAAGTGATATTGAAGAAATCGCAAAAAGTGCCGATTATATTACTCTATATGGTAAATTACAGGATAAATTTGGGGATAATGGAGTTGTAAGCCTTATTGTTGGAAATATCAAGGGTATAAATAGGGATGAATTGCATATTGATCTTTGGCTTATGAGTTGCAGAGTGCTTAAACGAAATATGGAATTTGCAATGATGGATGTACTCGTACAGAAAGCTGTTGATATGGGGATAAAGACAATTTATGGATATTTTTATCCCACAGCAAAGAATTCCATGGTTAGAGATTTTTATGAGTTGCAGAGTTTTGAGAAGCTTAGTGAGGACTCAGAAGGTAATACAGTGTGGCAGTATGTAATTCCGAAAGAGTACATAAACAAGCAAAATGTAATCAGTATTAACTAATTATGAAGAGGCTATATTATGAATCATTTTGATATCGATGAATGTAAGAGGTTGCGCAAGGAAATTTTTATTACGGCATATAAAGGTGGTATGGCACATCTAGCCTCTTCTTTTTCATCATTGGAGATTTTATACACTCTATACATGAAAGGGGTGTTAAAGTATAATGCGGAGGATCCATTGTGGGAGGCAAGAGACAGATTTGTTTTGAGTAAGGGGCATGGAGGATTGGCATTATATACGGTTCTTTCTGAGGTGGGATTTCTTACAAAGGAAGAATTACATACATATCTTCAGCCGAATTGCCATATAGGCGGTGAACCATGTATGCGAGATTTGCCGGGAATTGAGGCGTCTACAGGCTCCTTGGGACATGGATTATCTATTGGTGTTGGAATGGCACTTGCGCAGAAAATGGATAAACAAGGTAGTAAGACATATGTATTATTGGGTGATGGCGAGTGTCAAGAGGGCTCTGTATGGGAAGCTGCGATGTCTGCAGTTGCATTTAAGTTGGGAAATTTAACTGCCATCATTGATAGTAATTCATTGCAGAAGACAAATGGTGTTCAGGAGACACTGGGAGTAGTAAATTGGAAGGAAAAGTGGTCTTCTTTTGGCTGGGATATTGTTGAAGTCAACGGACATGATACAGATATGTTGCAGGAGATATTTGTAGCTCCAAATAATGAAGATGTGCCAAGATTAGTTATTGCCCATACGATAAAGGGTAAAGGTGTATCTATCATGGAGAATAATTCTATTTGGCATTATAAAATGCCAAATAGAAAAGAACTGAAAGTGTTTAAAGAAGAGCTGACAATTAAAGATGAGGAATTGATACAATTATGCAAAGTGCATGTATGAGTAGTTTAATGGTACTTGCGGAAAAAGACGCAAAGGTACTTTATTTGACATCTGATAGTGGTGAAGGTGGTTTGGATAGGCTTTTTAAAATGAGTTTTCCAAAGCAATCATTTGATTTTGGAATAGCAGAGTGCAATATGGTTGCTGCTGCGGCCGGACTTGCTACTGCGGGTAAAATTCCCTTTATTTATTCTCCGGGACCTTTTATGGCGTATCGTGCAATGGAGTTTATTAGAAATGATGTGTGTTTTCAGAATCTGAATGTAAATTTCTTGGCAGTTGGAAGTGGTCTTTCAGTAAGTGCATTAGGTCCTACCCACCATACTACGGAGGATATTTCTGTTTTGCGTGCAATTCCTAATTTGGAGATTTTGTCACCTGCAACGCCAAAACAGGTAGAGCAGTGTGTGCTCAAGGCATATGCAACAAAGGGACCGGTATATATCCGGGTTGGAATGGGTAACGAAATAGAGTGTTTTGATGAGAGTTATTCTTTGGATAAAGGCTTCGATATACTAAGAGAGGGCGAAGATGGAATAATATTCACAACAGGTAGTATTTTAAGTGAAGTACTTGCTGCGACAGACTTGCTTAAAGAAGAGGGTGTGTGTTTGACGGTAATAAATGTAGTCCGATTAAAGCCATTTGATACGGTTTTTGCGTATGAGCAGATAAAGAATGCAAAGACCATATTTACAGTAGAGGAACATAATGTTTACGGTGGATTAGGCGGAATTATTGCAGAAGTTATCACAGATAATGCCAGCGGTGCAAAATTAAAGCGCATCGGTTTGGAGGATAGATTTGCAGTGGGTTATGGTAAAATAGCTCAGTTAAGAGAAGAAAATGGGCTTGATAAATTATCGCTTGTGAGAAAGATAAGAGAAGGTTTATGAATGAGTTAATTTATGATGAAATTGAAGTAGGTAGAAGAGAACGGTTTTCTATTGAAATTACAAAGGAAAAAGAGGATTTATTTAGATTGATTTGTGGTGATGTGAATCCTCTTCATATGGATGATGATTATGCAATAGAAGTTGGTGAAGGTAAATTCAAGGGGCATGTTACATTCGGAATGTTGACAGCCTCATTGTATTCAACAATTGCAGGGGTGTATTTGCCCGGAAAATATAGTTTGATTCATAGCATGGACATTAAATTTCAAAAACCGGTATATGCGGGAGATATTCTGACGGTTGAGGGAGTAGTAGAGTCTAAGCAAGATGCACTTAAACTTTTACAGTTAAAAGTAGAAATTGTGAATCAGATGGGAAAATGTGTTTCAAAAGCCAACATGAAAGTGATGGTTTTAAAATAAAAACAAGGAGATAAGATTATGACAAGAGAAGTAGCGTATGAAAGATTAACAAAGGTATTTAGAGATGTGTTTGATGATGAAAGCATTGTTTTAAATGATGAAACTACATCAGATGATATCGAAGATTGGGACTCTTTTGAGCATATTAATTTGGTATGTGCAGTGGAAGAGGAGTTTTCTTTTAAGATTCCTATGGGGAAAGTTGTTACCATGAAAAATGTTGGTGAAATGGTAGATATTATTTTAGAATTGGGAAAATAGACAAAAGAAAGAGTAGTGAGAATTATGAGGAAAACATTGCTTGTGATAGGGGCTTCCTCTGATATAGGTACAGCGACTATAAAAGAATTAGGAAAAGAGTATGACTTTATTATTGCGCATTATAATCATATGAATGACAACCTTAAAGAACTAAAGGAATGTTATCAGGGTAAGCTTAAGTTGATGCAGGCAGATTTGTTGGATGATGCGCAGGTTGACAATATGTTATCGGAATTAAAAAGTATGGATGATGATATAACACATGTGTTGCATCTCCCGGCAGTGCCTTGCGATAATGCAAAATTTCATAAAATCAAGTGGGAAGTTTTTCAAAGAGAAATGGAAGTTTCTGTCAAATCACTGGTGAGAATATGTCAAACGGTTGTTCCTGCTATGATGAAAGCGAGATATGGTCGAATTGTTGTTATGCTATCCTTTGTGGTAGATGGCATGCCGCCTAAGTATTGTTCTAACTATATAACGACAAAATATGCTTTGTTGGGGTTGATGAAAGCGTTGGCAGTAGAATATGCTGATAAAGGAATTACTGTAAATGGAATTTCTCCGGCATGGGTTGAGACAAAGTATTTGGCTAATCAACCGGATTATTTGATTGCAAAAAATGCAGAGCTGAGTCCCATAGGACGTAATCTTACTACGGATGATCTTACACCAACTATACAATATCTTTTGTCTGATGGAGCCGGTTGTGTTAATGGACAAAATATTTCTATTACTTGCGGGAGGTGATTAACATGAGTATTACATCTCTCGCTTTTTGGGTGTTTTTGTTTTGTGCAGTATTGATATATTATGTTTTTCCGATAAAGAAGTATCAATGGGTTATTTTGCTGCTCATTAGCTTATCTTTTTTTTCTCAAGTTTCGGGAATAAAGCTTATTATTTATGTTTTGTTTGCTGCTATTGTTACATGGGGTGGTGCTTTAGGTATTCGGAAAAGCAAAAGTGAAAAACAAAAGAAGATATGGCTTATATTGACAATTGTTTTGACTGTTGGCGAATTGGCAAGTCTCAAATATGTTTTGTTTGGTTATAATGTGGCGGGATTGGTAACGGGGGTATTTGGTCATGAGTTGTTTGTGCCTGAAATATCAATACTGGCTCCAATAGGTATCTCATATTATACATTATCAATTATTGGTTATGTTTTAGATGTGTACTGGGAATTGTGTGAACCTCAGAAAAATTTTATGAAACATTTGTTGTATACAATATACTTTCCACCATTGACATCTGGCCCGATTCTTAAGTATTCGGAGATGGAAGCACAGCTCTTTACACCACATAAATTTGACCATATCAGAGTGTTGCATGGCATTCAGCGTATTTTATGGGGTCTTTTTAAGAAAATTGTGATTGCAGACCGTGTTGCAATATTTGTTTCAGCGGTATATGGTGATTATGAGAAATATTCCGGTATATATATAGTTTTGGCCATATTGTTATTTGCCTTACAATTATATACTGATTTTTCGGGATGTATGGATATTGTATGTGGTGCGTCCGAATGTTTTGGTATTAATTTGCCAGAGAACTTCAACTCTCCGTTCTTTTCTGAGACAGTTGCAGAGTTTTGGAAAAGGTGGCATATTACCATGGGAGACTGGTTTAAAGATTACATTTTATATCCCATGATGAAATCGAAGCCAAATCGTAAAATAATAGAGAAATTAAAAAAGACTTTTGGGAAAAAGGCAAGTAAAGATATATCAACATATTTATGTATGCTGATTCTGTGGATTACGATAGGTATATGGCATGGAGGCGCATGGAAATATATATTGGCATCTGGTTTAATACCCGGATTTTTCCTAATAGCAGGTCAGGCAACAAGGCCTGTAACTGAGAAAATGATAAATGTATTTCATATTAAGACGGATGTATTGAGTTGGCGAATTTTCAGAATGCTCCGGACATTTGTTTGTATGTGTACAAGTTGGGTTTTTGTAAGAGCAGAAGGCGTTTGTGATGGAATAAATATGCTGTCAAATGTAAAGAATAATTTTACATTTGCTCCTCTTTTTGATGGTTCGATTTATCAATTGGGGTTAACCTGGAAGGATTTTAATGTAATTTATTTTGGAATATTTACATTGCTGGTAGTGGGAATTGCTCATGAGAGAGGAGTTCGTATAAGAAGTGAACTTTCTAAACAAAACATGTTTGCACAATGGATTGTGATGCTTGTAGCATTGTTTGTGGTTTTGATTTTGGGTATTTATGGTCCATCATATGTAGCGACCGATTTTATTTACAAAAATTTCTAGTCGAGGTAGTGTGATTTATGGCGTTCTTAAAAAATAAGTTTTGGATAGTTCAAACAATTATTTTTTTGCTCTTGTTTGTATGGGCGTTTATGCAGATTTCTTATTTGTTTCGTCCTATATCCGTTAATAGAAGGAATGTTGTAGGGTATTATGCAGAGGAGCCAGATTCTATTGATGTTGTGCTGATTGGGGGAAGTTCTACATATGTATTTTGGGCACCTTACACAGCGTGGAATGAATGCGGAATAGTGTCCTATGATTTTTCCACAGATTCAATGTCACCTGCATTGCTGAAAGGAATGATTGAAGAGGCTCAGAAAACTCAAAATCCGGAATTGTATGTAATTGATTTAAGAGCGCTTGAAGTTAGGGAAAAACATGAAGGGTTTTATTCAGAGGCTTATCTTCGGAATGTAACGGACTCGTTTAAATATTCGGCAAATAGAAATGATATTGTGAATTATTCGTTCGGTGCAGAGCAGCCACAAAAACAACAGGATCCGGCTGTATATCTAGATTTTATGATGTATCATTCAAATTGGCAGAACCTGAGTGCAGAAAATTTTAAGTATGTAGGGAACGCTGTTCCAACAAAATACAAAGGGTTTGATTTTGTGACGTTTGCGTTTTATAGTAATTTGCCTACAAATGATTATTCACATGTCACAGAATGCAGTGGGCTCTCAGAGGAAACAAATAAAATTCTTATTGATCTTCTTGAATATTGTAGAGAGAATGATATTCCAGCAGTGTTTACGTTAAATCCTTTTTACATGGAAGATGAATCAATTCATAAAATGTATAATTATGTAGGGAAAATCGTAAACGAGTATGGATATGAGTTTGTCAATACAAATAATTATTACAATGATATGGGAATTGACTTTGGGCATGATTTTTATAATAGAGATCATGTAAACTTGTATGGTGCGGAGAAGTACACAAAATTTTTGGCACAATATCTTGTTCAGAATTATGATATTTCAGATCGTAGAGAGGATTTGCGATATAGTGAGCAGTGGAATGCAGGCTATGTGGAATGGGAAAAGGCTGTTCAAGAACACAAAGTTCTCATTGATAATGCGATAGCGGCTGAAAATGCGGCAAAGTAAATTAAGAAGCGAAATGAAAAAAATTATTACTTTTCCTTGTGCCGGTGGAAGTTCGGATATGTATAGGAACTGGAAAACGAACAAAGAAATCATAAATGTTGACTATCGTGGCCATTGGTATAGGATGGATGAGGCAGTGTGCGATTCGAATAAAGAACTATATGAAGATGTCCTTGGGTTCATTGTGTGCAGAGTGTCTAAAGAGGATGAGCTTATTTTATTCGGACATAGTATGGGCGGGATTGTTGCCTGGCATATGGCAGATGAATTGCTAAAGCTACAGTATAAAGTTTGTAGTGTTTGTGTTTCAGCTTGTTTGCCACCGCAATTGTTTCCCGGAACGCGAATCGCCGAAATGAAAAAAGATGATGATTTGGTAGAATTGTTGTTGGAGAATCAACAGGTTTCGCAACGAATCGTTGAGACTAGTGTTTTTCGGGCAATAATGTTGCCAATCATTAAAAATGATATACATCTGTGCCAAACATATAGGCAAGGATTTACTAACCGGCATGTTAATATACCCGTCATGCTTTTGGGTGGAAGAGAAGATGCTTTAGTGAATTCGGAGCAGATGCTTGAATGGAAGAAATGTGCTAATGTTAAGAATGTTTTTATGTTTGATGGAGGGCATTTCTATTTTAAGGATGATATTATTTGCAAACAAGTATGTGCGATTTTAGATTCCTTATAGTTATAAAATGTATTTTTAAATGGAATTTATATATTCTGTTTATAGGATAAATAAATAAAAAGAAGAGCAAAATATTGTTGAAAACATCATCTATGCATACTAGATGGAGTATGATAAAATGTGGATATTGAATATTATAGAAAGTGATGTGGTCTGATGAAACAGGAAGCTAGTAATTTTTTAGAGAAATTTGTAGCAGCGTTGTGTGTATGTGGAGTTACATCGATTCCATTTACCGGTGAAGAGTTTCAGCAGGGAGTTCAGGCTATGGAAGACATATTGCATGAGAATATGGATGCCGGACAGTTTGCCAAATTATCGGATATGTTTATAAAGGTACCGGTTGAAGAAACATATCAACAGATAAGAGCTATGTTTATGAATTTGAATGGATATGGGATAAGTTTTTCCGGAGCGGATAATCCAATGTGGTCTGTCATGACTATCAAAATGACACCATATCGTGCAAATAAGGTTTTAAATGATAATACTATTATTGATATTGATATACCTCTAATGAATAAAATTGCTAAAGAATTTTGTGAAGCGGCAGGTGTTGAACTATGGGAAGAGTTATAGATTTACTGCAAAAAGATGAATTGGAGTGGATGAGAAATCAGATAGAATCATATGTAGACCAAACTATGGGCTCTTATCTTAAAGAGTGCGAGAGAAAGTGTAGCAACATGAGATTGAGTGCTATGCATACTAAGAATTTCTATGATTCGGTGTGGGGTACTATTGAGATAAATGAAGGAGAAATATTTATTTTAGATAGTCCTATAATGCAGCGACTTAGAAATATTAAGCAGTTAGGTTTGGCAGATGTTCTATATAGCAGCGCTACGCACACGAGATTTTCACATACATTAGGGGTTTTACAAACAGCAGATACCATGTCTTTTCAGCTTACAAAAGAGTTGGAAAAGAAAGGGGTTTGTATTAAAAAAGAAGTGCGGCAGGTCATTAGACTTGCTGCTATTTTTCATGATTGCGGACATATGTTTTGTAGCCATGCATCTGAAATGTATTTTCAAAAGAATAGAGAGTCAAATTTATATGATAAAATCGATGTTATTAGGGATTTGTTTTATGAAAATTTAAAAATAAAGCCCTCATTTTCTGAGCTTATATCTATATTGATTTTGAATTCGACATCGGTAAGAAAATTATTGGAAATTATAAAAGATGGTTTGGAGAATTTTGAATTTGTAAAATACAATCAAGATGAGTTGGTTGAAAAAATAATATGTATTATTTTGGGATTTCCCTATTCAGAGTCGTATATTCCTTATGCTAAAGTCATAAGTGGACAGATTGATTCTGATAAGTTGGATTATTTGAAAAGGGATTCTCATTCAACCGGAGTGCCTGTAGCTGTGGATATGTCAAGGGTCTTTCAGAAATTAAGAGTTGTGTCTAACCAGAAAAGTTACGATATGGTAGCGCATCATGATCCGGACGATACAATGATTTATAAGATGGCGATTGCACCGGCTGCAATTAATACAGTGGATCAGTTAGTGATTTCGCGTTTTATGATGTTTGAGAATATTTATTATCATCAAAAAACATTAACGGCGGAAGAAATGTTGCGGTATGCACTTTTGGATTTGGATAAGTCTACGAAAGGATTTTTTACAGATTTGTCAAAAATTCTTATGTTGAATGATAGTATGGTAATATGTGAGAATTTTGATTTTATCTTTAACAATATAGGTTCCGGTGTAGAGATTGTAGACAGGGATAGGTATCAAAATGCATGTAATATATTGAGTAGTTTGTACAAGCGAGCAATTTTCAAACGTTGTGTGGCATTTACAGATAGAAATCTGACAAAGGCAATTTATAAAGAAAAAGAGTTTTATTCCAGGGTGATTGGGAAAAAGGTTAGTAAAGACAAAGAAGAATTTATTAATGCAGTCATAATGGAAGTTAATCAAATTAAGGAAATATTACGTGATTCGCGCTTTTATTGCAATGATAAAACGGATATTTTGCTTATTTGTACGCCGGATATATCAGCTGCGTCTATGAATAGTAATATTGCCATAGACGATAAAATGAATAAAGACCGAGATATGGAGTTTGAAGCAGATAGTTGGTTACAGAGCCGAGCTTCGCGCAAGCCTCAGAATTTTTTAGTTTCCTATCCGGAAGACCGCTATATTGTTTATATTGCAACAGAAGTTGTTTTGTTTAGGATGTACGGATTGTTGATAAATGATATGGTTATTTATGGTCAGGAAGATGAAGAGCATATTAATGAAATAAAGAAGTATTTGGACAAAAAGAAGTACTTTAAAGAATACTACATATTAGCACCTGAGAGCAGTATTGATTCCCATTGGGGTGAGATAAAGGGGCTGGTTGAGAAATGGAAAACTTATGAGAGTTTTGATCTTGAGACAGGAACGGGTGTAAGGCTTGATGAAACATATTTGAAGACGCATTTGAAGCAATATATGTCGTTTAAAGATGAAGCGGGAGATTTTGATGTTTTTTTGAATGGATATATAAGGATGCTTGGAGATGTTCAGATTATATCCAAATCACAAATTACAGATGCGTTAAGGAAAAATTTTGCAAGATTAATAAAGGAAGAAGGATGCAATAAAAGCGATTTAGAAGTCTGTAATATAGGCAACTTACAGGATGGAAGTGCATTAATTACTTATCATATGAACATTGTTAATAATGTTATGGGCAGTAATTGGAAAGCAAAATCTTTAGAGAGAATTTTGGCAGATTCGGGGCAAGGACAAAGAATTGTATTTCTAGAGGATGCATTTTGTTCCGGTAAGCAGATTTTATCTGTTTTTGAGACCTATATGGGGATACCGGTTGAAGAGAGGCAGACACAGGAAGTGCATGTGGAAGAGTTGTGTGAGGAACTAAGGGAGAAGTTGAAACAGTGTAAATTGTTCTTTTCTTTCTTGTATTATGAAAAGGAGAATGAAGAATTTTTCTATGCAAGATTAAAAGAGATTGGATTGAAAAATGTTAAAATCGTAGCGCAACAGGCATTTCCAGAAGGATATTTTAAGCGATATAGCGATGAGACAGATGATGGGGAGATGGCTGTAGTTAAAAAGTATCTGGAATGTGCAGGAGCTAAATTGATAGGCTATAAAGCTGTAGATGAAAATGGTAATCGAAAAGAAAAATGGACAGATGATAGAATTGCAAGTAGTTTATTAGGTTATAATGATGCACAGCAATTAATAGCCTTTTCGTGGAATACACCTACATATACCATAACATCTTTATGGATGAGAATTAATACAGATGACTTCAGATGGATTCCTTTGTTTCCGAGAATTGATAAATGATAGGAAATAAACGAACTTGTATGTCTGTTGATGTGCAGTCAGGTAGACCAGAAAGAAAAGAAGTTTGATGAGACGTTTGAATAAATGGCAAAATATAATTATATATATTTTCTTGATTGTGGGAATAATCCTCACCATCTCCCAAAAGCAAAATCTCCATGTGGATGAAGTTTTTTCATATGGCTTGGCAAACAAGGTATTTGATAATTCAATTTCCATGCGGGTGGAGGATGGTGTGACATATGCGGACCCGGCAACTCCCTTTTTGGAGTATATGACTGCCCAAGAATGGTATCGTTTTGATTATACTAATGTATGGTATAATCAGGAAATAGATGTTCATCCGCCCTTATATTATGCATTGCTTCATACCATTTGTTCGTTATTTCCAGGGGAGTATAGTATTTGGTATGCAGGGATTATTAATATTATATTTGCCGTACTGACGCTGTTCATGTTACGCAGGCTGTTAGTTTTGATGACGGAAGATGCATTTTGTGTGAATGTAGTTTCATTGTTTTTTGTCTGCTCGGCATGTATCTTAGATACAACTGCATTTTTGCGAATGTATGTCATGACATTATTTTTTGTGACAGCAATTACGTATTTGTTTATCAAGTCGGTAAATGAGAAATATACGATAAAGTTCTGGGTAACAGTGGGGATTATTTCAGTTGTTGGAGCGCTGACCCACTATTATTTCATCGTATATTTATTTTATCTGTGTCTTGTGCTGGGGATTTATTACCTGGCATCCAAGAAATGGAAAGAGGCGCTTAGCCTGTTGGTGACTATGGCAGCTGCCGGTGGACTTTCGGTGTTGATTTTCCCGACAATGATTGAGCATATATTTGGTTCAGGTCAGAGAGGACAGCAGTCCATGCGTAATTTCAAGGATTCTTCCATGGAGGAGTTTGTGAGCCGGTTGAAAAGCTTTTATGGCTTTATAAATGACCAGCTTTTTGGTGGGCTACTGACTTACATAATGGTTGTATGTCTTTTGGGAATTGTGATACATTGGCTGACGGATAAGCCTACCAGTCAGAAATCGAAAAAACAGCAAGAGAAGCACAAGAAGCAAAAGCAGGGCGCCACAGGTCAAAAGATAAGGTGGATTTTGTTGATTGTTCCCGGTGTGTTTTATTTTATCACGGTTTCGAAAATTGCGGTTTACATTACGGAGCGGTATCAGCAGCCGATTTACACAGTGTTAATAGCCGGTATTATCGGGTTGGTTTGTCTGGTAACAAAAAAGATTTTCACAAAGAAGTACCGAGTTATTCTGGTGCTGTTACTGACGGTAATGACGATTAACAGCTGGCGGAATGCTCCGTGGAGTAATCTGCAGAAGGCGAGTGAGCCTCTGATAAATATGGCGGAGACTCATGCCACATTGGACTGCATCTATGTATATGACACCCGATGGAAGATACAGCCTTCGTTTTATGATGTGTCGAAATATAATAGTGTTACTTTTTTTAAAGAAAAGAATTTGGGCATGTTGAATGATTCTGAATGCAGAAATAATGCAGAGTTTATTTTGTACATTACCAATTCCTGCAATCATCAGGCGGTTTTGGACAGCGTGATGGCAAGCTGTCCGTCTGTAAATAAATTTGAACAATTGGGTTCATGGGGATATGTAAATGTGTACCGATTGTATGGAGATGTTTAATGTATAGAAAACCCAGCTGTGTACTGACAATTGCATGATAATCAGTACCCGGCTGGGTTGCATTTTTATAGGATTCGGTTTAGGATTGTCGGCTGGCAGCTTCAAGTTGCGCAATGCGAGCCCGCAATTCTGCAATCTCGGCTTCGGCAGAAGCAAGTTGATTCTTGGTGGCAGCGGTTTCCTCTTTGGCCGTAACAACTTCTTCCTTAAGAACAGCAGCCTCTTCCTTAAGAACAGCAGCCTCTTCCTTGAGAACAGCAGCCTCTTCCTTGAGAACAGCAGCCTCTTCCTTGAGAACAGTAGTAGCTTTCTTAAGGGCAGTAGTCTCTTCTCTGGCCGCAGCCAACTCTTTTTCTGTGTGTTCTTTTTCGAGCTGCGCATAACGCTGTCTGCAATAGTAATCCTCTCTGGCTTCGCATTGTAGGCGAATTTGCTCTTCTTGAGTGAGTTTATAAATTGTTTCAGCAGCGGAGTAAATATATTCGTTCTGTTCGGCAAGCATAATAATCTCCTCCCATGTGGTTGCTTTGAAGAGGGAAGCCCAGTGGTGAAGGCCGAACTGTTTGTCCTCTTCAGTTGCCAAGTCTATACGAGTTAAGTCTAACACAGAAAGTTGAAACTTGTCACTGTATACATGATGATTTTTTATATTTAACATTTTGTAGGTGGCGTAGAACTCCGGATGTTCCGGGAAAAGAGTGAAGTCCAAAAGACCAATTTGGATGGCAGGAGTAACTTCGTGGTATTTGGCTCCTTTGTATAGGTTGTCAAAGCTGCGGCAGAGATAGCTTAGAGAACGCTCCGGCCAGTTGCGTTCATTGATTACCTGCATTTCCAGATTGATAATAGTTTGGTTGTTGAGACAGACCCGAATGTCCAGGTAGAAGTCCTTTTCATCATAAGCCTGACCCAAGATGATAGGATTAAGGATTTCAACGGAGATAATGTCTGAAAAAGGAATACAGAGGAGCGCACTGATAAGATATTTCAGAACCTTGTTATTGAGCTGTAGCAGGGCTCGGAAGAGATAGTCGTTGGTCATAGGAATAGTGACAGGTCCTGAGGCACAATAAATGGATAATTTAGAGCGTTGATTTGTTGAAATGAAATGGTTTAGTTTGTCTTTTTGCATAGGCATAGTCCTTTCTTCTTTGATTGTTTTAATGTGTAAGTTTGGGGATGTGCATGAATGGTGAATTGATATTTCGGAAATGGTGCACAAGAAAAAACAAGACATCACTTGACACAAGTAAGTTTTGAGAAAAATTTTACTGAAATTTAGAATTAAAAGATTGTTTATAGTACATATACCACAGATAAAGATGTTTGTAAAGACTTATTTACAAATCCAGCGCTATCCTTCTAGAAATTAAATCTTGCATATGTTTTGCGCAGGTGTTACAATCTATATAAAGCATATTTTCTTTTTGCAGAAGTTTGAGGGTGTTCGTTTTTGAACTTCATGCATATCCCGGCTGTAATGCCGTCAGACCTTAATTCTGGAGGAATTCTTGAAAATCCATGCTTTCATTTCACAATTACAATATAAGCAGGGGTTGGGAGAATCCTTGCGGAATAAGGAGGTATGTATATGGAGTATACAGAATATTTACCAGAGGTGGAGCGCAGGTATAAGGACTCTGTTTTTCGAATGCTGTTTCGCAGAAAGAAGGCGTTACTGAGTCTTTATAATGCAGTAAACAAGACTAATTTTACCAACGTAGAGGATATGGAGATTGTTACCTTGGAGAATGCAATCTATATGGGCATGAAGAATGATGTGTCCTGTGTGTTTGATTTTGAATTAAGTCTCTATGAGCACCAATCTACAGTGAATCCCAATATGCCTTTGCGGGATTTGTTCTATGTGGCGAAACAGTTGCAGAAAATAGTGGAGAAAGAGAAAAAGGATTTGTACAGTAGCAAACCAATTCAGATACCGGCCCCCCGTTTTGTGGTGTTTTATAATGGCAGTGTTAACAGACCGGAGCGGGAAGAATGCTGTCTGTCTGATTTGTTTGCGAAGCAGATGGAGCGTCCGGAGTTGGAACTGGTTGTAACGGTTTACAATATTAATCCCGGAATGAATAAAGAACTGCTGGAAGCCTGTCAATTATTGAAGGAATATATGTTGTTTACCACGAAGGTTCGTGAGAATCAGAAAATCATGGAACTGAATGAGGCTGTGTATAAGGCAGTTGATGATTGCATTCGGGAAGGGATTCTTGCAGATTTTCTGCGGGAACAGCGAGCGGAGGTTATTGAAATGTGCATTTATGAATACGATCAGGAAAAGCATATGCAGCTTATCAAAGAAGAAAACTGGGAGGATGGGCATGCGGTTGGGATTTCGGAAGGACTTTCACAGGGACTTTCACAGGGAGCGGAACGTGTGAATAAATTGATACAACGTTTGTTGGCTGATGGTCGTAATGAAGAGATTGAGAAGGCGGTTTCTGATGCAGAATATCAGAAGCAGTTGTTTGAGGAGTATCATATATAGTCCGAGGAAGATATTTGGCAAATCATCTTAATTCAAGTCAATTAGTTCTGATTCATTCAAAACAGATCAAAGGCAGTTCTGCCGTCTAATCACTTGGATATAACAAATAGCATAGGGCGGAGGACTGATAAAGCCTCCGTAGAAGGAGGCAAATATGGGGAAGTACGATGTTGCCATGTATGAGTACATGGATGATAAGGAACGGTTTGCGGATTTGGTGAATGTAGTGCTGTATGACGGAGAGCAGGTTGTATTGCCACAGATGCTGGAGTCTGCCAGTGAGCGCACGGGTAAGAGATACCATGATTTGAAGAAACAGTTGAAAAATGGGGACTGGCTGGCACTTGTGGCGGTAGAGAGGAAATGTTTCATGATTACGGAATGACAATACTCTGTGCGAACGAATTAGAAGATTTTTCAAAATTTCGGACGGAACTGCGCCAGTTTC
The DNA here is from genome assembly GCA_964403595.1 of uncultured Acetatifactor sp. Lineage (GTDB taxonomy): Bacteria > Bacillota > Clostridia > Lachnospirales > Lachnospiraceae > Acetatifactor. The sequence goes on along the minus strand of CAYOGM010000001.1, from coordinate 10,042 downwards.
TGGAGGTAATTCCCTGCAGAGGCAACAAGACGAAGTTAAAGGAACTGTTTGAACGGGAAGAGTACAAGCATCTGGATAGGGAGACCGCAGAAGTGATTGCTGTTTTTACAGATAATAGGAAGATGCTTGAAGTGTTGGAAGAAGAGGAGAAGGAGGAGTATGATATGTGTAAGGCGTTGGATGATTTGATTGCGGATGGCAAGGCAGAAGGCAAGGCAGAAGGCAAGGCAGAAGGCAAGGCAGAAGGCAAGGCAGAGACTTTATTGGCTGCTATACGTAGTGTGATGAAGTCTATGTCAGTTGCGGCAGAACGGGCCATGGAGATACTGGAGATTCCGGAGGAAGATCGTACAGAATATTTGATGAAGTTGTAGAAGACATTTGATAAAAGTCATTTGATTAAAAAAATATAAAAATCCGCCCCCGCCTTGCAAGTTGCCCTAGGATGTTATATCATTATATAGATATACATTTGAGAAAAGGATGGTTTAAAGATGAGTGATGTTTATGTAGAGTGTCTGGTACAGGGCAAGGCTTCCAAGAGTACAAGGGTTTTGCAGATTGTTCTGATTGTTCTGACAGTTCTTTGTTGTCTGGGTATTGTGATTTTCCCGCCTGTTGTAGTGGTAGCAGTTATCTTAGGTATAGCCGCTTATTTTGTAGGTACTTTTACACAGGTTGAATATGAGTATTTATATTTAGACAAGGAACTTACCGTTGACAGGATTGTGGCACAGTCCAGACGTAAGAAGGTTGCGACCTATTCTATAGACCGTATGGAAATTTTTGCTCCTGAAAATTCTTACCATTTAGACAACTATAAGAGCAGAAATGTGAAGGTTGAAGATTATAGTGCGGCAGAAGCTGAGCAGAATTATTGCATGTATTATGAAGGTGGTGCGAAGGTGATTTTAAGTCCTACGGAGGATATGGTAAAAGCGCTGAAAAATGTTGCTCCAAGAAAGGTTTTTAATGACTAAATTGTGGCTTGACAGAGGCGTGAAACTTTGATAAACTCATAGGAATCAAAAGATAATTTTGAAAAGAAGACAAGCATACAGGAGGAAAGAAAATGGGACAGATTATTGGCGAAGGCATTACCTTTGATGATGTGCTGCTGGTACCTGCGTACTCTCAGGTTATCCCCAATCAGGTGGATTTGACTACTCAGCTGACCAAGAAGATTAAGCTGAATATTCCGATGATGAGTGCAGGCATGGATACCGTTACTGAGCATCGCATGGCGATTGCCATGGCAAGACAGGGTGGTATTGGTATCATCCACAAGAACATGTCTATCGAAGCACAGGCAGAAGAGGTTGATAAGGTTAAGCGTTCAGAGAATGGTGTTATCACCGATCCCTTTTCTTTGACCCCCGAGCATACATTGGCAGATGCGGATGCGCTTATGGCAAAGTTCCGCATTTCCGGCGTGCCCATTACTGAGGGACGCAAGCTGGTTGGTATTATCACCAATCGTGATTTGAAGTTTGAGACAGATTTTACCAAGAAGATTAAAGAGTCCATGACCAGCGAGGGGCTGATTACTGCTCCTGAGGGTACTACTCTTGAGGAGGCTAAGGCAATTTTGGCTAAGGCTAGAAAAGAGAAGCTTCCCATCGTTGATGAGGATTACAATCTGAAGGGTCTTATTACCATCAAGGATATTGAGAAGACTGTTAAGTATCCTTTGGCTGCAAAGGATTCCCAGGGCAGACTCCTGTGTGGTGCAGGCGTTGGTATTACCGCTAACGTAATGGAGCGTGTAGAGGCTCTGGTAGCTGCTAAGGTTGATGTTATTGTACTCGATTCTGCTCATGGTCATTCTCAGAATGTACTGAACTGTCTGAAGATGATTAAGGAAAAGTATCCTGATTTGCAGGTTATCGCAGGTAATGTAGCTACCGGTGCAGCAACAAGAGATTTGATTGAAAATGGTGCAGATGCTGTTAAGGTTGGTATCGGCCCCGGTTCTATCTGTACCACCCGTGTGGTAGCAGGTATCGGTGTACCTCAGATTTCTGCTATTATGGATTGTTATGCAGTTGCTAAGGAGTATGGTGTACCCATCATCGCTGATGGTGGTATCAAGTATTCCGGAGATATTACCAAGGCAATCGCCGCAGGCGGTAGTGTCTGCATGATGGGTAGTATGTTTGCAGGTTGTGAGGAGAGCCCCGGAGAATATGAGCTTTTCCAGGGAAGAAAATATAAGGTTTATCGTGGTATGGGTTCCATCGCTGCTATGGAGAACGGTTCCAAGGATCGTTATTTCCAGAGCAATGCCAAGAAGCTTGTTCCTGAAGGCGTAGAGGGACGTGTGGCTTACAAGGGTAGCGTAGAGGATACGGTATTCCAGCTTATGGGCGGCTTGCGTTCCGGTATGGGTTATTGCGGTGCTGCTAATATCGAGACTCTCAAGGAGACCGGTAAGTTTGTTAAGATTTCTGCTGCATCTCTGAAAGAGAGCCATCCTCATGATATTCATATTACGAAGGAAGCTCCTAACTACAGCGTAGATCAGTAAATTAAATTTCATGAATGGTATTCGGAATATTACGTGAGATAAAAGGGCGTCCTGCACATGCTGCGGGGCGTCTTTTGAATTTTTCGGTAGAATGAGGCGAAGTATGAACAAGAATGATTTGACAAGCGGTAAAATAAGTAAGACAGTGCTTCTGTTTGCACTCCCTTACTTGTTGTCCAGTTTTTTGCAGGTTTTCTATGGCATGGTGGATTTGTTTGTGGTGGGGCTTTATGATACATCGGCTACCACTACAGCGGTATCCATTGGCAGTCAGGTGACGCATATGCTCACGGTTATTATCGTAGGGCTGGCTATGGGAACCACAGTGAAAATCGGCAGAGAGGTTGGTCAGAAGGATGATAGGGCCGTGAGCAGAACCATAGGGAATACTATTGTTTTGTTTAGTGGACTGGCGTTGGCTTTAACAGTACTTTTACTGGTCTTAACCCGCAGTATTGTTTATGTGATGCAAACACCGGTAGAGGCCATAGAAGAGACTTTTTACTATTTGCTAATCTGTTTTGCAGGGGTGCCCTTTATCGTGGCTTATAACGTCATCAGCAGCGTATTCAGGGGGCTTGGAGACACCCGACATCCTTTATATTTTGTGGCGGTGGCATGTGTAGTCAATGTGGTGCTGGATTTTGTGTTTGTGGGTACCTTGGACATGGGGGCAGCGGGTGCGGCGGCTGCCACTGTCTGTGGACAGGCGGTGAGTGTGTTGCTTGCTCTTGTGTTTATGCGCCGTATTCTGCCGGATCTTCGGGTGGGACGACAGGATTTAAAGCCTGATAAGAAGGTTTGCAGCAAAATATTGCAGGTGGGAGCTCCTGTGGCTATGCAGGACGGATTGATTCAGATTGCGTTTATCACAATTACGGTAATTGCCAACAGCAGAGGTCTGACGGATGCAGCGGCAGTTGGTGTTGTGGAGAAAATTATTGGATTTTTATTTCTGGTTCCATCAGCACTGTTATCTTCTATCTCGGCCATTACAGCCCAAAATATGGGAGCCAACAAGCCGGAACGCGCAGTGGGGGCTCTGCGTTGGGGGCTGGCCATAACCATGGGCTGGGGGCTTTTGTGCGGAATATATTGTCAGATTGCTCCGGGCAGTCTTGTGGGGCTGTTTGTGCAGGATGCAGAAGTGATTGATGCGGGATGTAATTATCTGCGCAGCTATTCATGGGATGTCTTTTTTGCGGCCATTCATTTTTGCTTTAGCGGATATTTTTGCGGCTGTCAGAAAGCTCATTATTCCTTTATACATAATATTGTGTCGATTCTGGTGGCGAGAATTCCGGGTGCATATCTGGCAAGTGTGTGGTTTCCGGATAATTTGTTGCCCATGGGAGTGGCAGCACCGCTGGGTTCAGCTATATCAGCGGCAATCTGTGTGGGATTTTATTGGCATATGAATGCGTTGCGTAAGAATAAACAATAAAAAACACGCTCTGCGAGTTTTCTATTGTCATGAATAAAAGAACCGTCGGTTGCCTCATGGAAGAGGTTAGCCGACGGTTTTGTCTATGGAAAATTTAATACTGTCCACTATGCTGTTCCAGCTTGCGTAGTATAGCTGTCAATGGTACGATTAGGATTCCACAGAAAAAATTGCTGACTCCATGGGTGAAATCCCAGGGGAGTCCTGCCATAATCCATGCAATTGTCTTTTCAAAATCTAATCCATATAACAGGGCTTGTGTGGGGGCATAGAGTGTTCCATACAAAAATCCGTGAAGGGCACATATTATCATGTATACAACAGGTTGAGCCTTCTTGGGAATATTGGTTGGTAAAGCCATTACAACACCCCATAGAATGGTCCACAGATATAGGTGGGGAATCCACCAACCGGCAAAGCCGCCAAATAAGCCACACAAAAACACATAAATATATATGGGGTACAGTGCTTTTTTGCGGTATACAAGGGTAAAGGTAATGGTAAATACCCCCAATAGGTGAATGTTTGGTAGGGCTTCCATTATGATTTTGGAGGAGTACATCATTGCTCCCAATAGTGCAAAAACAGTAATTTCTTTGGTTGTAAGTTTCACGATTATTCTACCTTAAAGGAATAGCTTTCGCCTTCTACAATGGAGGTGGTGTCTACACCGGAGGTTCCGTATTCGCCGTTTACATAAAATGCCCAATAGGTACCTGTGGTTTCGTAGTCGGCGGTAATGCCGTTAACGGTTTTGACGTACAAACCATACGGGCCGTCTTCTCCGTCAATCAGTCCCTGCTCCAGAAGTGCTTCACCAACGGTTTCCTTATCTGTTTCGATGTCAAAAACGGTTTCATTGCCATCGCCACCTATAACGGTAAAAGTGAAGGTTTTGAGGGTGACCTCTGTGGAGTCGCTAGCGGAAGAAACGGCAGCAGAAGAGCTTGCAGTGTTGTCTCCTGGTGTAGTGTCGCCGTTGTTGCATGCGGCCGTACACAGTGTCATGACAAAAGCCAGCATCAGCACCATAATTCGTTTAAATAGTTTGTTGTGTTTGTTTTTCATGTTTTTCTCCTCTGAATAGTTACGATTTGAAATAAAAACCCCTTTACTCTATGAGTAAATGCTCCAAGAGTAAAGGGGTGCATAGCCAAACAAACAGGCGCTACATAATTTGTGTAGCCTGCTAATTTACGTACAACCAGTTACTCGTGGTCCTAAAATGAATAAATCATTTTTGTACAACGCTTAGGCAGGTCTCCCGGCTTATAGATCATTGCGTCGGCCATCTTCCCGGTTGCCCAGTGATATATTGGCTTTTGCTCCCTAATTACGGTGACGAGTTCGTACAGGATTTGCACCTGTTTCCCTTTTCACCAGAGCCAATCCAAGGAACGGATTGCTCTGACACCTAAGTGCTTTGGGTTTTATTTAATTTTAGTCAGTGTATCACAGTGTTGTAAGAAATGCAAATAAAAAATTTAATTTTGGGGTTTTAAATGTCTATATGCTTTCTGAATCCATTCCCCCATCTGTGCAATTCCATCCGGTACATATAACAGCATGAATATATAATAGGGCAGCACATATCGGCTCTGGGATTCCCAGATAATGCTGAAAAGGAAACCGCCCACAATGGCGATTAGCGGAATGTAGCATGCGGCATTTTCGTTACGTTTGCGCCAAAAAACCGGCAGGTAAAACAAAAATCCCAGATAGACAACACTCTGGTATCTGTCTGCAAAGTTCAAAAGCGGGTCATGGTATTTGCCATAATATATTTCCTTAATCCATTCAGGAACAGGTAATTCTTCGTCAAAGGAATGGGTGGAAAGCAGAGTCTCAAAGGCAGGCTCTGTCCATTGCATGGATAATTTGGTTTTAAAAAACCAATTGGCATAAGAAGGATTTTCCACAAAATATTGCAGATTCTCCTTTAGGTTTTCTTTGGCAATTTCAGCGGCGGCATCCCTGTCATAGTCCACTTCGCTCATGGTGGTCGTCTGGTAATTGTTGTAGGCACCCGGTCCATCATAGTTATCCTGCATACCCATAGCCAGAGTTAAAATCATGGGTGCGCCTTTTGAGATAGGATAGCCGGAACGTGCTGCGTAATAATAGTCCAAGGCATTCATGGAGCCTGACGCACTCGCCACAATCAAAATGCCGGCAAGAAATGGAGCCAGTTTTTTCTTTTGTACAGATATGAGCAAAAGACCTAATAATATGGCAATAAACGCAATCCACGTGTGCATGCGAACCATAAGGGAAAGGACACCCATAATACAACACAGGATTACATATAGATTGTTGCCTGTTCTGCTATATCGTAGCAGTGCCAGAAAAATAACCATGCAAAAGCAGATGGAGGGCAAATCTCCGTAGGTATATGGAGTCAATATCAGATAGGGAGTGCATAAAACAAACAGAGGGCAGTACATGATTTTACAGATGCTGTTAAAGGAAGTCTCTTCTATAAACAGATATCCGGTTATCATAGTGATGACGCCCAATACAATGTGTAGCTTGGCAGCCACAGGATAGCAGAAATTCCCAAATATGGAAAAGAGAATTTCGTAGAGAAAAGTAAGTCCTTTTTGATAGGGGAATTTGCCTAAATAGCCGCTTGTTTTCAACATGACGAAATTGCCGTCTAAATGGTAGTAAGCGGCAGCGGTAGCTTTCAACTGGTCGCCGCTGGGATAATAAGGTAATTCAGTCACCCAGATAAGGGCAATTATTGCGTAAATTAAGCAACAAAGTCCCAAGAAAATATAGCCGGCCAAACGTTGTTTGTCACCTAATTTTTCAAATAGTTTTTTTAACAGGATGGACAAAAGCACTACAGCCCCAAAAACACTAAGATTCAAAAAAGTATGATCTTTGATTAGTATAACCGGCCCGGTATAGCTTGTGGGCGAATAGTAAGAATAGCGCAGACTGTAATAAGCCAGAAATAAACCGATAAACAGAATAAATACAGCTAAAACAGCCATACACACACTTATAAAGCGTTCGGTCAATTTTTTGTTAGAAGTCTGCTTCGTGTGTTGTATCATAAGAACTCCTTTTTGTTAAAGCATAGGAACCAGGTTTTTATCGCTAATGTATACTGCAAATCTTTCGTTTTCAAAGCCTAATGTAACGATGGAAGGGTCTTCGAACTGTTTGGTGAAGGCCTCTTTGTCTTCTACACATACCACATATGCGGTGGGCATATCCTCGGGAAGATTGGGGACATACCATTTGGTGCTTGTGGTCCACCAGTACATGCGCAAATCTTCCATATGGTAGCTTTGCCCCATGGTAATCCGTCCGTCTGTCATGATACAGATGCGGGATGCATCCCAAAACTCGGCATAGCCGTGGGTAATGTTTTCGGAGTCCATGTAGGCGATAACCTCTTCATATTCAGCCAGATTATCCTCGGTGGTGATGCAATCCTTGTAGGTATAAAAAACATTGCACAATGCAAAAATACATACGCAAAGAGCAATCAGTCTTGCAAAATGAGGTGCAGCCTTCTCAAAATGGGTGATAAGTAACGCCAATACTGCAATTACCACAAACCATACCATAAAGAAATAGTTATGGGCGGTTTCAGCAGTGGTGATAACTTCCACGAAAACGGTAAATAAAAGGGAGGTACAAAGTGCCTGCAAAAGCTGCTTGTGTATTATGGGAACGCTGTAACTTCCGGTTGTGGTTTTGTGTCTTAACAGGAAAATTAATCCATACACAGTCAGAATAACCACAGCCAGAATCCCCATCTGCATCAGTGCAGAAAAGGAGGTTAAGGGGCAGTTACCTGCAATCCCCAGACATTCCAAAATGGCCGCAGGAACATCCTTGGTCAAGCGGGTCATCATGTTGCCTGCATTCTGCAAATACATGGGATAATCTACATTGGTAGGATAAAGCTTGGCAAGGCCGCCCACCAACAGTAGGCTAAGGATAAATCCGGTTGCGAGGAAACGCTTGCGTGGCAGCTTTTCACCCATGTGTTTACTCTCAAAAAAGAGAAGCAATATTTCCCAAATAACTAAAGGGAGTACAACTACCTGAAGACAACGCATACCGCCCAAAGCCAGTCCGCCACAAAGTCCGGCAAGAACCAGCCAGCTGATGATATCGAAGACCTTCCGGGTGGTTTTATTTGTCTTTATATTTGTTTCTCTTAAATAAAGGTAAAATGCGATACATAAAAATAAACAGATACTGTGCAATGCATAATAATCTGCAAATAAAAACCATAAAAGAGTGACAAAGGGCACCATCTGTCCGTCATTTCGTAGTCCGTTGATGGGCAGCGCACATAATGCCAAAAGAGCTGTTGCGATACCTAAATTGGATACCCGGCACTTCTTAAGAGTAAATCCAATTGCTGCCAAAAGCATTATGCCTACAATAAAACAAGAGATTCCCATGGAGAAAACCATGCTGCCGCTTGCACCATAAAATAAGGCAGAAAGAGCCGGTACACCCACCACAAGACGCTCTGTGCTGGCAATCCAGTTATCGGGAGTCAGAGTCTTCTCCACCCAGATTTCCCTCGCCAGCATGGCATCCACGGCAATGTCCGAGTCCACATGCTCCGTATACTTAAACATATTCAAATAAAAAAATATCCCAATATAAACAACAAGCAACACACAAACCGATATAAATATAAGGGAATTTGATAATTTTCTTTTCATAAATTAGATAAACCTTCTTTTTGTTTTTTGTTAAAATGTAGTGGCATAGAGAAAACGGTCCCATTGCGCTTTCTGCATCATCCTCCACAACTCATGCTACACAAAAACAGAAAAAAAATCAACTCATTGCCCTAAAGAATTTTGAAATAACGCCGATACATATTGTGAATCAGATAAAATATTAGACAGGATGTTAAATATATTATCTAACAGGAAGGAAGGAGGAAACCATATGCGTATAGATGCTTATACCCAGGTACAGCAGCTTTACAAGTCACAGACGACAAGTCGTAGTGCAGCCAAATCCGCTACTGTATCCGCAAAGGATCAGTTACAGATTAGCAGTGTAGGTAAGGATATTCAGACTGCTAAGGCAGCACTGGAAGCAACTCCCGATATCAGAGAGGATTTGACTGCATCTATAAAGGCAAGTGTTCAGAATGGCACATACAGTGTTGATAACAGTGCATTTGCAGCAAAGTTATTAGAGAAGTACAACGCGCTGGTATAAGGAGGATGGCCCCGTGGCAAGTTTGATGGAAAACCTGATAGAAATTTTGGACAGGGAATGCGACGAGTATGAGGGGCTGCTTACCGTATCCCAGCGCAAGACGCCAATCATTGTGAGTGGCAATCTTGAAAATTTACAGAAAATCACGGATGAAGAACAAACCTTGGTGAGCAGGATTAATAATCTGGAACGCAGACGCATGGAGGTGACTGCGGACATCGCCACGGTGCTGAACAAGGACGTTACGAAGCTTACGCTGACAAATCTGATTGACATGCTTGCGGCAAGACCGACAGAACAGGCGGCACTGATGAAATCATATGACAGACTTCATCAGTCCGTAAGAGAGTTAAAGCGTGTCAACGAGCAGAATGGAGCGCTTTTGAAGGATGCATTGGAGATGGTGAATTTTGAGATAAATATTCTTCATGCAGCAAAAGCCGCACCTGAAACTGCCAATTATAACAGAGGCGCCTATAGCATGGGAGAGACCATGGGTGTAAACCAGGGATTTGACGCCAAACAATAACAGCGGTCGTAAGGGACCACTTGGGAAGCCGAGGTGAATGAATATGCCATTGATGGGAAGTTTATATATAGGAGCATCCGGATTACAGACTAGTCAAAATGCGCTGAATACAACAGCGCATAATCTTTCTAATGTAGATACAGTCGGTTATACCAGACAGCAGGTACAGCAGTCGGATAAACGATATGTAATACTTTCGAAGACGGCCTCTGCGGTATCATATCAGCAGTATGGTCTCGGAACTACTTATTCCCGGGTTAAGCAAATCAGAGATTATTTTTTGGATAAGACATACCGCAAGGAATCGGGACGCAGTATGTTTTATGAGGTG